>DVLU01000010.1 GCA_018715365.1 Candidatus Ornithomonoglobus intestinigallinarum | reverse complement strand
TAAAGTCTGTTAAAAGCTTCCATATAGCAGGCTTTATTAGGATGTTGGCTTTTTGCGCTTTTTTGAGCATATTCCGTATTATTTTATTAAAACTTTTTTTATTTTCCTCTTGACATTTTACCGAAAGTCTTTCAAAACACCTTTGATTTAGTTTGTTAATACCTCAGCACTGAACACTCCGTTCAGATACGTTACGTTAATTATGTAGTTCCCGTTTGCCGCCTTGTAGTTCTGACCGGGCAGCTCATAAACAAACGTCGGGAACAGCCGCTTTGCCGTCTCAATATAGCTGTCGTAATCCGCCTGCGTGGCGTCGTTTACAACTATTACGGCGCTTTCCTCATTTACGACAGGCTCCTCCTGCGTTCCGAAGTTTATTGATGGTATCATTTCAAGGCAGATTTCGCCTGTTGTTTTTTCATCCTCGCCCGGCTCCGGCTCCGGCGCATTGCCTGTCAGCTCATTCATTTTATACGCCGCAATAAGCGCCGACTGTATTGTCATTCCGCTTCTTTGCGGTGCAAATTTATTGCTTCCGACTATATTTATTATTGATTTATCCTGTATAAAATAGACGCTTTCCCTTGCCCACTGCGATATTTCGCCGTCGTCCGCAAACAGTTCTTTATCCTCCGTATAAATTTCCTCGCCCGTTACGGCAGCGTATGTGCGCGCAAGCATATCGGCAATTTCCTCGCGCGTCGCCTCCGCCTGCTCGTCAAACGTGCTGCCGCCGAAGGCTCCCGTGATCCCGGCCGACACGGCTTTCAGCACATCATCGCTTACGTTATCGCCGAACGGATTTGCCGCGGGCGTAAGCTCCGTATTTTTGTGCGCTTCGTAAAACCTTACGCAAAGCGACGCACATTCTCCCTTTGTTATTGCCCCGGAAACGTCCGCTTCGTAAAGGCCGCCGGGGACAAGCTGCGACTCATATGCAGCGTCAAGCGCCTCCTTTGCCCAATCGGACACGCCCGTGTATGCGTATGCGCTCGGGCACACGGCCGCCGACAGCACAAGCGCTGCGATTATCTTTTTTAACATCGAAACCCTCCTTTTATATGCTTATTTCATCTCATCGGGACGGTTCCATGCATCCTCGTTATTGTTTATAACGTATACCGCAACAACCTCGCCCCAATATTTATCAAGCATTACCTGCGACGGGCAGCCGTACATATCGGCTGTCATAATATCGGCAACCGATCCTTCAAAAACGCAGTCGGCAGCCATATCGTATACGATAACGGGAGTGCCGTTTTCGATTATTGCAAGCTCATCCCAGTCGTTTTCGTCCTGCGGCAGGCTCCACTGTCTCCATGTATACATGCCGCTGTTATCGGCAGAGCTTGCGGGAGGGTATTTGAATTTCATTATTTCGCCGTCTATCTCCGTCGGGCAGCCCGCAATAAACCTTGTATAATTCTGCAGATCGTTGAAGTTCAGCCAGTAATACATCGCATCGTAATTTGCGTATGACGGCCTGTCGAACATCGAGCCGCCGAGACAGATTTGATTCAAACCGCTCCAGTTTCTCGATATATCAAAATGTACCTCAACAGTTCCGATATTGCCGTTTTTATCCTGTGCACCGACGGTTATCACGTCGCCGCGGTGAAGTATTATATCGCAGTCCGACGTTGTTCCGATTTTGTAATCCTCAAGGCTTACGTTTATCGATACGGGAGTTGCTCCCTGGTAGCCCTTTATCGTTGCTACTATATTGCCGTCCTTGTCAACCGCCTGCGCAACCTGCTCAACCATTATAAATCTGTTTCTGTCGGGGCTTTCGTATTTATACTGATACCATACGACTATATTCGAATAAACGGATTTTCCGAGCCTGTAGCATTCAGTATGATAGTCCCAGTTTGTGAGCATTTCGGTAAGCGCTCCTATGCGGTACGAGTCGGCGTCGTCCTTGAATTTTTCGTAGTCCGAGCCTGTAGGCGGAACAACGAACACAATCGGGCTGTCTGATACGACCGTCTTTTTGCCGAAGGTGCTCGTTGACGACGTCCATCTGTTGCCGTTCGTATTTGACTGGTTATCCTCAAGCGTTTTTACAAGTGCGTTTTCGTCCTCATTGCTCCCCTGCGTTACCGTATCTATTTTTATAACCTCGTCGTCGCTGTTTATATAAAGCGCGATGACTGTGCCGACAGCGTTTTGCAGCACGGACAGCGCCCTTTCTGTGCTTGCCTTTTCGCCGTCAATCGAAACCTTGTTTGAAACCTTTTTTGTAAGTATTTCTCCGGAAGCGTCAAGGTATTTTATCATGCAGCTCTCATCGCCCTCGGTAAATATATACGCCTTTATAAGATACGCAACGGGAAGCGTTTCGCCGTCCGATGCTCTTCTCTCAAAATACGCTATTTTGCCGTAATGATTAAGCTTGAATATACCCGAATCCCCGGGGTTTACGGGATAGAGCTCCGTCATGGCCGGGTAATACTTATACCTCGTGCCGTTTACGCTCATTTCCGCTTCGCTGTGCATTATGCTTTCAAGCGTTCCTTCTATTGTATCGGTGTTTATGTATATAACGGCACTGCTGTTATCCGCCGATACGGCTATATCAAGCACCGCGCCGGAGGTTATGGCGTTAAAATCAACAACTGCGCCCGTTGAGGAATATATCGTCAGCGCCATTGCCTCGCCGGGGAATTCCATGCTTGCGTTTTTTAGCGCAGTGTCGCCCGAAACCTGTTCATACGTAATGGTTCGGCTTTCCGCATTCACAAACTTTGCAATAACGGTCTTAAGCTCCTCAACACAGCAAAGGTCATACGCCCCGTCGCCGTTTGAGTCTATAAGCTTCAATTCACCGTTATCGATGTTTAACGAATTGGACACGTCGGTATCGATAACGGCGCCGTTTTTGATTATAACGGCATCCCTTCCGAGGCGTGCCGTGAGCGTCCTGTTTCCGCTGTAATAGCTTATAACGCCGGAGGCGGAATCGTAGCCCGCAAAATCATCGTCCGATATAACCATCACATCGTCCGTATACCAAGGCTCGATATACACAAGCTCGCGCGTGCCCTCCGATTCGTTATCGTAATAATAGAAACGAACCCTTCTTCCGAAATTGTCCCTTAAGCTTCCGAAATCATCGGAGGTATAATTTATTCCGTCTATAACGGCGTCGGAGCGCCTTGATACGGTGCTGCCGAATGACGTCATGCCGTATATGCTTTCTATAACGCCTTCGCCCTCATATATGTTTTTGTAATATTCAAGCAGCGTTTTGCCGTTGTCCGACACCGAAACATCGCCGCCGGAAAAATCCATCTGCGTCATCTGAATGTCAAGAGCGTTGTAAAGCAGGATCGTCATATGCTCGTTTGTAAGCTGCGTTCCCTGCGGCATTGCGTCAAGCAAGCCGAGCTCCGAGGCCGTTGCGGTATATCCGTTCGGATAACCGCCTTTGCCGTCGGCAAAAACGCGGTAGCCGAGCAGGCATACAACCATTTTCACCGCTTCATTGACAGTTATAACGTTATCTGGATAAAACATCTTGTTTTCATCGCCGCTTATTATTCGGTATTCGGTTAATGTGTTTACCGCGTTTGTGTACCACGCGTCAACGGGCACGTCGTAATAGTAGCTCGACGTTGCAAGGAGCGTGGGGTTCACATTAAGAAATCCCGCAAGCGACGCGGCAAATTCGGCTCTTGTTATCTGCTTTTCGTTGTCTATAACGCCCTCCGAATTTTCGCTCATTATGCCGAGAGCAATAAGCGTTTTCTGGCGGTTTTCCAGGCTGTTGTTTTCCGAAGCCGCGGAAAATGCCGACGTGTTTACAAAAATAATATTCGCAAGCAGTATTACGGCAAGCAATATTGTATTAAATTTTTTCATGCGATTTCACCTCCACGATTTACAGTGACTGCATTGCCCTGTAAATCATCACCGCGGCTTCCGCGCGCGTAGCGTTCGAATACGGATTAAACAGGTTTGCATCGTCGCCGTTTACTATTCCGTTATATTTTAAATCGTATACGGCTTCGTATGCGTATTCGGTGATAAGCCTGTCGTCTTCAAAGCGCGCAGCAAGCTCGCCGCCGCCGCTTTTTGTGATCCTGTCTATCATGACTGCCATATCCTGTCTTGTTACAGGCTCGTCGCAGCCGAAATACGTATCGGATATACCCGTTATCATGCCTGCCGCATATGCGGAGCATATATATTTATAATCCCATCTGCCGGCGTCAATATCGTCAAACGGCACCTCGGCTTCAATTTCGCCTATCGCAAATGCGCCGACAGCCATTTTTACAAATTCCGAGCGCGTAACCGTATCCTGCGGACAGAACTTGCCGTCGGCCTTGCCCTGAACGATGCCCTTTGCGCGCAAATCGTCAACAGCCTCCGACGCCCAATCGTAGCCCTCCATATCCATAAACGATTCGCCGTGAATTTCAGTTACCGGATCGGGATTCTTATTACCCTCCGGGTTATATGCGGGCATTCCCCCGCCGCCTCCGCTTCCGCCGGAGCCGCCCGAACCGCCGCCGCTGCCGCCCGAACCGGTATTGCCGGTGCTGCTTACAAGCTTATTATACGCGTCTTTTAATTCCGCGTAATTTTCAAAATCCCTGTTTTGAAGCCCCGTGTATACCTTCTGCGTACCTTTTGACGCGTCTATGCCTATCTCATCTTCAAAGGCGTCGAGCACCTTTTTCACGTTGCCGTATCCGTCGGGCGATTTTACAACAGCAAGGACGCACGCCTCATTTAAATGCTTCTCAAATTCCTCGCGGCTGTCAAAGCTCTTGCCTTTCATTCTTGCCGTCGCATCCCTGCGGTTTGTTTCCTTGAATATATCGTCGGTAAACACCTCGTTCATCGAATCCATATCGTCAAGGCCGAGCGTTTCGCCGTATGCAAACAAATCGCTCACGGCGCCTTCCGTGATATACCCGTAAAGCATATATTCCTGAAGCGTTTTCTGCAGCTCGTCGCAGGATTTTTCGTAATCGGAATCGGTCATCATATTAAATATGCCGTTTAAATCGGGCGCTTCGTCTATACCGTTCAAATAAAGGCCGAGCGCGTATCTGTTTTCGCTTATGTACTGCTCTTTATTTTCCGCCGTCTTAAGACCGTCCAGCACAGACTTATCGGAGAACGCAAGCTTATATTCCGAGCCGTCGCCGCCGACGTTTTCCGTTATCGATATAAGGCGGTCGCTGTCGCCCGTTATAAGCGACGGCTCTATATTAAAGCTTATGCTGTAGCCGTTTTCGCCGTCGGCTTCCGCAACCTCCTGATATACAAGCCTGTCGCCGAAAGCGCCTTCGCTGCCGAGCAATACGTTTATAAACGCTTCGGAGCCGGCTCCGGCCGTTCCGTTCACGGTTACGGTGCCGATCGACGGGGTGTATTCAACCCCGGTAATCTCCGCGCTTGCGGAGACTGCCGGCACAGCCGCGGCTATCATCAGAGCAGCCGTAATTTTACCGAATTTCATTTGTGGTTATCCTCCTTTAGTCCGCCAATATCATATCTGAAAACATGCTTATATTTTTATACGTTCCGAGTGCGCCGAGCGTATTTGAATATTCAAGATACGCGTTTCTGCCCTTGCCGTCATCCTCGTTTATGAGCAGCGCAAACTTAGGTCTGTAGCCGGCCTTCACTCTTGAGGGGTCGGAAAGCACCTCCGACCACGGCAGCCGTATTTCATATCTTGTATGTATCCCGTCTCTTACCACAGCCAGCTCCATGTTTGTAACAAGTCCGACAGGGTTGGCGTCATTATTTGTATAGTGGCGGTATATCTGCGGTCCCTTCGGCGTAAGCGCCGCCGTAAGTTCGCAATAGGATCTTACGTTGTCGCCCTCGTCCGCAATTCCCATCTGGACGCTGTCGCCGTTCCAGAGTGCATCGTCCGAATTGTTGTTTACAAAAACATCATCTGTAACGTCAATAAAGAACCAGATATTTTCATCGTCATATTTCATCGTCGCCCTTGCGGAAAGGTCATCGTCGCCCATGTGCATCGTTATGCCGTCAAGCGACTCATACATCTGCTTTGAATTGTTTTCCGTCGGCTCTCCCGCCTTTATGGAAAACCACGAATCACCGTTATATTCGCCCTTTTCGGCTATGCCGTCCACAACCGGCTTTTCATCGGCATACGGAACGACGGTGAAAAACAGCCTCTGCGAATAATCCTGCGACGCGTAACCCGATACGTTTACCGTCATATTCAAAAGCCGCATTTCCTTTGTCTGTATCTCCGGCATGAAAAGCCGTATTCTGCGCGTTTCGCGTGATTTCAGGTTTTCAAAGCTTGCCGTCATAAGGCTTGCAAAATCGGACGGCGTATTAAACGTTATCGTCCCGTTCACAGCTCCCGAATTTCTGTTGTTCGTGACATATATGTCAAGTCCCCATCTGTTCGGGTATTTTTCGTCAAGCAGCTTTTGCTCAACGTCTACTGTAATGGTGTCGGCGCCGTTTACTTTAACGTCACCGTGATAAATCACCGCTCCGTCCTTTACGATATCGTATTCCGCCCTGTCGTTAAAGAGCTTAAACGACGGCGTTTTTGCGGTATATTGAACAGTCCCGTTTTCCACGGTATTGCCCTCGTCCGCGACAAGACGGCTCGTGCACGGCACAAGCTCCGCCCCGTCGGCTCCGGATATGCTTATCGTCTGTATAACGGAATCCTCCGGCGCCGCGTCTATTTCCAGCGTGTCAACCGTCACCTGCGGCTGCGCTTCTTCTATTTTATCAAAATCGCCTATAAGATACATCGGCCGCTCGCTTACCGTTACAGTAAACACTCCGTTTACGGCGCTGAGCTCACATTCGTTGCCGTACATATCATACATTTTGCACTTATCCGTCCCGAGATCGAGTCCCACTATCTTTCTTCCGTCAAGATGCCACAGCGCTATCATATTGTTTCCGAGATCGTCTCCGTTATCTCTCGAATATCTGAAGGCATAAAGCCTGGATGTGTTTTCCATACCGTCAAGCGCATCGATAAATTCGGTGCCGCTCAATGCCCAGTTTGCCATGGCCGTTGCGTAATACGCCGGCTTTGGCTTTGACGGATACGTTCCGTATGCCGACTCCACCGCACCGAAGCAGGCTTCGGTATAGCTCTTCTTTTCGCCGGAATTTGCAAATTCGTATGTGTAAAGCTTATCGTACGTTTTCCATGCTGAATTCTGCAATATAAGCTGCGCATGCCATGACGCCGTGTCCTCTGTTGTAACGGCGCTGTCAAAGCCGTCGTTCCAGCCGCACTCCGACATAATTACCGGCATATCCTCGCAGCCGTATTCGGCAAGCAGTTCTTTTAATTCCTCGCCGTTTTTAAATATATTTCCGTCCACGGGATTTCTCCCCTGCCAGTAATACTGATATGAAAACGCGTCCATATAATCAAGGCAGCCGGCGTCGAACAGATTTCTGAAATCGGCCGGCGCGTAGCCCGCCCAGCAGACTCCGAGTATTTTAACGTCGGGGTCGCCGCGCTTTAAGCCGTCATGCGTCGCCTTTAAAAGCGGCAGATATCCCTCCGCCTTATCGGCAAACTGCGTTCCGGCGTGTATGTTCCATTCATTTTCCGTCTGTATATATTCGCTTTTGCCCTTATAAGTTTTCGCAAGCCACTCGCAGTGGTCGGAAAACTTTGCAAGCGTTTCGGGGGACGTCATATCTCCCGTGACCGTATCGTCTATTGCCGCATTCGGCAGAAAATCAAGACCGTATTTTTCCTGATATTCGAGCTCCTTTGTAAGCTGCGGGTTAAGCTCGTCAACTCCGGGAGAGGTCTGTGTCCTGTACCAGCGTATCGTATCGCGCGTTGAGGAATAGCCGGCGCGCTTTATAAGCTCATATTCACCGTCAAAATCCTGCGGATATGCCTGGGAGCCCTCAAAATGGACGTTTGTTCCCAGCCGCTCGTTTGCTTCCTTCGGTTCTCTTGCATGGCAGAGCGGCATTTCCGTTACGTTTTCGATGCCGTTTCCAGAAAACGTCGCTCTGAACACAAGCTCGCCGTATTTATCGACGGAGCCCATATCAACGCTCAGTTCCTTTGTTTCTCCCGCTCCCACAGAAAGCGTATCGTCCTTTGTTTTTATAACCTCGCCGCCGTATAATATTTCATATTTTGCATTTAAATCATACGGCTCGCCGCTTATATTTTCCACGGAATAATTTATTTTTGCCGCTTCGTCGTTAAATATCGTATACGCTTCAAAATCATAGCTTGCCGTTACCGACAGCGGATTTTTTGTATCGAGCTTTTTAACTCTCACGGCGCCTATAACAATCGGATCTCTCGTTGTGCTCTTTCCCCAGTTTGTGAGATAGCCCTCGCCGTAGGTTCTTCCGAATTCGTTTATCGTGTTTTCATCTATTCTGTTTCTGTTTAAATACCCCGCGGAAATTATCATATCGGGATAATCGCGTTTGCCCTTGAAATTCCCGTCCTGGACGCGGAACGTTGCGGTACGCCACTGCTTTATGTCTGCCGCCGTACCGTTTGCGCCGAGGCTTTCCGTCATTGCCCTTCCGGCGAAGTAACGGTCCATATCCCACGAGTTGTAAAGGAAATTGAATAATGCGCTGCCCTCGTCGTAGTAATCTATTTCAACTTCAAAGGTGTTTCCGTCCTCCGCATCGCCGGCAAAGCTGTCGCTAAGCTCTATATAAATGCTTGCGGCCGCTTCCTCGCCGGCTTCGTCTGATATTTGCCAGCCCGTTCTTCCGTCGCGGTCAACCAAAACAGGCTCTCCGCTGCCCATTTCGACGGTCATATCAACCGTCTTTTCATCCGTAAAATCGACATAGGCAACATCTTCGCCGCCGTCCGCCGCAAACACGGGCAGCGAACCGCAAAGGCACGTCAATGCTGTTATGCACGCCGCGGTGCGCTTTATGATCTTCATTTCACTCATCTCCTTTTGCGGTATCAGCCCTTAACTCCGCCTATATTTACACCGCCCATTATATATCTCTGGAAAAATACAAATATAAGAACAAGCGGTATCGATGAAAATACCATACACATAAAATATGTGTTAAGCTGTATCGCCGTATTGCTTTTCAGGCTGTATACAACGGCGGGCAGCGTATAATTTTCTTCGCTCAGGTACAGCATCGGTGTGAAGAACTCCGACCACGGACCGTTAAGCGTCATTATTGCCACATAGATAATTATCGGCTGCGAAAGCGGGAAAAGTATTTTGAATATTATTCCTAATTCCGAGCTGCCGTCAAGCCTTGCCGCTTCAACGTACGAATCGGAAAGCGTATCGAAGCTGTTTTTAAACAGGATTACGTTGAACGCGTTTGCCGCGGCGCTTAAGCATATCGGCAAATATGTATCTCTCAGGTTCCAGCCGCCTATCGGATACGCAAACGGAAAATGCCCCCATGCTATAAAGTTCGGTACGATCCTTATCTGTGCCGGCATAAGCATTGACCATACAACAAGCACAAATATAAATCCCACGCCCTTTACCTTAAGCTTCGACAAAACATATCCGCCGAGGCCGTCTATGACAAGCGTTGCAAAAAGGCTGCCTACGGATACTATAAGCGTGTTCATAATCGGACGCACAAGGTCAAGAGCCTGCCATGATTCCACAATACGCGTTTTAAAAATTTCAAAGCTCATTTCCCTCGGGAAAAACGTTACGTCGCCGTATATCTCCTGCGTCGGCTTAAACGCCGTAACAAGCGTCCACAGCGCCGGGATTACGGCGGCAAAGCAGACAATAAGCAATATCGTAAAGAAGGTCCAGTATAAAAATTTTCCGTATGGCGTTTTTAATTCGCCGGAGCTTAAAAGCCCCGTTGGTTTTGTTTTAAATCTTTTCATACGACATTCTCCTAAAAATTACTTTCCACTTTTTTGTTCATCCAAAAATAGAAGCACGTAAATACCATCAGAATCAGGAATATTATAACTCCCAAGGCCATTGCCTGACCTATCGTATTCTGATTTCTCAAATACCTGTACAGCTGCAGCGCAAGAGAAACCGATGCGCGGTCGTTGCCGCCCGTCATGGCGAGCGGCTCGTTAAGTACCTGAAAGACCGCAATTATTTGTCTTACGAAATTAAGCATCACAACGCCCATTATCTGAGGCAGCGTAACATGCCAGCACCGCTTCAGCGGCCCCGCGCCGTCAATCAGCGCCGCCTCGTAAAGCTCGGTGCTTATTCCCTGAACGGACGCATAATAGAGAAGCATCGTACCCGCAAAGCTTGACCATGTCATGTATATTACTATGCCGATAATCGTAAAATTCGGGTCGCCGAGCCAATTGTAGCTCTCAAGCCCAAGCTTGTTCAGCACCATATTGAACAGTCCCATATCGCTCGGATCGTACATCTTTGTCCAGATAAGCATTGCCGCTATGCCGGGGATAAGCGCGGGCAGATAAATTATAACGCGCAGCTTCTTTTGGAAATACACCATTTCATTAAGCATTATCGCAATCGCAAGCGGCGGTATAAATCCTATCACAAGCGACCAGAACACATACAGCACCGTATTTTTCAGCATTGGCAGAAACTGCGAATTTGAAATTACAAGCTCGTAGTTTTTAAAGCCGATAAATTCGCCCGGATCGTATACGTTCATTTTGAAAAACGACCAGATAAAGCTTATTACCGTGGGCCGCCATATCAGCAGATACAGTACTATGACAAGCGGACATATCAAAAGCCATCCCATGAAATTTTTTCTGAAAAGCTTTTGTCCGCTGCTCTTTTTAACGGACATTTTTTACTTCACTTCCCTCATTAAACCGTCCACAAACCGTCCACTTACAGTTAAAACGTTACATTATCAAGATAGTCCGACTGGAACTGTTCGCTCGCCGTCTTTATTATCGACGCGCAGTCCGCATTTTCATCTCTGAACACCTGCGTTATGCAGTCGTCAAGTATTGCGTAAAGCTCCTGTGCGCATACCGTTACCTCGGGATGCAGCTCGCACGGATTCTGAACAAATTCGTTGTAGAGTCTTACCTGATTCGGATTTATATTGCATTTTTCGTCTATCAAAGCGTTTTCGAAGGCTGCCGATTCCGCATTGTCATCC
Organism: Candidatus Ornithomonoglobus intestinigallinarum; assembly: GCA_018715365.1. Lineage (GTDB taxonomy): Bacteria > Bacillota > Clostridia > UBA1381 > UBA1381 > Ornithomonoglobus_A > Ornithomonoglobus_A intestinigallinarum. The sequence continues at coordinate 3,304 of DVLU01000010.1, read as the reverse complement.
CACACGCTCAGGCTCTTTGTGCCAACAAGCGCACCGTCCGAAAGCTTTTTGTCTATTGCCGTTTCAGTTGTCTGCTTAAACGTGTCCGTTGCTTTGTAATTATATTTTGTTTCTATCCAGCGTACCGCCGCGTCTATCTGCTCGGGCGTCGATTCGCTCGATACCGACTGGAGCTCGCCGCCTATAAGCGTTACGTGCTTTGCGGGGCCTTCCGGTATTGCCATAAGTCCCAGCTGATCGGGCGTCATGCCGTACTGGATAACGTAGTCCGAATAATTTCCAGGAGCTATCATCATGCCCGCTTTGCCGGTTGAGAATATTTCATAATATTTGTCGCTGTCGATTATTGTGTCTATCGGCACAACGTCATGCTTCCATTTAAGATCCTTTATCCACTGAAGCGCCTCAACACATTCGGGCGTATTAAACGTTGACAGCCATGTGCCGTCCTCCTGCTTTTCAACAAACTCAACGCCGTATGACCATGCAAGCGCCGTAAAGAACCAGCCGCCCTGGTTTCCCGCAGTCGGGAAAACAAATCCCGGCGTACCTGTTTTTTCTTTTATCTGCTTCGCGAACTCAACAAGCTCGTTCCAGTCCTTCGGCTGCTTCGGCGTACCGTCCTCCTCGAGCAGTCCGGACTGTTCAAAAAGCTCCGTGTTATATCCAAGCCCCAAAGCGTATGCGCTTACGGGGAAGGCATATATTCTTCCGTCCTTTGTAACAAGGTCTATTATATCCTGATTAAACTGCCCGTCGTATCCGCGTTCGCTCAATACGTCGGTAAGGTCCGCGGAATAGCCCGAATCGATTATCTGTGCTATTTCCGTAAAATACGTGCTGTATACCGTCGGCAGCTCTCCGCCCGACGCCTTTGCGAGGAACGTGTCGAGCGAGAACGTCCATTCGTCGCCTTCAACAACGACGTCGGGATTATCCTGCTCAAACAGCGTTTTTCTTTCCATGAGCGCATCGCGCTGCTTGCCCTCTTTGTTCGTCCAGCCGCCGACGCTGATTATCGTCCTTCCCTGCTCGTCGGTAACGTTCGCGTCACCGACGCCGCATCCGGCAAACGTCAATGCTGCCGACAGCGCAAGCAATGCCGCCGTTATTTTCCTAATGTGCTTCTTCATGATTTGAATACACTTCCTTTCCTGTTCGACTCATAATTGCTTAATAATTGCTTTTTTATTGGTTATCGGCATACGCCGCTCAATAAACGTTATATTGTTTTAATTACAGAAACGCCCCGTTGTTTTTTAAAACGGCCCTCAGCTCGTCCGTGTCGATATTCCCGACGGCGCTCCCGCTTTTAAGTGCCAGCGCCGCGGCGGTGCCGGCCGCTTCGCCGAGCGTGCAGCACACCGGCATTATGCGAAACGATGCCTGCGCTTCATGCGTGCCGGAGATACAGCGTCCGGCAACAAGCAGATTGTCCGCTTTTTTCGGAACAAGGCATCTGTACGGTATTGTATAGTATGTACCTTCTTTAAAATAATAATGGCTCGTTCCGCTTCCCGCCGGGTCATGAATATCAATATCGTAATTGCACGCCGCTATGCCGTCGTCAAACTTCACGCAGGCCTTGAGGTCCTCCGTTGTAAGCGTATACATACCGTCTATCCTTCTGCTCTCACGAATACCTATTTCAGGCCCCGACGCCAATAAAACGGAATTCTTAAACGCATCGAAATTGTTCTTTAAAAACATATAGAGCTCATACATCTGCTCCCTTGCTTCGCGCTCGGCAAAGCTCAGGTCCTCGGCGTTTACCGGCGATTTTTTGATTATGCGCGTCGAATTTATATGAAGCACGTCCTTTGCCGCATGACGCATATAAAGTATATCGCCGCGCGGGTTTTTTATTTCACCGCTTTCGCGCTTTTCGGCATATAAGGCATTTATCGCCTTTTTATCCTTAAACGCCCTGTCAACGTCCACGTTTGCCAGATCAAAGCAAAGCGTCATCGGCTGGCATAAATTGTCGCCTTCGCGTCCGAGCATGAACGGGCAGCCCGCCATTGCGGCAACATTTGCATCTCCCGTTGCGTCTATAAATACGTCCGCAAAATACTCGCTCTCGCCCGATGCGTTTACGCATCTAAGGCTTTTTACGGCGCCGTTTTCCTTTTCGGCAGATATAATCCGCGTATGGAATATCACGCCGGTGCCGCTCCCCGACACAAGCCTGTCAAGAATAAGCTTTAATATTTCTCCGTTAAATACAACACCGTCCGCGGCGAGAGCTCCCATTTCGCCAAGGAGGTCTATTATATCGGAAAAAATGCCGGCAGAAAGCCTGACGTATTGCCCGTCTATCGTTGTTGTGAAAGGCATGAACGGATTTACAAGGCAGTTGCCTGCCGCGCCTCCCAAAAAGCCGCTTTTTTCTATTAAAAGCACGCTTGCTCCGCTGCGTGCCGCCGCAATCGCTGCCGCTGAACCGGCAAAGCCGCCGCCGCACACTATAATATCATATTTTTTTCTCATATTCACACTTCTTTCGGTATTATGACTGTTCTACGCTTAAATTATATAATAATTTTTATTATATTTCTACAACAAAGGATATAAATACTTGCACAAAAGATACTTTTATGCTAAAATCAAAATAACACGGAGGACTTATATCTATGAGCAATGAAATTTCAGCGAACAATGAATTTATGAGCTTAAAGGAATTTATACATCTTCTGACATACGGCACGCGGCTTCACGTCTGCGTGCACGATGTAAGCAATTTACTTTCGATCGACCTGATGGAGCTTGACTATCATAATACCATACATTACGAAGACGCATGCAATTTTGCAAAAACAACAAAAAAGGGGCTTTCTCTCTGCCTGCGCTGCAAGGCGCTCGCAAACAGAAAGGCCGCATCCGCCGCCCCAACCGATTCATTCTGGGGTATTTGCCCGTGGGGCGTTACGGAATATGTGCTTCCCGTTTTTTACGAGTCCGAGCTTTTGTGCATAATTTATCTCGGCAATATCTGTGCCGACAGCAAAATAACGGCGCAGTGCATGAAAAAAGCTGCCAGATTTACGGGCGTTGACGAATCGATAACTACCATGATACCTTCTATGGTAAGCGGCGCTGATAAATCATATTTCGAAAACATCGCATATGCGATAAAAAGCTATATCCTGATGCTTTATCAGCTCTCTGGGGCGCACGTCGAACGGAGCAATTACCATTGGATAGTGCGCGCGTTCCTTGATTACGCAAACGCCTTTTACAATAAAGAAATAACGGTATCCGACATTGCAAATCTTTACGGGATCAACAAAAAATATGCCGGAAG
>DVLU01000071.1 GCA_018715365.1 Candidatus Ornithomonoglobus intestinigallinarum | reverse complement strand
CTGGCTTATATCGCCAAGTATCCGTAATCTCCGAATTTTTGATTTCAACCAAATTCAAAAATTCAAATTCAAGGAGATTACGACAATGACAAAACTTACATTAGAACAACAGGAATTATTATTTACGAATGACTGCAAGCTCATCAACTTGCGGTATGAATATCACGGTTACACCGGCTCGGAGAAATGGGCTATTGTAACAGAACTGGCGGAAGAAGAACTGTGGGTAAAATACCCTGATGTTATCCGTCGGTACACTCCGTTCATTCTGCTTTCTATGGCTCAGGGCGAAGTGATAACGGAGTATCAGAACTACGAAGCAAGAGAGAGAATGAGAAGGCTTCTTTTCGGACACGCATTTGACATCAATGACGGAGACTTTGAAGTGCATCATCCGGAATTGGCAGTCGATACAGACCCAATCGAAGAAATAATGCTGAAAGACAATATTAAGCGACTTCGGGAGGTTTTGTGTTACTTAAGCGAAACACAGAAACGCAGAGTTTTTAAGTATTTCTTCTACAACAAAACACTTGAAAAAATCGCAGATGAAGAAGGAGTCGATTTTACTTCTATAAGGGAATCGGTAAACAGTGCAATAAAAAAGTTGAGAAAATTTTTCTAAAACACCCCCCAAAAACGCTCTCCCATTTCAAACAAGTGAAGGGGTTAATTCTAATCCAGATATGAATTACCTCAGAATAATCGAAAGCGAGGATTTACATATGAAAGAAAAAGAATTTAAGAATGTCAGATGGGGCGATATTTATTACTGCGACTTGGGGGTTACAAACGGCAGTGTGCAATCGGGAATGAGACCGGTTCTTGTGGTTCAGACAAATCGTTTAAATGAAAGCAGTCCTACGGTCGTTGTAGCCGCTATAACGGCTGTTAAAAAGAAAACGGCAATGAATACTCATATTGAGCTAAACACGGATTGTGGCTTAAAAGAGCCGTCAATGGTAATGCTTGAACAGCTACGCACCGTGGATAAAGCCACAGAGCTTGATAATTTTGTCGGAAGAATTACCGACGCAGATAAAATCAGTGAAATCAAGCGAGGATTGAAATTCGCAGTAGGCATTCCCGTTAAACCCAAGACAGAGCGTAAAGGCATTGTACTCAGTCTTTGCCCTCGTTGCAGAAGCGAGTTTCAGTCTATCCCTGAAAACATTGTTAAAAGACTTGACCCTTTTCAGGCAGATAAAGAGGTGTGCGATAAATGTCAGGTCGGATACGGCTATGACTATATGATTTTCAAAAAGCACCATCATCACGCTAAGGGAGGTGTTGACAATGTTTGAAGATAAGATTGAAGCAATGAACAAACTACCCAACGCTGTTGATGATAGTTCCGGCTTTGAGAAAAGAGTTTATACGGTAGAAGAAATAATGGATATTCTCAGCATTGGAAAGAACACTGCTTATGCTCTCGTCAACTCAGGCGTTTTCCATTTTGTAAAGGTCGGCGGACATTACAGAATTTCCAAAAAGAGCTCTGACCGATGGCTTGATAATATGGACAGCGAAAGCTCCGGTTGTTAATTATGCGATTAAGCTAATCGCATAATTAACAAAAACTCCGATTTTCAGTACCATATAGCCAAATCGCTTGGCTATATGGTAGTCATAGCGGCAAATAAGAAATCGGAGGTAAACGGTAATGCGAAAGAAAATTGAAAAGAGCGATACTCGACTTCCTAATACATTCAGGCAGACTGAACCTGACATACGAGCATACACGGTAGATGATATACAGCACATCTTGAAAGTGAGCAGAACTATCGTCTATGAGCTGCTTAAAAGCAAGAAATTCCATAGCGTTCGTGTCGGAGGTCAGTATCGAATATCTAAAAAGAGCTTTGAAAATTGGCTCAATGGCGAGGAAGGAGGTTCTGAAGATGGCATTTGTTAATATGTTCAACGACCGAGTAGAGCAGTTCAATCTCAGAGAGGAAAATGAACGCTTGGCAGAATTGTTCAGCGATGAAAAGCTTCAGGAGGAAGCACAGTGGCAAGCCTATTCCGTCAAGGAAATATCCCGGTTGTTTTCCATTTCCGAAGAAGAAGCACTGAAACTGATGAATTGCGGCTTATTCAAAACATACCGAGTCGGCAACGAATACAGAGCTTCAAAGAAAAGCGTTGAAGAAAACAAGAAAATCGTCAAAGCTGTGCTTACATATCAGGACAAAAAGACAATTTCTGTACCTGATGTAATGAGAATACTTGGTCTTGGAAAGACGTCTACATACCGACTCATCAATCAATGCCGATTTAAGACCTATTTGGTACTGGGCAAAATGAGAGTTGATGTGGATAGCTTTGAAGATTGGTATGCAGGACAATTCCATTATGAGAAAGTAAACGGCGAAAGACCCGGTAAGAAATACGGCAAAACGCTCTCTCCTCTTATTGTTGCAAAGGTACTCGGTATTCCGAGAAGCACAGCCAATGACTTAATGAATGATGGTATTGTTGAGTTTATATGGGTTGACGGTAAACGCCGAATAAAAAGAGAGAGCTTTGGTAAATGGTATGCTTCACAAAGCAAATACACTAAGGTTAAGGAAATCGAGGAGGTGGAGGGATATGTCGATTGAAGATAGAGTTCGTGAATTAAACGGCGGTACATACACAAAAAAGAGCTATTCCGTAGAGGAGGTTCAGGCAATCTTGGGTATTACCCGACAGACCGTATATAAGCTCATAAAACAGGGGCATTTTCAGGCAGTAATGCTTGAAACCGGATACCGCATTATAAAGACCAGCTTTGACAAGTGGCTGGATAACGAATAAGGAGGAACGACTATGGCTTCTATTGTAAAAAGAAAGAACCGATATTCCGTCGTTTATACCTACAAAGATGATGACGGAAACCAACATCAAAAATGGGAAACCTTTGATACAAACGCAGACGCTAAAAAGAGAAAAACTCAAATTGAGTTTGAACAGCAAAGCGGTACATTCATCATTCCTAATGCTACGACAGTTGCGGATTTGCTTGAAGAATACTGCTCCGTGTACGGAGTAAATAACTGGGCAATGTCAACCTACCGTTCAAAGAAAGGTCTTATGTATAATTACATCATTCCGCTTATCGGAGATGTGAAACTTGATGAACTTACTCCGAGACTTATGGATAAATTCTATCAGAGCCTTTTGAAAGTTAAGACAAAATCGGTACAGAATAAAAAGCCAAAGAATGAGTATCTGACAGTACATACCGTAAGAGAAATCCATAAGTTTTTAAGAAGTGCCTTTAATCAGGCGGTAAAATGGGAGCTGATGACAAGAAACCCGGTTCTCAATGCAACGCTCCCGAAAGAGGAACATCAGAAACGAGAAATTTGGACAGCAGAAACACTTATGCACGCTCTTGAAGTGTGCGATGATGATATTCTTGCATTAGCCATCAATTTATCCTTTGCCTGTTCACTTCGTATGGGTGAAATGCTCGGTCTTACTTGGGACTGCATTGATATATCGGAGGAAAGCCTGAAAGAAAACAATGCTTCCATTTTTGTGGATAAGGAGCTTCAGCGAGTAAACAGAGATGTAATGGAGGTGCTTGATAACAAGGACATTATCCGTGTCTTTCCGAGAACTCTGTCAAATACGCAAACTTCACTTGTTTTGAAAACACCGAAAACCAAAACCAGCGTGAGAAAAATCTTCTTGCCGTCAACCGTAGCCCAAATGCTATTGGAGAGAAAAAAGCAGATTGACGAAATGAAAGAGCTTTTCGGTGATGAGTATTTGGATTATAACTTGGTATTCTGCCATTCGTCCGGCAGACCGATGGAAGGGCAGGTAATCAACCGTGCTTTGAAAAAGCTGATACAGGACAACGACTTACCCGATGTGGTATTTCACAGCTTCCGTCACGCAAATATAACCTACAAGCTGAAATGGAACGGCGGCGATATGAAATCGGTCCAAGGCGACTCAGGACACGCCCGAATGGATATGGTTGCCGATGTTTATAGCCATATCATAGACGAGGACAGACGATACAACGCACAGAAGTTTGAGGAACAGTTCTACAACGCAAAAGGTCTCAAAAATGCGGAAGAAGGTAAAACTGCTCCAATGCCCAAGTTTGAAACTTCGGTTGAACTCCTTGACCCAATGGCAGAGGTTCAAAAAGGGAGCGAAGTTGAAGAAGAAAAGCCTGCTGAAAACAGTGCAGACGAAAACGCTGCCTTGCTCGCAAAACTGTTATCAAATCCGGAAACAGCAGCATTATTAAAGGCTTTAGCAAAAACAATTTAGTTATACAAAAAAGGCAATCCGTCAGGGTTGCCTTTTGTAATGCCTGAAAAATCTTGAAATCAAGAAGAAAAACCATTATAATATTTGAACACAGATTATTGATTTGCATAAGAGAATGCGTAAACTTCAAATGCGTTTCCTGTGATTTATGGGCTACAGATTAACTCAATGATGTTTCCCAGATTTCTTTGCATTTGCTAATACCCTGCTAAAAGGAAGGCAAAAAACCACGAAAAATTAGCAGGTTTTGGACGAGAATTTACTAACAGTGAAATCCCAGAAAAGCCAGTAAAATCAAGGATTTTCAGGGATTTGTAGGGAGTCAAAAATGCCCCTTGGGGGCTTCTCCTAAGCGGTAGGTCGGAGGTTCGAATCCTCTTAGCGACGCCAAAAAACCGGAACGGATTTTGCCGTTCCGGTTTTTGTGTTATTCTGTGCCGCGGTCAAGCGATGCGCCGTTTGTTTCGATAACCTTCTTATACCAGTAAAATGATTTTTTTCTGAAGCGCGCAAGGCTGCCGCTGCCGTCGTTGTTTCTGTCAACGTATATATAGCCGTAACGCTTTTTCATTTCGGCCGTTGACGCGCTGACAATATCTATACAGCCCCATGAGGTGTAGCCCATGACGGGAATACCGTCGTCGATCGCCTTTTCAACCTCAACAAGATGGTCGTTAAGATATTTTATCCTGTAATCATCGTTTACGGTTTTTCCGCCGTTTTCGCCGTCAATGAGTATATCCTCCGCGCCCAAGCCGTTTTCGGCTATAAAAAGCGGCAGCGAAAACATATCGTACAGCTTTGTGAGCGTGTACCGCAATCCCTTCGGGTCTATCTGCCAGCCCCATTCGGACGATTTGAGATACGGGTTTATACAGCCCCTGCTGAGATTGCCGCCTGTTTTTTCGGAGTTTTTGTCGGCGCTTTCGCAGATGCTTGAATAATAGCTGAACGATATAAAATCGACCGTATTTTTCAATATTTTTTTATCTTCCTCCGTAATGTCAACGCGTATATTGTTCCGCTCAAAATATTTAAGCAAATACGGCGGATATTCGCCGCGGGCATGAATATGCGCGAACTGATACGTTTCGCGGTCGCGGAGCATCGTAAGCAGGACGTCGTCCGGGGATGGCGTAAGCGGGTAAACGGTAACGCCCAAAATCATGCAGCCCACTTTTGCATCGGGGATTATTTCATGGCAAAGCTTTGTTACCGACGCGCTTGCAACAAGCTGATGGTGCATCGCGCTGTACAGCTCAGACGGCGAAAGGTTTGCGTCGGGTATTGCGCCGCACATAAACGGCGCCTTTAATATTGCGTTTATTTCATTAAACGTAAGCCAGTATTTTACCTTGTCTTTATACCGCTTAAGCACCGTCACGGCAAAACGCTCAAAAAGCGAAATAACGCGCCTGTCGGTCCAGCCGCCGTACTTTTCGGCAAGCGCAAGCGGCGGCTCGTAATGCGACAGCGTAACAAGCGGCTTGATATTGTATTTTAAACATTCATCAAAAAGCCGGTCGTAAAATTCAAGACCTTTTTCGTTCGGCTTCTCGTCGTCGCCGTTTGGAAATATCCTGCTCCACGCCACGGAGGTTCTGAATACCTTAAAGCCCATTTCGGCAAAGAGCTTTATATCGTCCTTGTAACGGTGATAAAAGTCAATGCCCATAAGCTTTAAATTGTCGTCAGTCGGAGCGGCGGTGCGTCCGCCGCGCAGGCCGTGCGGCATTACGTCCTGCACGGACAGCCCCTTGCCGTCCTCGTTATACGCGCCCTCGCACTGATTTGCGGCAACGGCGCCGCCCCATAAAAAGTCCTTGGGAAATTTGCTTTCCATATATTATTTTTCCTCCAATTTTAAAAACGGCTCTTTTTCGGTAACATTATCGGCAAGTATTTTTATTTCCCCGTAATCGCGGTGGTTTGTTATCACGATTGACGTTGACGTGTCAAAGCCCTTTGATTTGACGGCGTCGATGTCAAATTCAATAAGCGGCTGCCCGGCTTTTACGGCGTCGCCGTTTTTGACCATCGCTTTAAAGTGTTCGCCGTTGAGGCGCACGGTGTCTATGCCTATATGAATAAGCACCTCCGCGCCGGCGGCCGTTACAAGACTGACGGCATGGCCCGTATCAAATATATTGTCGATAACGCCGTCCGCGGGCGAAACGAGCAGCCCCGTATCGGGGATTATCGCCGCGCCGTCGCCGAGTATTTTTTCTGCAAACGTAGGGTCGCCGACCTTTTCAATGGGAATAACACTGCCCTTTAACGGCGAAAGCAGCGTTTCGCTTTTTGCGTGCTCCGCGCCGGACGATTTGTTTTCGTCGTCGTCCGACGAGCCCTCGTCGCGCGGGTCGTCAAAGCCTATTATGAGCGTTGCCGCAAATGAAACTATAAAGCCTATGGCGCTTCCTATAACGGCGTGCATAATGTTTGTAAATCCGTCGGTGCCGATATAGCCGGGCAGCGCAAGCAGGCCCGGAGAGCCGGACGTATACCGCCCGACGCCGGTTATGCCGAGATACAGCCCCGCTGCCGCGCCGCCTATTACAGCAGCGATAAGCGGCTTTTTAAGCTTCAGGTTTACGCCGTAAAGAGCGGGCTCCGTTATGCCGCATACGGCCGTTATGCCTGAGGAATATGCTTCCTGACGTATTATTTTGTTTTTTGTTTTTACCGCAACGGCAAACGCCGCGCCGCCCTGGGCAATATTCGAGCCGAGCATTCCGGGACCGACTATCGTGTCAAAGCCTGCCGTTGCAATATTGTTTATGCCTATCGGTATAAGCCCGTAATGCGTGCCCGACATAACAAGCAGCGGCGATACGGCGCCTATTATAAGCGGCACAAGCCAGCTCGCATAATTATTCAAGAACGCTATTCCGGCGGCGATCCCGTCGCCTATTATTGTGCCGAGAGGACCGAGCACGGTTATTGCAAACGCTCCCGTAACAACAAGCGTTATAAGCGGTTTTGTGAAAAATTTTACGGGCTTCGGCGATATTTTATCGGCAATGGGCTCAACGTATGACATAAGCCATACCGAAAGTATTATCGGTATGACGGACGACGAATACGTCGCCGGCGTTACAGGTATGCCGATAAATTTTAACGGCTCGCCGGTTTCCGTTACGTTTTGGAGCAGCGCCGTAAAGTTCGGATGCAGGTATATGCCGGCAAGCGACATTGCCATAACGGCGCTGCAATGGAGTTTCCGCGCTGCCGAATACGCTATTATAAACGGCAGAAAGTAAAATGCCGCGTCGGAAAAAACGGAAAGTATGGCATATGTCTGCGACGTTTTGTCTATCCAGCCGAATACCGTCAGCAGCGACATGAACGCCTTTAATATACCCGCGCCCGTTATTGCCGGTATTATAGGCGTAAATATCCCGGCCACGGTGTCAAGCAGCCGCAAAAACACGTTTCTGTCATCTTTGACGTCATCGCCCGGTGTCTGCGCGCTCTCCTCAAAGCCGCCTATTATATTAAGCTCGCGGTAGACGTTGGGAACGTCGCTGCCTATAACAACCTGAAACTGGCCGCCCTTTTCAACGACGCCCATAACGCCTTTTACGGAGTCAAGACGGTTTTTGTCGGCTTTTGAATTATCCTTTAAATTAAAACGCAGGCGGGTGGCGCAGTGCGTGAAGGATATAATATTTTCCTTTCCGCCCACGCCGCTTAAAATTGCTTTGGCCAATGCGTTGTAGTCCATAATTTTCAGCTCCTTTGCATTAGGGTAAAAAAATGCTTTTTCTTTAGTATGCGGCTGTAAAGAAAATTTATTCGGGAATATAAAATAACAAAAAAACAGGGCCGGCAAAAACGGGTATTTGCATACTCATTTTTACCGGTCCCGCAAACCGCACTTCAAATATGCGGCTCAGAGATTTTTAAAGAATCATAAGCCTTTGGGGCTTACTTTACCGAATTCTCGTAGCTCTCTATCATTTTCTTGACCATCTGTCCGCCTACAGAGCCTGCCTGCTTTGCGGTCAGATCGCCGTTATAACCCTGCTTAAGATTAACGCCTACTTCGTTTGCGGCTTCCATCTTAAACTGCTCCATAGCCTGCTTTGCTTCAGGTACGGAAATTTTTGACTTACTCATTTTCTTTCCCTCCTTGACTAACCATAGTCCTTACTCTATCTAAATTTGTATGTCGAATTGTATCGACTACACTACTATTCTGCACAGATACGCGGAATATATTCAAATAAAATAATGGTACGGCAATCAAATTATGGAGCGAAAGCTTTTATTGCTGTTTATGCAAGTCCGGCAACCTCATAGCCCGCGTCCGTTATCGCCTTAAAGAGAGTATCGTCGCTTACGTCCTTTGAGAGCGTCACAATGGCCGTGCCGCCGTTGTCAAGCGAAACCTCGGCCGAAACGCCGTCTATGCCGTTCAGCGCGTCCTGAACGCGTCCCGTGCAGTGGGAGCACATCATGCCGTTTATTTTTATTGTCTTTGTCATTGTTTGTACCTCCGTTTTATTTGTATTTTTGATTTTATTATTGACATTGCCGTTTTCGCCGCCTGTTTGCTGGCTGTTATACTTATCTTTATCCTTAAAGAATCTGAGCCTTAAGGCGTTGCTGACCACAAACACCGAGCTGCAGCTCATTGCCGCCGCGGCTATCATCGGATTTAACCGTATGCCGAAAGCGGGGAAGAGCACGCCGGCGGCTATCGGAATGCCGAGCACGTTATAGAAAAACGCCCAAAACAGATTTTCGTGTATGTTTTTTATAACGGCGCGGCTCAGCTTTATTGCTGTTGCAACATCGTTTAAATCGCTTTTCATAAGCACAATATCTGCCGATTCTATTGCAATGTCGGTGCCGGCGCCTATTGCTATGCCGACGTCGGCGCGCGCAAGCGCCGGCGCGTCGTTTATGCCGTCGCCGACCATTGCGACCTTTTTGCCGCTTTGCTGCAAACGCCGTATTTCATTTTCCTTGTCCTGCGGCAGGACCTCGGCTATTGCCGTTTTTATGCCCGCCTGTTTTCGTATTGCTTCGGCCGTTGCTTTGTTGTCGCCCGTGAGCATTATAACGTCGATACCCATATCGGTAAGCGTTTTAACGGCGTGATTGCTGCCTTTTTTTATTGTGTCGGCCGCGGCTATTATGCCGATGAATTTATCAGCTTCTGCAAAATAGAGAGCGGTTTTTCCCTCGGCAGCAAGCTCCGTGTTTTCGGAAACGATGATGTTTTCGTCAAGCATAAGCCGGTAGTTTCCCGCAAGCACGTTTTTTCCGTTTATTGTTCCCTTAAGCCCGCGGCCCGGTATTTGCGTAAAATCCGATACATCGTAAACATCGCCGCTGCCGAATTTTTCGAGTATCGCAAGCGAGAGCGGATGCTCCGAAAGCTTTTCGAGCGACGCCGCCTTTTTTAAAAGCTCCCCGGCGCTTATGCCGTTCGGGATAATGTCCGTTACGGAAGGCGTGCCCTTTGTTACGGTACCCGTTTTGTCAAGTACGACAGTGTCTGTATGATGCGCCGTTTCAAGGCTTTCAGCGCTTTTTATAAGGATGCCGTTTTTTGCGCCCCGGCCCGTTCCGACCATTATGGCCGTAGGCGTTGCAAGACCGAGTGCGCACGGGCAGGATATAACGAGCACCGAAACTGCCATCGTGAACGCGCGGCTCGGTTCGCCCGAGGCTATCATCCATATTATAAACGTAACAACGGCTATCGATATAACGACAGGAACAAAAATACCGCTTATTTTATCGGCTGTTTTTGAAATGGGCGCTTTTGATGACGCCGCCTCCTCAACGAGCTTTATTATCTGCGAAAGCGTTGTGTCGCCGCCCGTTTTTTCAACGCGGAATTTTATATAACCGCTTTTTAAAACAGTCGCGCCCGTAACCTTGTCGCCCGCCGTTTTTTCCGCGGCAATGCTTTCGCCCGTTATGGCGCTTTCGTCAACGGCGCACGAGCCCTCTGTTATTATTCCGTCGGCGGGGATCGCGCCGCCGGCTTTGACGATTGCGATATCGCCTCTCATAAGCTCCGCGGCAGGTATTGTGAGCTCTCTGCCGCCGCGCATGACAACGGCCGTTTTCGGCGCAAGGTCCATAAGCTTTTCGATCGCCTCGGACGTTTTGCCCTTTGCGCGCGCTTCAAAAAACTTGCCGAGCGTTATAAGCGTGAGTATCATTGCGGCCCCTTCAAAATAGAGGTTCATTGAATATTCTTCGGCAATGCCCGGCCTGCCGTGGCCCAAACCCCAGCCTATGGCGTATATCGCCGCAATGCCGTATGCAAGCGACGCTCCCGAGCCTATGGCTATCAGCGTGTCCATATTCGGCGCTCCTTTAAAGAGCGTCTTAAACCCGCCGGTAAAATATTTTCTGTTTACGGCAATAACGGGAAGCGTCAGCAAAAGCTGCGTAAACGCAAATATAAGCGCGTTTTCGGTTCCGTGGAAAAACGCCGGCTGAGGAAGCCCGAGCATATGCCCCATGGAAACATACATAAGCGGTATGAGGAAGCATATCGATATTATAAGCCGTTTTTTCATCGGGCCCGTTTCATCGGGCGGCTTTGACGGACGTGCGGCCGGTGCGGACGCATCGCCGCCGTCAACGTATGCGCCGTAGCCGCCGCCTTCAACGGCTTTTATTATTTTATTGTCGCTTGCGGTGCTCTCGTCATAATCTACCGTCATTGAATTTAAAAGCAGGTTTACGTTTACGTCCTTAACGCCTTCAACGGCGCGGACGGATTTTTCGACGTGCGCCGAGCACGCCGAGCACGTCATGCCGGTGACGCAAAATTTTTGCTTCATGATTTTTTCAGCTCCGATCGGTTAAGCTCTGTATGCTTTTATTATATCACAAAATATTTTTATGACAAGTATGCACTTTTTTGATAGCAGCTACCCAAAATGATAGTATTATTGATGTTATTATTGATTTTCGGTCTGCTTTTTGTATTCGTTTAAGAATTTTATATCGTCATCGGAAAGCTCCGCTTTTTCGAGCATATCGGGACGCTTTTTCAGCGTTGCGATAAGCGACTGCTCATGCTTCCATTGTTCTATTTTTGCATGATGCCCCGAGAGCAGTATATCGGGAATAGGCTTGCCGTGCCATACTGCCGGGCGCGTATACTGCGGGTATTCAAGCAGGCCGTTGTAATGCGATTCGTTTTTAAAGCCGTCCTCCGCGCCCAAAACGCCGGGGATAAGGCGCGAAACGGAATCTATAACGGCCATTGCCGGCAGCTCGCCGCCGGTAAGCACAAAATCGCCGACGGATATTTCCATATCGACGATTTCATCGAGCACTCTTTGGTCGATGCCCTCGTAATGACCGCATATGAGGACTATGTGGTTATAATTTGCAAGCTCCTTAACAAGCTCCTGGTCAAGCACTCTGCCCTGGGGCGACATATATATTGTAAGCGGCTTATAATTAAGCCCCTCCGCAACAGACATATATGCGTTGTATACGGGCGCGGGAGTGATAAGCATACCACCGCCGCCGCTGTACGGGTAATCGTCAACCTGCCTGTGCTTGTTTTCCGTAAAATCGCGCATATCGGTAAAATGCGCTTCAATAAGCCCTTTTTCACGCGCGCGGCCGATCATGCTGTCGCCCAAAACGGCTTCAAACATCGCGGGAAAAAGCGTTAAAACGTCAAATCTCATTCGTCAAGCCCTTCCATAACGTGAACGGTAACGCGTCCGTTCTCCAAATCAACCTCTTTTACGACCTCATCTATAACGGGCAGCAGAAGGTTTTTTTTGCCCTCGCGCTTAACGTCGTAAATATCGTTTGCGCCCGTATTCAAAACATCGGCGATAACGCCTATCCTGCCGTTTTCGTCATATACGTCAAGGCCGATAAGGTCGGCGATGTAATACACGCCCTCCTCAAGCTCCCAAAGGTCGTCCCTGTCCGCAAGCAGCGTAATGCCCTTGTATTTTTCGGCCTCGTTTATATCGTTTATTTCTTTGAATTTAACGATAAGATTATTTTTCTGGTATTTTATTTTCGATACCGTAAGCTTTTCCGTTTCGTCTTTTCTTTTTATATAAACCACGGGAATATCCTCAAAATCCTCCGGCGTATCCGTCCACGGCATGACCTTGACGTCGCCGCGCAGCCCGTGAGTATTTATTATTTTTCCCACTTCCAGAAATTCCATATACAAACCCTCCGTAAAATTATAAAAGCGCTGTATTTATTTTATACGATTACAGTATAGCATACAAGGCAAAAAAAAGCAAGCGGCCGTTGATTTCAGAGCGGACCGCCAAACAGCTTTGCCGTTTGCCCGCGAACAAAACGCACCTCTCGGAGTAATCAAATTACGCCGTCGGGTGCGTTTCGTCCGTTCTGTATCTAAAGCCGAGCAGCTCTATGCGGTCTTTAATGCAGCGGCCCCGGTTTCAGATATAATTTTTTAATCCTCTTTTTCGTTTTCCGGCGTTTCCGCCTTTTCTTCGATTTTTATAAGAGTGCTTATAATCCTGTGGTCCTTAACCTCGATTACTTTTATTGACATGTCGCCCGCCTTAAGCTGAGGCGTATCGCCGTCCGAGGGGATATAGCCGAGATTGTGGAGGATATATCCGCCGAACGTATCAAAATCGCCCTCCTCAAGCTTTAATTTAAGCTCCTTTGCAACGTCGTCTATCGGCGCGCTTCCGAGTATTTCCCACGTGCGCTCGTCAATTTGCTTTATTTCGGTGTCGTTATATTCGAGGTCGCCGCTGTTTAAGTCGCCTATTATTTCCTCTATAAGGTCAAATATTGTTATTATACCGCTGACACCGCCGTATTCGTCAAGCACTATCGCAAAGTAATGACCGGTGTTTTTCATATTTTCAAACAGCAGGTCTGCCCTTATGCTGTGCGGAACAAAGTACGCGGGCTTTACGGCGTGCTTAAGCACGTTTTCGCGCGAGCGGTCCTTCAGGAGCAGGTATTCCCTGACATACAGCACGCCCGATATATCATCGACGCTGCCGTTGCATACGGGATAATATGAATGGTGGTTCGCATATATCGTTTCCTCCCATTCCTCCATTGAATCCTCAAGGTCAAGCATAAGTACGTCCGTTCTGTGCGTTGCGATTTCATCGGCCGTCAGATCGTCGAATTCGAAAACGTTCTGGATCATTTCCTTTTCATCTCTGTCGATTGTGCCCTTCTGGCTGCCGACGTCAACCATCATGCGTATTTCCTCCTCAGTCACCTCTTCATCCTCGCTGTTGGGATCGATGCCGAAAAGTCTTAATACGGCGTTTGTCGATATTGTGAGCAGCGACACGAGCGGTGAGAATATCTTGGCAATAAACGAAATTACCGATGATATCCCGAGCGCAAGCGATTCCGCATTTTTCATCGCAACACGCTTCGGCACGAGCTCGCCGAATACAAGCGTAAAATACGAAAGTATAAGCGTTATGAGAACGACCGATATTGAATTGAGCGTTGAAGCCGAAATCGGAATTTTTAAGCCCACAAGCCAATTTGTCAGATATTCGGCGAAGTTGTCGGCCGCAAACGCACTGCCCAGAAATCCCGACAGCGTTATTGCAATCTGTATCGTCGCCAAAAAGCGCGCCGGCTGCTTTGTAAGATTAAAAAGCTTAACGGCTCTTTTGTTGCCCTCGGCGGCCATTTTTTCAAGCTTGTTGTCGTTTACCGATATAACGGCGATCTCCGTACAGGCAAAGACCGCGTTAAGAAATATAAGTATTACCTGCAGAACAATCTGCCATATAATTGTAGTCAAAATAATTTACCTCCCAAAATTTAAGAACGAAAGCAAACAGTCTTCAAACTCTCATAAGCTGCGTGAGAGCGCCGCAAAAAATATCACAGAAGTTTACCGTACCGCACGGCGCGACCGTATGCTTTAATAAAAAAGTACACAAAAAGACATAGTCCGCACCCGTGGTCATAGGCGCAGATTATGCCTTCTGATCTTTATATAAAATATGTAACTGATGCTGCGTAAACAATCCGCGTCAGCGTCGTCCATCTTAAAATTCATCCTCCGATTTCTGCCCTGCGGCAAATTACAGTAAACTGCTTTGTGATATAGTATACACCATAAAAAAAATATTGTCAAGCAATTTTTGAAAAAAATTAAAAAAATAATTATTCGAAAGTTAATATTGACATTTATCGGCTGTTGCTTTATAATATATTTTATAGAGATTGAACAGACAAATGCGAAAAAAATTCGCAATTATCTGTATAACAGCCAAAAGAACGGAGGAATGGAACATGGTTTGTACTGTAAAGCCCATAACGGATGAATACAGGGAAAAGGCGCTCGATCTTGTGGAAAAGGCGTTTACCGATTATTATAACCCGCAGGAGGGCAAGGTTGCGCGCGGAGTTATAAAGGAAATACGCGGCGGCGGATATTACATACCGGAGCTTGAGCTGATAGCCGTTGATGAGAACGGTGCGCTCATGGGTTACGCGATGTTTTCGCGCTTTAATCTTGAAGGACGCTACGATAACGAGCTGCTGCTTCTGACGCCCGTTGCCGTAAAAACGGAGCTTCAGGGACGGCACATATCAAAGGAAATGATAGAGTACGGCTTAAAGCAGGCAAAGGAAATGGGATATACGGCGGTGCTTGTTGAAGGAAATCCCGACCGCTACCATGCGCGCGGCTTTGTTACGTCGTCGGAGCACGGCATTGTTGCCGGCGAGCTTATGGAGCTTCCCATGGAGGAATGTCTCATGGTATGCGAGCTTGTTCCGGGCGCGCTCGATAAAATGCACGGCGAGGTTGATTTTACGCTTTACCGTTCGCTTATGGGTATGATAGTCGATTGATTTATTTCGGCGCGGGGGGATAAAGTCCCCCGCGCCCGTATTTTCCGCCCGAAAAATGGGCGGACCGGTATATATTAAATCAAACGCGTGTTGCAATAACGGTCATTTTGCCGTATCCGCCTTCGGTACGCAGCGCATATTCGTTATCCGGGTGCACCTGTACGGAAAGATCGCTTTTTGCGTCTATAAGCTTTATAAGCACGGGAAAGAAGCTGAATTTTTCGGCATCTTTGCCGAGACAGCCCTCATTTTCCGCAATGTATTCGGAAAGCCTTTTGCCGCTCGATGCACCTGTTTTAACGATGCTTTCCCCGTCGGGATGCGTTGAAAGCTCCCAGCTTTCGGCCGCAATTTCATTGTCTGTTTTTTGCCGAATTCTTCAATAAGCCTTCTGCCGCCCCATATGCAGCTCTTTACGGGCGCTTCAAGCTTTATAGGTTCTCTGTTCATATTTTAACTCCGTTCCAATGTCGTTTTGATGTGCAAATTTTTAAAATGCACGCGCATTTGGTTTAATTATAGCTTTTGAATGCGGATGTGTCAATGAAAAATTACTTGTAAACACAAAAAGCAAAAAAAGCTCCCGCCAAAAAAAATTTCCCGCCCCTGCTTGCCGCAGGGACGGGAAAAGCTGCGCCGCCGTGCGGGCGGCACATGGCTGCGCAATGCGTAAGCGTCAGCAGCACGGATTGCACGGATCGTGCTCGCAGCAGCAGTTATTGCCGCCTCCGAGTATTCCGCCTCCGCTGCCGCAGCATAAAACTATCGCGGCGATTATAATTATCCACAGCCACTGGTCGTTATTGCCGCAGCCGTTATTTCCGAATAATCCCATAATAAAAAACCTCCTTATGCGTGTTATGGTGTATATTATGACGCAAAGAAGGTTTTTGTTACGGCACATGTGACCCTTTTATGAATTTATTATTTCCGATTCGTGGAAAATATATATCCCGTCGGGCGATTTGAAGGCGTAAAGCATGATGCTGCTCCTCCCGGGACGGCGCACCACGGTCATATACCCTTTCGGCGTTGCTTCGATGGGGGAGTACGTCGCGCCGGGATAATGCGCGTCCACATATCTTGAAACCGCGCTGTGCTGTTCCCTGAACCGCGGCTTGTTGAATATCCCGCGTCCTCTTGCCGCGCTGTAAATACCGACGGCCGCTGCCGACACAAGCAGCGCCAAATTGCGTTTTTTCACGTTACACTCCTCCGTTTCGATTGCTATTTATGATATTCGCCGTATACCTCACGGCGCGGAAGCCCTCTGTCCTCCGCTGTCTTTTTTATTGCCGCCTTGACCGACTCTTTTGAATCGTCTTTTATATATGCTTTAACGTGCTCCTTTATTGTAAGCCCGCTCCACCATATATCGCCGCCGTCCGTGCTTTCGGCTTCCGGCGCGCCTTCAACAACGAGCACGTATTCGCCGCGCGGATTTGTTTCGCCGTAATATTCAACCGCCTCTCCGACGGTAAAGCGAAGTATCTCCTCGTGAAGCTTTGTAAGCTCGCGCGCTATTGCTATGCGGCGTTCGGAGCCGAAATATTTCAGCATATCGGCAAGCGTGTTTTTAAGCTTATGCGGGGCTTCGTAAAATATAAGCGTGTGCGTGTCGTTTTTTATGCTTTCGAGATGTTCGTTTCTGTGGCGCTTATTTACCGATAAAAATCCCTCAAACGCATAGCGCGACGTGGGAAGCCCGGAAAGTATAAGCGCCGTTACCGCCGCGACCGGTCCCGGAACTGACGTTACGGCAATGTTGTTTTCGGCGCAAAGACGCACAAGGTCTTCGCCCGGGTCCGATATTGCCGGCGTGCCCGCGTCGCTTACCTGGGCTATATTTTTCCCCTCAAGCAAAAGCTTTATAATATATTCGCCCTTTTCGCGCTTGTTATGCTCATGATAGCTTGTGAGCGGGCGCGATATGTTAAAATGATTTAAAAGCTGAAGCGTTCTGCGCGTATCCTCTGCGGCGATAAGGTCAACCGTGCGCAGGATTTCAAGGCACCGTTCGCTTATATCGCCGAGATTGCCTATCGGCGTGGCGCATAAATATAATGTTCCTGCCATAAAGCTACCTCACGGATTTTTTATGATTGCGGCAGTGATTGCCGCCCGTATATTCTGTCGGTTTCCTCGGAATAATTCCCGTTTTCGTCGAAAATATAAAGCTCGTTCATAACGCGCAGCTCCTCGCCGCCGCAGTACATCCCCTCGATAAGCGCAAGATTCGGGGCTTGTCCGGGACGCGGCGCAACAAGCCGCAGCCGCTTGGGCTCAAGCTTATATCTGCGCATCAGGCAAAAAATATCCGCAAGCCGCGACGGCCTGTGAACCATATAAAAACGTCCTTTGGGAATCAGCAGCTCCGCGCTTGCTTTTATAACGTCCTCAAGCGTGCACAAAAGCTCGTGACGCGACACGGCCACGGAATCCGATTCGTTTTTTATTGCCGAGTCGCTTTTTATATACGGCGGATTGCACGTTATTTTGTCGAACGAACGCTTGCCGTATATTTTAACGGCGTTTTTTAAATCGCCCTCCGTTATTTCTATACGTTCGGAGAGCGAATTGTATTCGACGCTGCGCCGCGCCATGTCGGCAATGTCATGCTGGATTTCGAGAGCACATATTTCGGGCGTGCGCGTTTTTGCGCTTAAAAGCAGCGCAACAATCCCCGTGCCGGTGCATAAATCGAGCGTGCGCTTTGACGTGCCGCCTTTTGCGAAATCGGAAAGCAGCACGGCGTCAACGCCGAAGCGGAAGCCGTTTTTCTTTTGGATAATAAACAGCCCGCCTATCTGCAAATCGTCAAGCTGTTCATCGCCGCGCAGCATTATCTGTCTATAACGGCAAAGCTTATTTCGCCCATAGCCGCAACCTGACCGTCAACGGTTGCCTTGACGTTTGCCTTGCCCATGCTGTGGCGGTACGTAACGAGCTCGGCGCTCAGCTCCAGCACGTCGCCCGGGATTACCTGGCGGCGGAACTTGAAATTATTTATTCCGGTGAACACTCCGAGCTTGCCCTTGTTTTCCTCCATGCCGAGCAGCAGCACCGCTCCCACCTGGGCGAGCGCCTCCGTTATAAGCACGCCGGGCATTATCGGCCTGCCCGGAAAATGCCCCTGGAAAAACGGCTCGTTCATCGTAACGTTTTTTATTCCCTTTATAGATTTCCCTTCCTCC
>DVLU01000070.1 GCA_018715365.1 Candidatus Ornithomonoglobus intestinigallinarum | reverse complement strand
CGAAGCCCCCGCAAAGAAACGAAAAAAACCGGGGGTTTCAAAGGGGGCGGAGCCCCCTTTGGAGAAAGAAAAACCCCTTTCCCGATTACCGGGGACACGGGGGCGGAGCCCCCGCAAGGAAACGGAAAAACCCGGGGGTTTCAAAGGGGGCGAAGCCCCCTTTGGAGAAAGAAAAACCCCTTTCCCGATTACCCGGGGGAGCGGGGGCGGAGCCCCCGCAAAAACAACAAATCATTTGGAGGAATAAAAAAATGAAAAAAGCAGCAGCAATCATATCAGCGGCAATTTTGAGCGCCATGTGCCTTTTCGGCTGCGGCGCGAAGGAAATAGATCTTACCGAAGCATCAAACAGCATATTAACCGGCACAACGTTTGCCGAGGAGCTTCAGCCGACGTCTGAAAATATAGCGTTAAAGCGCCTTGGCGTTGACGCGTCGTCGGTTGAGAGCTGCGTTGCGTATGCAAGCACAAACGCGGTTGTTGACGAGTTTGCCGTTATAAAAGCAACAGACACCGCGGCGGTTGAAACGGCAATAAGAAACCACATAGCATCGCAGATTGAAATATATCAATCATATGCGCCCGATGAGGTCGCAAAGCTTAACAGCGCCGTTGTTGCCGTTTCGGGCGACTATGTCATTTACGTTGTTTCATCGGACAGCGCGTCGGCGCAGTCGGTTGTCGATTCGATAATAAAATAACGGAACGATGTACTTTTCGAGTTTGATATTTTTGTTTCTGTACCTGCCGGCGGTATTGGCGTGCTATTACGTCATACCGTTCAGGTTCAGAAACATATTTTTATTGCTTGTAAATCTCATATTTTACGGCTGGGGCGAGCCTGTTTTTGTGATTATAATGGCGCTGTCCGTAACCGTAAATTATATATGCGGCTATTTTATAGAAAAATACAGGAATAACACGCGCACGGCAAAAACGTTTCTTATTTTGTCGGTGGTGATAAGCCTCGGCTTCCTCGGAGTGTTCAAATATACGAATTTTATAACGGATATTTTGCGCCGGATACCGTTTTTGTCGATGCTTCCAAAAACGAATATCGCCCTGCCGATAGGTATATCGTTTTACACGTTCCAGGCAATGTCGTATACGATAGACGTTTACAGGGGCGATACAAAGGCGCAGAAAAGCATTATAAATTTCGGCACGTATGTGTCGTTTTTTCCGCAGCTTATAGCGGGGCCGATAGTCCGCTACCGTGATATTGCCGTGCAGCTTGTTGAGCGGCGCGAAAACTTAACGCAGTTTGCGTCGGGAATACGCCGCTTTACCGTCGGCCTGTGCAAAAAGGTGCTTATAGCAAACCAAATGGGCGTGCTTTGGGACGCCCTGCGTCCCATGGGCGCGGAAGCAGGCGTGCTCGGCTCATGGGTTGGCATAATAGCCTATGCGTTTCAGATATATTTCGATTTCAGCGCATATTCCGATATGGCAATAGGTCTCGGCAGGATGTTCGGCTTTGAATTTATAGAGAACTTTAATTATCCGTATATTTCAAAAAGCATAACGGAATTTTGGAGAAGATGGCATATATCTTTGAGCACATGGTTCCGCGATTACGTATATATCCCGCTCGGCGGCAACCGGCGCGGAGTGCCGCGGCAGATATTTAACCTGTTTGTCGTTTGGGCGCTCACGGGAATATGGCACGGCGCAAACGTGAATTTCCTGCTTTGGGGGCTGTATTTTTTCGTCCTGCTTGCGGCGGAAAAATTCATATACGGCAAGTATCTCCAAAAACTGCCGAAGGCCGTGCGGCTTGTTTACGCGATGTTTTTTGTGACCGTGGGCTGGGTGCTCTTTTATTTTGAGGATTTCGGCGAGCTTACCGCGTTTGCGGCGCAGCTGTTTACCGGCGCAAACGGCGTTATAGGCCATGACGCGCTGAGCGTGACGCTGTCGTTTTTGCCGCTGCTTGCGGCGGCCGCAGTCGGAAGCACTCCGCTTTTAAGGAATATCGGGAAACGTCTCGAGGGCTCGGCAATTTACAGAAGCGCCGAGATTGCGATGTGCGTCTGCGCGCTGCTTTTGTGCACGGCGGCGCTTGTGAGCCAAAGCTATAACCCGTTCCTGTATTTCAGATTTTAGGAGGCGGCACGATGAAAATAATTGACAGAGTGCTTATTGCCGTTTTCTGCCTGTTTATCTTCGGCTTCGGCATTGCGTTTGCCGTAAGCCCCAAAAGCACATTTTCGGTGAACGAAAAGCGAAGCCTTGCCGAGATGCCCGCGGCGACGCTTGACGGCATTTTCAACGGGCAATTCGAAAGCGGCTTCGAAACGTATATAAACGACCATTTCCCGGCCCGCGAGAGCTTTGCGGCGCTCGATGCGTATTACGCGCTCTTTACGGGCAGGAACGGCTCCAACGGCATATACAAGGGGAAGGACGGCTATCTTTTTGCCGAGCCGCCCGGGCATGACGAGAAAATAATATCGGACAATATCGAAGCGTTAAGAAGCTTTGCAAACAACACAAAAATAATGTCAACGCTTATGATCATCCCGTCCGGCGGTTATATAATGAGCGAAAAGCTTCCCGCAAACCACCTTGAATACCGTGACGGCGAAACGCTTGCGGAAATACGCTCAAGGGTTGAGAGCGATATCCGCTGGGTCGATGTTGAAGCAAAATTCCTGAACGCAAAGGAAAGCGGTCAAATATATTATAAAACGGATCACCACTATACAACCTACGGCGCATATCTTGCATATGAAGCGTTCTGCGGCGAGCACGGGCTGACGCCGTTTAAGGATTACACAATAGAACGCTATGACGGCTTTTACGGCACATCGTATTCAACGAGCGCGCTTTGGAACGAGCCCGCCGAAAGCTTTGAGGTATGGCGCTATCCGTCAAATGCGTCGGTTGAAATAAACGGCACGGCTTATCCGTCGCTGTGGTTTGACGAGCATCTTGAGGAGCCGGACAAATATCCCGTTTTCCTGAACGGGAATCAGCCGTTTGAGCGGATAATAAACCCGGACGTTGAGGGCGGGAAAATACTTGTTTTAAAGGATTCTTACGCCCATGCGATGATACCGTTTCTGGCACAGCATTATCATCAGATAGATATGGTGGATCTCAGATATTATTTTGAGCCTGTGTCGGAGCTTGTAAGAGAAAATCAATACGGCGAAATATTTATGATATACGGCCTTTCGTCGGTGTGCGATGATACCGATATAGCAATCTTGGAATAGGCGGGGCGAAAAAAACGCCCGGAGCGTTCGGGGGCATAAATTTTTCTTATTTATACCCCTGAACCGCGGACCAATAAATAAGAATTATAAAAAAATCTTAAAAAACACTTGACACGGACAAGTATTGATGGTATAATGTTTAAGATACGAGTTACGGCTCTTTTTTTATGTGCAAATTTTTCGCATATAACCGTATAACCAGCATAAAA
>DVLU01000009.1 GCA_018715365.1 Candidatus Ornithomonoglobus intestinigallinarum | reverse complement strand
GGCGCAGGACATCATGCCATCAGAGGCTCGTTGTCAAGCAAACCGTGGAATAAATGCGACCACGTTGTGCATTTTGCTGATTTTACTAAAAAACAAAGGTTTAATGTGTCCGTTATCTTGACATAGCACCAATTATACAGAGAACGGCGAGGCAAAATACGAGAAAGGCAAAACCGAGCTTGCAGACGGGCAATACTATCTTATAACACCGAGCTATTCGCCGGAAAACACGCTGCTAAACAGCGCGCAGACCATGAATATGAATTCCGTAATGGATATATCTGCGGCAAGAGACTGCTTTAATATGGCGTCGGCCGTTGCGGAAGCATGCGGAAACGGTTCCGATATATCAAAATGGAACGAATACGAATCAAAGCTTCCGCCGTATCTTTACGAGCCGACGGGCGAGCTCAAGGAATGGGCGCTTGCATGCTACGAGGAAAACTACGAGCACCGTCACACATCGCAGCTGTACGGGCTTTGGCCGGCATATGAGGGCGAAACGGACAATACGCTCTTTGAGGGCGCACGAAAGCTGATCGAAACAAAAAATACGGTGTTGCCGCCAACGGCAGGCGATAACGTTGCGGGTCACGGCTGGGTACACAAGGGCCTTATAATGGCAAGGGCGAAATCAGCGGAGGGTGTACGCGACGCTCTGCTTGCCGTGCTGACAAACGAGATGTATTATGCCTCAATGATGACATCTCATGATACAACGGGACGGCAGGCATACTGCACCGACACGGCGATAACCGTCCCGGCGATACTTATGGAATCCGTTGTTTATTCCGATTCGGAAGTTATAGAGCTTGCTCCCGCCATTCCGGACGAAATGCTTTCGTCGGGCGGAAATATAAGCGGGCTCCGTTCGCGCACGGGAGATGCAATAGAAAATATAGAATGGTCTGATGAAGGTATATCGGCCGTAATAAATGCGGACGGCGATGTAAAGGTGAAATGCGCAAGACCGTTTGCAAAAGCGGTTGTAAACGGTGAAGATGTATCGGAAAAGCTAAAAACCGATGAAAGCTATATAACCGTCAGCGGCAAAGCGGGGTCGGGTTTGTATTTACCGATACTGCAGAGGGTACATACGAAATTTTAGATCAAGATGATCTTCGCCTTACGGCAAACGGCGTAAACGCCGGAACGGTTGAAATATCCGCGGCGGCGGTCGGAAGCGGCATTTTGTCTAACACCGTATCGCTTAGGATAAAAAGCCCGATAGACGGTTACAGCAAAATAACGGATTATGAGGTTGTAGGCAGAGCCGGGGGTAAATGGGAACAGCAGTCGCCGCCGCAAAATGCATTTGACGGAGACATATCAACGGTATATGACGATCAGGCGGGCGGACGCTGCGGCATAAAAATGTCAGAACCGCAGAAGATAACGGCATTCCGGTTCCAAAGCGGAGCCGGATACGAGGAGCGTATGCCGGGCTGCGTATTCAGGGTTTCAAACGACGGCGTAAATTATACGGCCGTGTATACAATAAGCAGCGTAAAACCGAACGGGGAATGGGATTACGTTTATCTTGACGACCTTGACGCCGGCGCACGCGAGCTGCTCGAAAACAACAGCTTTACGTATTTTGACTTCTACGGAGAAAATTATGCCCCGATAGCGGAGCTTGACGTGTATACCAATTCCGAGGAGGAATCTGAAACGTGTCTTGCCGTGACGGACGACAGCGGCAATGAGCTTACAAGCGCCGGCGATGCGGCAGCGGCGGCGCATATAAACATAACGGTTTCCGTATCCTCCAATGACAGTGGAAAAGAACTTACAATGTATGCCGCTCAATATGATGAAAACGGCATATTGATAAGCATCGATGTATTTAATAAGATAAAAGACGGTGACAAAAAAGAAACGGATATATTTCCGAACTGCGAAAGAATAGCGCTGTATTTGTGGGATGCGGATCAAGCTCCCGTTATCGATGCAATTGAACTGAACTGATGATAACATGCGTGTCGGAAAAGGTGCTTGATGACTAAATATCAAATCTTTAAAGCGCGAAACGGCTCGCTTTAATTTCCTGCCGTACAAAAAGGGGCTGCCGCCCGAAAGCGCATATATCTGCGTTAAAAGCGGCAGCCCCGTTTTGCAGGGCCTTATTTTTTATATTATGTGTATTTCAGCAACTGCGGACTGTTCGAGCTTCAGCAGCCGTCCCCGGGGGCCTGCATGTATTGTGCCTTCGCCGAGCGGTTCGCCCGTGCAGCTTGTAATGGCATAAGATATTTCCGTATCACGCTCCGCGAGCAGCATTACATATTCATCGCCGCTGCCGTTTATTATAAACGTTTGCGGCTCGCTTATTTTAACCGTGTTTTTTCCGAAGCATATGCATATATGCGTACCGTCTTTTTTTGCTTCGACAAGAGAATACAGGCTCTCCGGGCAATGTGCGTAAAAATCGCCGAAAAGCAGCGTGTCGCGGTGCTTTATCCAAAAATCAAGATAGAATTTCAGCATTTTTCCGTGCGCTTCCGGTATTTCCCCGAGCCTTACGGAAATCTGCGGCACCGCAAAAAGCACGTTTATAAGCTGTTTTGCCGCGTCCTCTGTGCTGTCTTTGTAATTCCATATGAGCATATCCGAATGAACGGGCGTTTTCCCGGACGTAAGCCGCAGATCGCCGGCGCCCATGCGGTTTCTGAGCATATCGTAGGCGCAGTCGCCGACTCTTATCATATTGCCGCACGTTCTTACCGCGGGCCCTATATACCGCTGCCGGAATTCTATAAGCACATCGGGCTTTATTTTGGAAAGACGCATATAAATATCGTGCAGCAAACGCTCAAGAGCGTCCTCAACGGAATCGTAATCGCGTTCGGAGGACGATGTGTCGGAAAAATCCGTCAGGCAAAATTCATCTATAAAATCGAGCTTGAAGCCGTCAAGCTTCCATGCTTTAAGAGCGTTTTCGTATGTTTCCGCAATGTATTCACGCACATCGGGGAAGCGCGGGTCAAGACAATTCCAATTGTTTTTCGGGTCGTCGAGGTATTTCCCCTCAAACCGTTTCCAAAGGCGCGTTTTCTTTCCGACAAACGGCACGGAGTACCACAGCATCACCTTCATGCCGCAGGAGTGAACGGCATCGACAAGCTTTGCCATATCCTTTATCTTGCTTTCGCACGGCTGCCATTCACCGCAGTATTCATATCCGCCCTCACAGCTTTCCGTTTGCCAGCCGTCGTCTATTATGACGGTCCTCATCCCGAGAGAATACGCTTTTTTACATTCGCTTATTATATCCTCATCCTTAAGCTGCTGGTGATAGCTGTACCACGTGGAATAAACAGGCATGGCGGCGTTTTCCGGCACCGGAGCCGGGATTATTCCGTTGTATTCCTCAAGCCATTTTACGCCGTCGGCAGCCGCTTTGCCGTAAAAAATACAGCGCGTATCAAAACGTATAAGCGCCGTATATTCGCTTATCGGCGCAATTTTTTCGCAGAAAAACACAAATTCGTAATGGATTGTGCCGTCGTCGTTTACGCCTGTCCTCATTGTAAGCGGTGTTTTTACGTCGGAAACGGCGGTACATATTTTGTTTTTGCCGCTCTGGCTTATAAAACAGTGGAGCGGCATGCCGAAGGCGAGCCGCGACGGCGTTTCCGGTATAAATTCTCCCCAGTCCGGGAGCAGGCTGCGTTCAAAATTTCTCAGCGGGCTCCATTGCGAAAAACAGCCGCATACCGGCGCGGAAAAACGAACCGTTACCGGCTCCGGTGAAATTTTTCCGCTGAATTTCATGCTGACTTTGTAAACCGTAATATCATTTTCGGACGGCAGCTTTTTAACCTCCGTACGGCAGCCGTCCGAGCCGGTGCGGGACAAAAATTGTATATCCATATTTCATTTCCTTTCGGCATTTTATGCCTTTTTATTTTTGCTGCTCCTTATGTAAGCTTCTGTATTCCGACGGTGTCATTTTTTCCGTCCGCTTAAATGCGCGGATAAACGAAACGGCATAGTCGTAGCCCGCCTCATCGGCTATTTCGTTTACCGGCTTGTCAGTACCCAAAAGCAGCTTCTTTGCAAGCTCAACACGCTTCAGCTGAATATACCGCGCGACCGTTTCGCCGACAGCGGCTTTGAATTCGCGCGAAAGCTTTGTTGACGATACGCCCATATGATCGCATATCATCGGCACGCCGAGCTCCTTGCTGCCGAGATTTTTATTTATAAACGAAAGCACCTCCGTCATGCTTTCGTTTGAGAGCTCCTCTGCTGAAAACGCTTTTCCGGCCGCGGAAAGATCAACAGCTTCGCCGTCATCGCCGTGGCCGAAAACAACCCTTTCAAAATCGGCAAGCATGCCCGTATAAAGACCGTGTACGCCGCCTATATCGTTTATAACGGCGCTTATGTGGGTGTAATATTTAAAGCTGAATTCGGCTTCCGTAAATTCCTCGCCGCGTTTTATACATTTTTTCAGCTGCTCGTTTCCCTCGGCCGACGGAAGATTTACAATTCCCGTAAGTATTCCGTTTGATACTGTAAAATAAACGGCAAGCTGCTCGGAAATTATTTCTTCAAAAATATTTTCCAGTATAAAACGGCAGAGCGCCGCGTTTTTTGCCGTATCCTCATCCTCGGAATTTTCTCCGAATACATGCTCGCAGTCAAGGATATAAAAGCCTATAACCGCAAAGTAATTGTAATTAAAAATAATATCAAGATCAGCAAGCGACGCTGTAAGCTCGTCAAGCTCCGCACGGCTGTATTCAAGCAGATTGCACAGCTTGTTTTTAACTATGCTTATGCGCTGATTGTCAAGCTGCTTTTCCATTTCACTGTTGCGGCTTGTAAGTTTATCCATATATATCTCCAATCTGTTATACATTATGTCAATATCGGGCGACTCGTAGTGGACGTTTCTGAGCAAATGCTTCAGATGCTCCGTGTTTGAACGCATATATTTGTAAATATAATTACCCGACAGCGATATTGATATAAGAAACAGCAAAATAATAAGAACCTGCTGCATAAGCGTTGCCGAATTTATGCGCGTATAGTCGTCAAACAGCAGAAAAACAAATCCGTCAACGTCCGAATTTGCCGAAGAAACAAGATATTCCGTATCCCTGAAGCGGAGTGAACGCGATTTTGTCTGCTCGGTGCGCAGCTCCGCATAGTCAAGCTCCGATTTCTCGGCCGTTATATTGCCGTTATCGTAAATAAGAAGCGTTCCGTCCTCGCACAGCAGTCCGAAAAGACCGCGGTCGGTAAAATCGGAATGGGCAAAGTTTTCAAAAATCTTGTCAACGTTTATCATAACGGCAATTGTATACGGACATTTATTATAGCTTTTCCTTACCACATTAACCAAATAATGAGCCGGATCATTGCCGAAGCAAATATAGTAATCATCGTTTATGCTCGAAATAATATTTTTGAACGAATCCCATGTTATATAATCTTTGAGATTTGACTTATAATAATCGAGCGGGTTTGTTGAGCTGTCCGTATCAACGGCACGTTCCTGCTTGTCGGAATACACAATAACATTTCCCACCCAATAGCTGCCCGCAACAAACGAGTGCATCGTTTCGCTCAGCTCAAGCGACGCATATATACGCTCCTTATCGTTAAGGTAATCGCCGCATACGAATCGCCTCAGCTCCGCGCAATTTGAAATCTGGTATATGGTCTGCTTGCTTTCGGTAAAAATGCTGTCGGTATTTTGACCCACCGAGGCTGTAAAAGATTCGTTTGTATATGTAAATTCGCCGTTGAGAATATTATTTGACAGCGATAAAACGATGAGAGTGGTTGCCGCGGTAAGTATAATTATTAAAATATAGAGCGACAGCCACTTGTTTTTCTTAAGCCGCGGTAATATTTCCGGTCTTGTGAATTGTATGTTAAGCATATCTCTCTCCTATGCCAAAATTTATGCTTTTATATAAATGCTCCGTTTCTTTTGAGTACGGCGCGCAGCTCATCCGTATCGACCGCCGCAGCCGCACAGCCGTTTTTAACGGCAATAGCCGCCGCAGTGCCCGCCGCCTCGCCGAGGGTACAACATACGGGCATAATCCTGAACGACGCCTGCGCCTCATGCGTTCCCGATATACATCTTCCGGCAGCAAGCAGATTGGAAATTTTTTGAGGAACAAGGCATCTGTAGGGGATAGTATAATAAGTACCTTCTTTAAAATAGTAATGGCTCGTCCCGCTGCCGTCGGGATTGTGAATATCTATATCATAGTTACATGCGGCGATCCCGTCGTCAAATTTTACGCAGCTCTTGAGGTCATCGACCGTCAGTGTGTAAAGACCGTCTATCATCCTGCTTTCCCTTACGCCTATTTCGGGGCCGGACGAGAGCAGCACCGCATTTTCAAAGCCCTCGCAGTTTTCCTTTAAAAAGGTGTAGAGCTCAAATACCTGCTCGCGCGCCTCGCGCTCGGCAGCGCTTTTATCAGCAGCGTTGATTGGAGAACGGCGTATTACTCTCGTCGAATTGAGATGCAGCACGCTGCCGCTCATATGGCGCATAAATAAAACATCCTCGCGCGGATTTTTTATTTTGCCTTCTGTGCAGGCGCGCGAATAAAGCTCGTTTATGTGGCCGTATGACGCAAAAGCCTTGTCAACGTCAACATCCGCAAGCCTGAAGCAAAGCGTCATCGGCTGGCACAGATTGTCCTCCTCGCGCCCGAGCCTGAACGGACAGCCCGCAAGCGCCGCAACGTCCGCGTCGCCCGTGGCGTCGATAAAGAAATCGGCGCTGTAAGTCCGGCTGCCGGATTTATTGACGCAGGAAACAGAGGTTATTTTGTCGCCGCTTTTGACTGCGTCCGTTATGTATGAATGATAGAGAATATCGATTTTATATTTTTCCGCCAGCCTGTCAAGAACGAGCTTTAATATTTCCTCATTAAATGTAATTCCGTTCCGGTGCAGACCTCCGAGTGAAAAAAGCTCCTCCAATATATATGAAAAAAGTCCTGCCGAAAGAGCTGTCTTTTTACCGTTTATTGTTGTTGTATAAGTCATGAACGGAATTACCTGACAGTTACAGGCCGTTCCGCCCAAAAAGCCGCTTTTATCCGTGATGAGCACATCAGCGCCTTCGCGTGCCGCGGCAACTGCCGCAGCCGTTCCGGCAAAGCCGCCGCCGCACACTATAATATCGTATTTGTTTTTCATGTTGCGCCTCCTCAAAGCCATGTTTCTTGTTTTTTTATACTGCTATTATACCTTGAAAATGTTAAAATGTCTACCCAAAGCAGATATTGTTAACGGTTGTGTCCAAAGTGTTAATTGAAAATGAACGGCTGCTGTGCTACAATTTAATTACGGACAGAGCACGCCCGAGGGCGGCTGATAAAAAACACAGAAGGAGTGAATACAATGAAAAGAAAGCTTATAAGCTTTGCACTGGCGGCGATGATGATAGGAAGTATATCGGGTTGCTCGGATAATAAAACGGCAAGCACCGAGGTTGACCTTTCCGGACCGGCAGAAGAAAACACAATGCCGATAAGCGACGAGCCGATAACAATAAAATATTGGACGCCGCTTTACGGGAACATCAAATCGTATAACGATAATGAGATGTTTAAGAAAATGGAAGAGGTGACGGGCATACATATTGAATTTGTCAGCCCGCCGAAGGGACAGGAAAACGAGCAGTACGGCGTTATGCTTGCATCCGACGATTTGCCGGATATTATAGACAGGCAGATAGGCGATTTGTATCCGGGCGGTATAGAGCGCGGCGTTGAGGAGGGCTTTTTCCTTGATCTGTCGGGATACATAGATAAATATGCGCCCAATATCAAAAAGCTTATGGACGAGGATGAATATTACAGAAACGTCATGACGTTTGAAAACGGCAAAATAGGCGCCGTGCGCGAAATAATGACCGAGCCCGAGCTGCCGTGGCAGGGACCTATAATAAGGCAGGATTTGCTCGACAAGATAGGCGCGGACGTTCCGCGGACGCCGGACGAGCTTTACGAGGTCCTGAAAAAATTCAAGAACGAGCTCAATATAAAATATCCCATGGTGCTTGACACAAGCGCAAACCATATTCCGTCGGCCGGCTTTGCGAGCGGTTGGAACGTCGGAACCGATATGTACTGGGGCGAAGATGAGAAATATCATTACGGCCCGTATGACGAAGAATACACGGATATGCTCCTCGATTTGCAGAAATGGTATAAGGAAGGGCTTATAGACCCAGAGTTTGCAACGAGAGATGAAAAGGATATTGAAGCGGCGATAACAAACGGGGAAGTGGGCTTTTTCTGCAATCAGGCGGCAAAGATACCGTATTACACCGCAACGGCGCAGAGCATAAATCCCGACATCGAATTTACAACAATACCGTACCTTGTTCCGGAGCGCGGGGATACAACATCGTTTGTATTAAACAACAGCCGAGTTAAGGGCAGCGCGGCGGCAATCTGCGCCACAACAAAATATCCCGTTGAGTGCATGAAGCTTCTTGACTTTATGTACAGCGAGCAGGGATCGGAAATGTGCAATTTCGGCATAGAGGGCCTTACGTATGAAAAGGACGAAAACGGCAATTGCTACTATACGGATTTTTACACAAATAATCCCGACGGTATAGACAAGACAGATATGACATATCTGTATGCAAGAAACGACGGCGCATACCTCAAGAAAACGTTCAGAGGCCAGACAGACGAGGAAAAAGCGACAAACGTACAAAACACATGGCTTATCGACGTTGTAAGACCAGATCCGGCGCCCGACTGCAAATTCACCGATGAGCAGGATATGACAACATATTGGCAGGACATAAATACATATGTTCCGCAGTATGTTACAAAGACTATAATGGGAATGGACGACGCAGACAGCCGCGAAACGTTTGTGAGCCGAATGCAGAATTACGGCATGGAAACTATAATCGAGTATTTCAACACGGCGGCTCAAGCGGCGCTTAACAGATAAGGACGAAATATTATGTCAGTTAAAGCAAAAAAAATGACTGTCCGCTCAAAGCGTGAGCGCCGGTTTACAGCGGAAGCGATAAAAAAAGATTTTAGGAAAAACCATACAATATACTTTTTGCTTATACCGCTTTTTATATATTACATACTCTTTTGCTACGGACCGATGTACGGGGCTGTGATAGCGTTTAAACGCTACAGCCCCGCTCTCGGGATAATGGGCAGCGAATGGGTCGGCTTTAGGTATTTTGAGCAGTTTTTAACGAGCGACTATTTTTGGAAGATAATGCGGAACACAATTCTTATAGCTCTCTACAGCATAATCTTCTGCTTCCCCGCGCCGATATTGCTTGCGCTGCTGCTTAATGAAGTAAGAGTAACATGGTATAAAAAGACTGTGCAGACGCTTACATATCTGCCGCATTTTATATCTATGGTTATAATATGCGGCCTTATACGAAACTTTGTCGCAAGCGACGGGCTGATAGGCCAGATATGCAAGCTGCTTGGAGGAACTCCAGAAAACCTGCTTATGAAGCAGGAATATTTCAGGGCTATATACATAATAAGCGACATATGGCAGAGCATAGGCTGGAATTCGATAATCTTTCTTGCGGCGCTTGCCGGAGTTGACCAGGAATTATACGACGCCGCGGTTGTTGACGGCGCCGGACGGCTTAAGCAGACGCTGCACGTTACGCTGCCGGCAATAATGCCCACGATAATAGTTATGCTTATTCTGCGTGTCGGCGGAATACTTAGCGTAAACGGCGAGAAGGTAATCCTATTGTATAACGAGCTTATTTTCGACACGGCCGACGTTATCGGATCGTTTACCTACAGAAAAGGTCTTGTTGAACAAAACTACAGTTATTCCGCCGCAGTGGGGCTGCTTATGTCGGTTGTAAACTTCTTCTTTGTTACAATGGCAAACAAGATAAGCAAAAAAGCGGGCGGCTATAATCTTTGGTGATGGGAGAAACGGCAATATGAATTTTAAAATATACTGCGGACTTGAAGAAAACGGAAAAAGCGCCGGGCTTGAGAGCTGGCAAAGCTGCGTTTATCCCGAATTTACGGAGCGCGCCGGAAGAAAATGCCGCCGGCTTATAATAAATCAGCCCGATAAGCGCATATATTTCCGCACGCTTTGCGATATACCGAAGGGGTTGGCGGCAGCGGTGAAAATATCGTATTTCGACGAGGGTACGGGGCATTTTGCGCTACTTTACAAAGGCGGCGGCGAAAAAAGGTATTCGGAGCCCGTGCTTCTCGGCAACACGATGCAATGGAAGGAATATGTATTTTATCTTTACGGCGTTGATTTTGACAAAAGCCTTTGCGCAAGCGATTTCTGCATAGACCTTGCGCCTAAGATATACGGCTGCTCGGCGGAGCATATTATATTCGGAAGCGCCGAGGTTGAATTTTACGAGGCCGCGCCCGTCAAAATAAATATTACGTCAAACGGCGCCGCGGGAAATACATTTTTTGAAACCGAGGAAGTATTGCTTTTTGCCGAAACGGAAAACACGTCGGACAGCGCCTTTTGCGCCGAGATGAAAATAAGCGTGCTTGACGATAACGAAAATATCGTTATGGATATGCAAAAAACTGCGGAGCTTGCGGCGCGCGGAAAAAGCATGACGGAACTGAAAATTCCCGTGACCGGCTTTGGGATTTATATTTTAAAGCTTGAATTTATTTGCGCCGGCGGGCGTAAAATATGCCGTACGCGTTTTGCGTACTCGATGCGTGCGCAAAAAAACGACAGGCTCGGCGGCTGCGTCCATTTTACGGAACGCGACAGCGCCGCCGTAGCTCCGCTTATGAGCGCGTGTGGCTTCGGTTACATACGCGATGGGTTTTTGTGGAAGGACTATGAAACACAAAAGGGAGCGTTTGTCTTTCGCCCGGAATGGGAGCGGTATCTCGGCGACGCTGAAAAAGCGGGGCTTGATATGCTTACGTTACTCGGCTTTAACAATCCTCTTTATCACAGCGGCGCGCTGTGCGTACCGAAAACAAGCGAGGAGATTTCGGCGTTTGGAAAATATATTCATACGCTTGTTTCGTTTCTCGGAAGCAGATGCGGGATGTATGAAATATGGAACGAGCCGAATCTTGCAAGCTTTTCGGAGGATATATCTCCGGAGGCGTACATACGCGTTCTGAAGGCAGCGGCGCCGGCCGTAAAATCGGCAAATCCGGACGCGTATATTATAGGCCCCGGGACATGCGGCGAAGCGCTGCCGTGGGTCGAGCGGTTTTTGCGGCTCGGCGGAGGGGAATATCTCGACGCTTTAAGCATACATCCGTATATCTGGACGCCGGGGCCGGTAGACGGCGGGCTGTTCAAAAAATTAAGCGATACGGAAGCGCTTATACAAAAATACTGCCCGAAGCTTAAGCTTGTCGTTTCCGAGCTTGGGTGGAGCGTGCAGTCCGGCGGCGTAACAAGGAAAAGCCATGCCGAATACTTCGTTAAATCGCTTGCCATAGCGCAGAGCTTTAAAATACTTGAAAAATATTTTATGTATGAGTTTCAGGACAGCGGAATATCCGTTTCCGACGTTGAGCGCAATTTCGGTTTTGTTGAATACTGGGAGGCGCCCACGCCGTATGCGGCAAAGCCGGCGTATACCGCCGCCGCTGCGTTTAATAAGCTTATAGGCGGAAAAACACCCGATATGCTTTGCGGCGCGGATAATCCCGACGCCATAACAATGCTCCGGTTTAAAGCTGATGACGGCTTTACGTTCATGGTATGGTCGGAACGGCGGGAATATATCCTCAGCGCGCCGGAAAATGCAAATATCTATGATATAAACGGAAACGCTGCGGATAATGATACGGTTATAGGCGTATCGCCGGTATATGTCCAGACCGGTTTTAATACGGAGGACATAACGGCGTTTATTCGGAGGAAGGGAGAAGGAAAATGATAAAAAGAAGTAAGAGCGAGCACGTATTTTCTGTTTTTAATACGATAATCCTGTTTATCCTCATGCTGTTGTGCGCATACCCGATGTTTTACGTTCTCTGTGCATCGTTCAGCGACCCGATGAAGCTTATGGCGCACGACGGCTTTTTGTTTAAGCCGCTCGGCTTTGACCTTAATGCGTATAAAACAGTCCTTGCAAACCCCGAGCTGTATACGGGCTACGGGAATACGATTCTTTATGTTGTTGCGGGCGCGGCGCTTAACATGATAATGACACTTTTGGGCGGTTTTTGCTTATCGAGAAAAAATCTTTTGTGGAAAAATACGATAATGCTCATATTCGCATTTACGATGTATTTCGGCGGCGGGCTTATCCCGACATACCTGATAGTCGAAAGTCTCGGGCTTGTAAATTCGCGCTGGTCAATGATAATAATCGGCTGTGTTTCAACCTACAACATGATAATAATGCGTACAGCCATATACGGCATCCCCGACAGTATAGAGGAGGCTGCGGAAATAGACGGCGCGGGGCATCTTACGGTGCTTTGGCGTATAGTTGCGCCGCTTTGCAAACCGACTATAGCGGTGCTTGCGCTCTTTTATATATTCGGCAAATGGAACGACTGGTTCAATCCCATGATTTATCTCAGGGACAGATCAAAATATCCGCTCCAGACATTTTTAAGGGAACTGCTTATAATAGAGAACACAACAAACGCTGCTGACGAGGCGGCGCTCCGTGATACCGCAAATCTCAATATGAGCAAATACGTTATCCAGTACTGCACAATAATCGTCAGCACGACTCCCATACTTTGCGTATATCCGTTTTTGCAGAAATATTTTGCAAGCGGCGTAATGGTCGGAGCGGTAAAGGGCTGATACACGGGAAAGGATGAGGTGAATGTCAAAAAAGCTCTCTCGTTTTAAAAGGCTAGCGGCAGCCGCTTCGGCAGCCTGTATGCTGCTGTGTGCTGCCGCGCCGTCATTATGCTTTGCCGATAACGGCAAAACAGATGAAATTTATTCATATATCGATTTTAACGGAAGCAATATTCACGGACTTTCGTTTTCGGGCTCGGAGGAATACAGGGAATACGGCGGCAAACGCGGAATATACATATCCGATACGGCAGGAAACAAGCGCCTTGATTTTGATATATCCGGCACGTTCCCGTCAAAGAGCGCAGCCGAAATAACCGTTGAATATTACGATCTCGGCACCGGCTATTTCACAATAACATACGACAGCGGCGCGGGAGCGCTTGACGCAGAGCCCGTTATTGTCGAAAACACAGGAACGTGGCGTGAATATACATTTTATATTTACGATGCAAAAATGAGCAACGGTTACAACGGAAACGATTTTTCTATAAATCTTAATTCATCAAAGTACGGGCAGTCGCGCTGTGCGCTGACTGTCGGCAATATAGAGATGAAAACGGGCGCGCCGCGAGGCATTGAAGCTGACGCTTATTCGGAACGCGCCGGCAATATCTTTGTCGAGGGCGATGATGTTAAGCTTAGCGTGGAGCTGAAAAGCACCGTTTTTGAAAAGCAGTCGGCCGATGTAGAATACAGGCTTATAAACAGGAAAAGCGGAGCTGTTGTTTGGAGCGGCACGGACAGCGCCGAGATCGGCGCAAAGGCTGCTGTAACAAAAAATATAACGCCCGAATTTGACGAATACGGGCTGTTCATTCTTGAAACCGAATGCACAAGCGAGAAATATCATTCGGTAAGCCGCGAAAAGCTATCATATTCCGTGCGCTGCGATGAACCGAACGACACGATAGGCACGGCTGTTCACTTTACGGAACGCGACAGCGGCGCGGTTGCGCCGCTTATTGCCGCAAACGGCATAGCGTATATACGAGATGGATTTTTATGGGAGGATTACGAGCGCCGGCGCGGAGTTTTCAGCTTTTTGCCGGAATGGGAACGGTACCTCAGTGATGTTGAAAAGGCAGGGCTTGAGCCGCTTATAATACTCGGCTTTTCAAATCCGAATTATCACAGCGGAGCAATATGCGTCCCCAAAACGGAGGAGGAGCTTGAAGCGTTCGGAAATTATGTATACAAGCTTGTTTCGTTTCTCGGAGACAGGTGCATGATGTACGAGGTATGGAACGAGCCAAACCTCCAAACGTTTTCATCGGATCAAACGCCGGAGGCGTATTTCCCGGTTTTGAAGGTCGCATACGAAAACGTTAAAAAAGCAAATCCCGATGCTCTCGTTATGGGCTGCGCAACGGCGGGCATAGACCCGGACTGGCACAGGACCGTATTTGAGATGGGCGGCGCGGATTATATGGATATTTTAAGCTTCCATTTTTATTATCTCGATAAAAAGGTCATGAACCCGTCGGTCAATCTTTATGAACGGTTAAAAGAGGTTGATGAGCTTTGCGAGGAATATAATCCGGAGCTTAAAATGGCAATAACCGAATACGGCTGGGCGGTAAACGTTTATCCCACAAGCCCGCAGATGCATCTTGAGGACTTTTTAAAGACGGAGGCAATTTTTAAGCGCATACCGCGCATTGAATATTCGTTCTGGTACGAATACCAGGACAGCGGAATAAGCATGTACGATAAGGAGAGAAATTTCGGTCTTGTCGAATACTGGGAGCGTGAAACGCCGTATGCGGCAAAACCGCTTTATATAGGCACCTCCATGTATAATAAGGTAATAGGAAACGCACCTCTCGAGGATTATATCGAGTCTGACGGCGCTTATATTTACCGCTTCGGTGAAAACAGCTCCGGCAAAGCATCGCTTATGATGTGGGCGGAAAATACAAGCAAATACGTTTCTCTTGAGCTCGGCTGCGAAAGCGTGACGGTTTACGATACGTACGGGAACGGCAAAACCTTGTACGGCCTTGACGGAGTGTTTACGTTTATGCTTGAGGATACGCCGGTAATTGTCGAAGGGGATATTTTAAAATGCGAACCATGCGAACCTGTTTTAAAGCTGACGGATAACGGCAGCATAAGCGCAGTTTCGGGCGAGGAGCATACGCTTTCCGTCGGTGCGCCCGATAATCTGAGCGTGAGTTTTACACCGAGCGACGGCATAACAATAACGGAACAAAACAAAGCCGGCATAAAATATACGGCGGACACCGACCCCGGCTCTGTCGGCAAAATAAGCATAAAAGCTGAATCCGGCGGCAAAACGTATTTTGAAGGCGCAGCTGCCGTGACCGTCGTTCCGAAAGCGGAGGGCACGATTTTATCGCTGCCGTATCTTGACGTATTCGGAAGAACGGTAATGTGCGTAAGCGTAAAGAACAACAGCTCCGAAAAAAGCATAAGCGGCACGGTTAAGCTCACGGCGCCGAGCGTGTTCACAAGCAAACTGAGCGACGCCGAATTTTCGGATATAAAGCCGGGAGCGTCCAAAAAATGCTATATTTATCTTCCGAGCTTCTCGCGCGGCGGACATTATGATATGAGCGCGCTTGTAAAAACGGACGACGGGGAAAGCTTTGAGGTATCGAGCGCCTATGACCGCTCCTATGCCGCATATACAAGCACCCCGCCCGAGATTGACGGCGTTATATCCGACGGCGAATATGATGACGAATACGCAATGCAGACCGTTGCCGAAAATACGGTGAACCTATTTGAGGGCGCAAACAGCGGCGAGCAGGATTTGTCGGCAGTATTTTACGTAAGCTTTGACGATGAGAATTTTTATATAGCGGCAGAGGTTACTGACGACGTCCATTACCAGGTTGAGGACGAGGCCAATATGTGGCGCGGCGACGGAATACAGTTCGGCCTATGCGACAGCAGCGTTTCACCCGTGATTTCCTCGGAAATAGGTGTTTCGCTGCGCGGCTCGAAGGTTCAGACAACAGGCTACACAAACACCGAATACCCCATGCGCGCAGCCGTAAAGAGAACCGGCACAAAAACCGTTTACGAGGTCGCGGTGCCGATCGAGGGCGTATTCGGCAGCGGCTGGGAGCTTGACGGCAAAGACAAAATAGGCTTTTCGATACTTGCAAACGATAACGACGGCCCCGATGCGCGCAGCACGCAGTCCGGAAGAAAGGGCTGGGTCGAATACGGCAGCGGTATAGGCTCGTCAAAAAACACGTCGCTTTATGCGGAGCTTAAGCTGACACGTTAATAAGAATAAGGAGATTAAGCTATGAAACGAAAATTAAGCATATTGACAGCATTTATATTTATCCTCAGCATGATAAATATAAATGTATTTGCGGAGGAGCGTGAGGTGTATTTTACCGATTTTGACGGCTACAGGCAAAGCGGCGGCGAATATATATCACAGACGCTTGTTGATATGTCGTCACCGTACGGCCTCTTTTCGAGCGGCGGCACCGCAATAACGGGCGCCGTTCTTGACGATGAGCACGGAACAAGCATGAGATTTGCCGACGGCGACTGGAGAAATACAAACGTCGGGCTGCCGTATACTTGCAGTCAAAAAGCGCTCGTATCGTTTGACTTCTACATGAACAGCTCCGGGACGTTCAGAATGCTGGCAAACAACGGAAATAACTTTTACGCTTCGTTTATAGGCACATCGGCAAAGCCCGAAGCAAACGACGGCACAACAGTTGAGGAGGTGCAAAACGTTATAAGCTTCGGAACGTGGGTAAACGTTGAATTCTATATTGACCACGAAGCCGATATGTTCATATTTTACGTAAACGGCAGACCTGTCGGCGAGCCGCATGCCCTTTACGGCAGCAAGCAGCCGCTAAGCTCCCTGCAGTTTCAGAAGCGTTCCGGCGGAGTTATGTTTATAGATAATCTCTGCGTTAAAGAGGTTGACGAAATGCCGCATAACGAGCCGATAACGCTATCCGTTTCGGCGGCGGGCGGAGCTGTTTCGCCGGAGGACGATTTTGTTCACCTTAATTTTTCAAATTCCGTAAACAGCTTTGCGTTCGGCCCCGATGCAATAAAGGTTTTTAACGAAACAACGGGCGAGGAAATAACGGGGCTTGAATTTTACGACGCAACGTCAACGGCCGTTTCGATAGGCTTCGGCGGCAGGCTTGAGGAGGATACCGACTACAGGATAACTGTAGATCCGAACATGATAACAGGCACCTTCGGACAGGTGCTCGGCCAAACCGAGGTTACGTTTTACACAACGGGAGGCGGTGAGGAAATAACGGAGCAGCTGCTGTTTGCCACGGATTTTGACAGCGTGACCGACAGCAGCGGAAACGTTACGCAGACGACGTTTGAAAACGGTGCGTCGGGCTATACGGGAATGCGTTTCACAAACTGGGGCGCAACGGGGCCCGAGGGCAATCCCAATGCCGAAACGGGCTATTGCGTTGGCGATACCGTAGATGCTTCGCACGGGACAAGCCTTAAAATGATAGATACGTTTGCCGATACGGGCGAAACATATAAAAACGTAACGGCAGTCGCACAGCTTTTCACGCCGGGGCAAAACAAATGCGTTGTATCGTTTGATTTTTATACCGATCAGACCGCAACAAATCCCGTTGCCGTAACGGGCGAGGGCTTTGCGTTTTCACTTTCCGGGACGCGCGCAAAGCTTGCAGATATAGGCGACAACGCAATCTCATGGCAGGACGGCGTATCGCAAACGGCAAAGTGGAATACGGCGGAAATATACATAGACTACGGCGAAGGCTATGCGGCAGCATACGTAAACGGAAAGAAGCTTGACGAGGAGCGCGGTA
Organism: Candidatus Ornithomonoglobus intestinigallinarum; assembly: GCA_018715365.1. Taxonomy (GTDB): domain Bacteria; phylum Bacillota; class Clostridia; order UBA1381; family UBA1381; genus Ornithomonoglobus_A; species Ornithomonoglobus_A intestinigallinarum. Next base: position 23,668 of record DVLU01000009.1, on the reverse strand, counting down.
TATTAAATTCCGCATCGTCACTTTCGGCAGTGACGATAAATACATACTGTTCAACGGAAAGCAACCATTCGGACTGGTGGTTTGACAATATTTCGGTTTTGAACGTAAAATATCCGCTGCACTCTCAGCCGATAACGCTTTCGCTTTCGGCAGAAAACAATACAATGGAGCAGGGGAGCGACAGCGTGTATCTTAAGTTTTCGGATTCTGTTGACACGTCGTATCTGACCTCGTCTTATATAAGCGTTCAAAAGGAAGTCAGCGGCAAAACCGAAAGCGTTTCCGTTTCGCTGTCGGAAGCAACGTCAAGGCAGGTTAAGCTGACATTTAATGACGAACTTGACCCGCAGGCGGTATACAGGATAACCGTAAGCGCAGCCGTGAAAGGCATAGCGGGAAATCCGCTCTCGCAGACGGATATCGAGCTTTACCCCTACAGCGACAGCGTCCGCGTAAACAGCACCGTATTTTTCGATTATTTCGGCAGCGAATATTCGTCGGGAAACATTCCGCCGGAGCTTACGTCAATAGAATGCAAGCTGAATAAATCGGCGCTTATAAGCGATATAAACGGCGCGGTGCGGCTGCTTGACGAAAACGGCGCGGAGATACCCTCAAGCGTCCGCTATATACCGCGCAGAAGCCTTATAAAAATAACGCCCGGCACCATGCTTGCCGGCAATGCGTCATATACGATAATTATAGACAATACCGTGCTTACAAACGAATACAGCCGCAGCTTCACAACAGCCGGCGGAACGTTTGCGGCCGGAGATATCCTTATAAACGGCGCCGAAAATTATACGGGCTTTACGCCGTCGGGAACGGAGCTTGAAATCACGGCCGATATAATAAACACATCAGCCGTTTCCGCGGAATACACAATGCTTGTCGGCGAATATGCAAACGGCTCGCTTTCATCCTTCCATATAAGGCATTATTCGATTTCGCCGGGCGAATATTCAAAAACGGAAACCGAAACAATAACGGCGCTTTCCGACTGCGATACGGTAAAAGCGTTTATATGGTCAAGCCTTGAAAACGGAGCGCCGCTTGTTAAGCTTAAGGATTGACCGCACGGAGGAAACTGTTTTCTATGAAAAAATTCATTTTTGCGGTTATTGCCGCAGCCGCGCTGTTCTGCACGGCGAGCGCCTATGCCGAACGGAGCTTTGTATACACAACAGATTTTGAAGGCTTTGAAAGCGGCGCGGAGCCGTGGGAGGGCTTTTCCTTCAGGAACGACTCAAAAACGGGCGGCATAATCAGAGCGCACGTCGATGATTTTCACGGGACGTCTATGAAGCTTGTTGACCTTTACGGCTCGGAGAACAGGACGTCGTACACAATAGACGGCATGATAAATCTGCCCGAAACGATAAAGTCCGGACGATGCGTAATGGAATTTGATATTTATCCCGCCTCGAGAACCGCCGCGCATTTCAGCCTGAGAGCGATGGGCGCGGAAAGCGAGGGCGCAGAGGTATTTACGCTCTTCGGCCTGAAAGCAAAGGCGGGCGGAAGGTATGAAACGGACGCACGCTATAACATAACGCTGCCCCTGGGACGCTGGAGCCGTGTGCAGGTTTACTGCGATATAGACAATAATACATATAAAACCTACATAAACGGCGAACTGCTCCAGAACGAGCGCAGCCTGAAAATAAGCGGCGGCCTGACAGGCGTATATTTTAATACGTTCAGCCTCGACGAGGCAAACCACGGAGATATTTATATAGATAATCTCGGCATTTACAAAACGAGCAAGGCGATAAATGAATCGCCCGCAGACTGTAAGGTATACGTAAACAGCGACGGCACAGCGGAAACGGTATTTGACGATTCTGTCGATCCGATGCTTATAAACAGGGAGAACATAAGCATTATACCGTTGAACGGCGCCGGAGCGGAACCGAATATTATTGAAAAATCATATTACGGCTTTAAGTTTACGCTGCCACAAGAAAGCGGACGGTACATTATTTCGTTTGGCAATATAAAAGGAATAGGAGGGGAGGAGCTTTTGAAAAAGGCTGTGCTGTTTGACAGCGCCGCCGGTGTTTACGATAAAGCGCTGCCGGACGGCAAAATGTTCGGAGCGGTTGTAAATGAAGGGACGGTGAGCGTTATAAACACAGCCGGAGAAAACGGGGATTATGTGCTTATTGCGGGGCTGTACAGCGGCGGAGTGCTGCAAAAGGCAATGACCTTTACGGGCGCCGCAAGCCCCGATAAGCGCGAGGATATATTCACCGTTCCCGATGCGGACAATTATGAGGTACGGGCATTTCTTATACGTCCGGGTGCGGAAAATATATTATTCGGAACGAGTAAATGATAAGGGAGGAAAGGAATGATACATAATATGAAAAAGCTTTTAAGCATTGTTTCGGCAGCCGCATTGTGCGCCGCGCTTATTCCGGCGTCGTATGCGGCAAACGGTGAAAATTATTCAACCGATTTCAGCGACCTTCAAACAGGCGGCGCGGGACTTGCCGGATGGACGTTTAACGATGAAGAAGCTCTGTGGTTTACAGGGGACAATACAAGCTTCTGTAAAAATAGCGATGAATCCATTATTGCCAAAAGCGAAGGCGATAATACATACCTGTGCTTAAATTCTACGGGCGAAGGCGTTGATACCTACGCCGGGGCAATATTTGATGCGGGCATTACAGGCGGCGTATACAAAATAGCATTTGACCAAAAAAGCGAAAGCGATACGGCAGCGAGCGACGATAAATGCACAAATATGCGCGTAAGATTTACGGACGGAACAAACACAAAAGAGGTGCTTTATCTGAGTGAAAATTCCGGCGATATACTTAACGCTGCCGGAAACGCTGCAATAGCCGTAAATGAAAAAGGCGATACCGTAAAGCTGTCAAAAGATACGTGGAGCCGTGTGGAGCTTATTGTCAATTTAAATACAACGCAAGTCATGCGCTTTGTAAACGGCCGCGGAGCGCAGAGCGTTGATATTTCATCGCTTGACGGCGTGAGCAAAATCCTTATAGCCGGCAGCACCGATGATTTGTATATCGATAATTTTGAGGTCGCAAGGCTTAACGACGAAAGCGCCTATGCGGAAAGTGAAAAAACCGAAGACGAGCTTATAAACACAAATTTTACCCGGTATGTTGATCATGCGTTTAATGTAAATACCGCAAATAATAACGATAATCTCACATTGGGCAATGCCGCATGGCGCGGAGGAGCGTATACAGCTCTTACAGACAGAGGAGTAAGCATGAAGCTTACAAACACATCATATAACCAAAACGGCAATGATTTGTATTTTGCGTTCCCGGCACAGGCGGACAGCGGAATATACACAACAGAGGTTTGGGTTAAGCCGGTTACAACAGAAGGGAAAACCGGGATTCCGGCTCTTCAGGTAAAGCTTAAAGGCGATAATGATAAAATATTGAAAACTGATACAACAGGAAAGATAACGGCTTTTAGTGATACGTTAGATAAAACGGGCAGCCCGCTGACGCTGAAAACAGATGAGTGGAACAAAATAGAAATGGTAAATGATTTGGAAAACAACAGAGTATATGCGTTTGTAAACGGTTATGGCTGCGGATACACAACGAACGGCTCCGGAAAGTTTACAGGTATTGATTTTATTGCTTCCTCCGGTCAGTGTGACATCTATATCGACGACCTTCGTATTTATCAAGAGGATGCATCGCTCTATTCTCAAAACGGCGATGGAAGCTATATAGAATACGAGGACTTCACAGACGCAGGCACAAAGGTAAGTGACGGGGACAACGCAAATTCAATGAAATTCGGCAATTTCACCTTCGGCAATGCCGCGTGGCGCGGCAGCACCTATGCCACAAAAACCGACAAGGGCATAAGCCTTTGCATGGGTGATCCTACGGGAAATACGCCTGCCAACAAATACAACGATGTGACCTGGACTCCGTCAGACACACTTTCGGATACCGACGGCAAATACGTTATAGAATTTGACCAGCGATATGATACGGATACCACGTGCAAGTTTACCGTAAGGCTGTACAGCACAACAAACAAAGAACAGACGGAGTTTGTAATATCGGATACCGGTTATCTAAGTGGCGGGAGCATCGATGCAAGCTTTGCAAAAGGTCAATGGAATCACGCAAAAATAACGGTTGATTTAAATGCTAAAACAGCCGTATTTAACATTAACGGCACAGATGTAAGAACAGTACCTATATCCAACCAAAACATTTCAAGCGTGCTTTTGAATACAATCATGAGCGGCAACAAAAATCACGGCGATATATTTATCGATAACTTTACCGTTAAAAATATAACCGAAACAGAGCCGGTATTTAACAGCGAGATAACAACATTCAGCCAATTTATAAGCGATACCGATAAAGCGATGGGCTATCTTGCCGAGGTAAAGTCGGAAACGGGCGGATCGATAACAAATATCGAGTGGACAGTAACGCAGGGCGAAACAACAAAAACAAAAGACGTTACGCTTGCAAGCGTTGAGATCCCGGCAAACGGCAGTGTGTATTTCGGTCTTATCGCGGACGGGCTTTACGACGATCCCAAGGACGAAACAGACGATGCACGCTGCGGGCTTACGATAAACTGAAGGAGGGAGCCGATATGAAAAAACAAGCATACGAAGCACCGAGGATAACGGTATCATTTTTTGCCGCCGAGAAGCTGCTCACTTCATCAAGCAGATCTGTACAGGAAATAAAAGCCATGATGAGTGAAAAAGCAGGCACTGCAAACATTTCAAGCCTTGAAATAATTGCATGGAACAAATAAAAAACATTAACCGGAAAGGGGAGAAAATAATATGAACAAAAAAATAACATCGCTCATACTTTGCGCGGGACTTGCTTTCTCGGCGCAGCTTGCGCCGCTTGCCGCGCCCGATACGGAGTATGAAATTTACAAAACCGATTTTTCGGATTTTGCGGGCGGGGCGTCGCAGTTCGATAACTGGAGCTTTAACGGTGATGCGCTGCCGTGGTTTACGGGCAGCAAGTTTGAAGAAGACAGCGCCGCAAGCGTCACCGCCGGAAACGACATAGGTCAGGGCGGCTTTATGCAGCTTGTATCAACGCCCGCCGACTATAACGACGGCGAATACAGCGGAGCAAAATTCAAGCCCGATATGCCGCTCGATACGGGAGTTTACAGGCTGGAATTTAAAGCAAAAACAGCCGCAAATTCCGCGGCAAGAATGCTTATCCGCGCAAGAGACGCCGAAAATAAAGTCTCGGACAATCTCTTTATGCTCGGCTCTGACGGCTGCGTCAAAGACGTTGCGCAGAGCAACGCAAACGTCGGCATCGGCATAAATGGGCTTGCGCTCAAGCTGAACAGCGGCGTATGGCAGACCGTTGAGCTTATAATAAATGCCGATAACGGCGAGGTCATGTGCTTTGTTGACGGTCACGGAGCGTACAGAACAAATCTCGGCGGTATAGACGGCGTTTCGGAAATACTGTTTGCCGCAAATAACGACAGCATAGCCATAGACGATTTTCTGCTCTCGGCTGTGGAAAGCGATGAAAATTATATAGAGGCCGACCAAAGCGGCTTTGTATATAAAACAAATTTCAGCGAGTTTATAGATTACCGCAGCAACGGTGCAGACCCGGGCGCACAGACATTCCTGAACTGGAAATTTGAAAATGCGGCTTGGCGCGGACACGCCTACGGCGCAAAAACAGACAGGGGCGTAAGCTTTAAAATAGCCGACACTGACGGCGTAACTTACAGTAAACTTACAAACGGGTACGTACAGCTGCCGGAAACTCTCACCACAGGCACGTATACAATAGAATTTTACGAAATGTACAATGACGCCGCATCGATATTTAAAATACAGCTCGGCGACGATCCGCCGCTTACAGACGTATTCCAGATAAACGGCGACGGAGGAATAGGGCTGCCGAAGGGTTCGGCTCTTAAATGCGCAAGCGGCGAGTGGAACAAAGTCGAGCTTGTTGTAAACCTCGATAACGATACGGTTACGGCATTTGTAAACGAAAGATGCGCCGGTCAAACATCATACTCAAGAAATCTTTCAAGAGTATGGTATAATGTAAATCCCGGCACTTATCACGGCGATGTTTACATAGACGACCTTGCCGTTTATAAGGATAACGCCGATTATGCGGACGTAACTCCCGAGGGATATATTTTCTACGATAATTTCTCAAGCTTTACGGATTACGAAAGCGACGGTTCTGATGCCGCCAAAAACTTCGGCAGCTGGAAAATGGGCAATGCCGCATGGCGCGGAGGCGTTTACGGCGCAAAGACTGATAAAGGCATAAGCTTGAAAATGGCCGACGCGTTAACCATCACGTCGCCGAATCAATGGAATGACGCAGAATATGTTCTTGATGAGCCGAAAACCGGCGGCAGATATATTCTGGAGCTTGAGGAGATGTATCACGGAGATATAACGGCGCCGTTTACAATTCAGCTTAAAGATACGGAAAATGATACAAATACATCGTTCACATTCGGCGGCGACGGCAAAATAATAGGCGGTATAAACCTTGAAAACGGACTTGTGCCGGAGCAATGGAATAAAATCGAGCTTCATTTTGACCTTGACGCAAAAACGGCCGATATTTACGTAAACGGCATAATTGCAAAGAGCCTTAAGGATATAGAAATATCGCAGCTGAATTCCGTACTTCTTAACACAAAAACAACGGATAACGCGCCGGAATCGCGCGGCGATGTTTATATCGATAATTTCGGCATGAAGCCGTATACCGAGAAAGCGCCGCTCACTCTTACAAAGACTGAAACGGGAGCGCTGCTTGAATTTGCATCGGATACCGGCTGTACCGCAGTCGCGGCGGCATACGATGAAAACGGCGTGCTCCTCGGCGTAAAGACGGAATACGGAACGTCGGGCGCTGTGGAGTTGGCACGTCCGGAGGGTGTATACTGCTATAAAGCGTTTATGTGGAGCGCTTTTGGCGGCGAAGGCGGCATGACGCCCCTTTGCGAAAGCGTAACGCTATACGAATAATCAATAAAAATAACCGATACGAAGCCGGCGGGGAACCTTGACCCGTTTCCCGCCGCGCTCATTCCCGGTAATAAATCGAAAGGAAAATCCTATGCAGCGGATAAAAATGCTAATATTTATTCTGGGCGTTATGCTTGCGGTTTCTCTCCCCGCGGGCGCCGCCGCAAAAACATACTCGCTGAGCTTTTCGCCGAGCCCCGATATGTCGGATATTCGTGCGTCCGTAGGCGATAAAATAACGTCGCCGTCGGTATCTGCCGTAAACGGCGAAAGCGTTTGGCATATCGGCTCAACCGTTTGGAGCGACGAGAATCTTTATCTCGATGTAAACGACAGCTTCGCAGCCGGCTTAAGTGAGCTTGAGGATATTTATATTGATGTTCGCTATTACGACGACAATACGGCGGGCAATGCGTTTTTTGAAATAAAATACAAAACTCCCGACGGGATCGAACAGCGAAGCGAGGCAGTAATGTGCACGGGCAGCGGACAATTTAAAACATCAAGGCTTACGCTTTCTCAGGCTGTATTTGACAATTCGTTTGACGGAAGCGACATTGTGCTCACAACACGTTCGTGGAAATACGGCTACGCGCAGCACGGAATAAAGCTTGCGCAGATTTCGGTATCGGGCAGCGGCACGGCTGCTCCCGTAAGGGGTGAGCTTGAGACGGACAGTCTCGGAAATATATTTTTCGATACGGACGGCGGCTGCTCCTTTAAAATTTCGCTGCATAATTATGACGGCGCAGCCCGGAACGCACGGTGTGTTTTGACGTTAAAAGACGGCGAAAACACGCTCGGCGTTTCGGAGCGCACCGTAAGCGTTCCGCCGTGCGGCGATACGGCGTTCTATATGGAGTATGAGCCGAAGCTTTACGGCGCGTACACGGCGGAGCTCACGGTATATTCGGGCGGCGGCGAATACAGCATCGAGCGTGATTTTTCGTATTGCAGGGATGCGTATAACGCCAAAAACGACCGCATGGGAACATGCGTACATATGGGTGATACGGAACGCGACGCTAAAAGAAGCATGCTGCTTACGGCAAAAGCGGGCTTCGGTTCGGTCCGCAATGGGCTCCTGTGGGCGGACTATGAGCAGAAAAAGGGAGTATATGCTCTTACCTCCGTCCAGACGGAGCTGCTTGAGGAAGCAAAGGCAAACGGGCTGCGCGTGCTTGCGATGCTCGGCTTCGGCAATGAGCTGTATACCGAAACGGAGTCCGACATCCCGCGCACCTACGGCGAGCGCGATGCCTTTTACGATTACGTAAAAGCGCTTGTGACGGAGCTTGAAGAAAAATACGGCGATACGATAGAAGCGTATGAGCTGTGGAACGAGCCCAACAACAAAACGTTCAATAACGGCATGAAGGCAACGGGTGCGGATTATGCCGCGCTTGCGCAGACCGCAAGGAAGGCGCTTGACGATGCGGGCTCCTCAAAAAAGCTGATAGGCCTTTCGATGACCGGAATACACGACCCCGAATATGTTAAATGGTGCGCCGACGCTTATGCGGCCGGCGCGGGGAATTATTTTGACGCAATGTCGTTTCACCCGTATTACCTTACCATGAGCCCGGAAAGGTTTGATCTGGGCGGAAAAATAAACGAGCTTCGTTCGCTTGCATTAACGTACGGCGGTTCGGACGAAGTGTGGATAACGGAGCACGGCTGGGCAACCGTAAACAGCATACCCGAGGAAAACCAGGCAAAATATACAGTAAGAAGCGCGGCGCTGTCGCTTACCGATGCCGATTTTGGAAATTACTACGTTTATCAGCTCCAGGACGGCGGAAATCTTCCGAATAACCGCGAGCATCAATACGGACTCTTGCGAAAATGGTCCGATACCGAAGTGCCTTACGCCGCAAAAAAATCATATGCGGCGCTTGCAAACTTCAACTATTTTACGGCGGGCAAACATGCCGTTGCATCCGAAAAGGTCGGAGAGTGCACGCGTTACCGATATGAAAGCGGTAACGGCGAAAAGCTCCATATTGTATTTAACGCCGGCGATACGGCAGCGGATTACATACCGGCAGCCGCGCCGTTAAATATGGAATTAAGCGCTTATGATATGTACGGGAACAGTCTCGGCATTTCAAACGAAAATGAGGGCGAAAGCATTTCCGTTTCGGGAGAACCTGTATATATTTTATACCGCTGGAAAACGGAAAAGGCGCCGCTTGAAGGCGCGCAGGCCGCGGGCTTCGGAAAGGTAACGGTAAGCTCGGAAAGCGCGGAAGGAAGCACCGCGGAGATTATTGTTGTAAAGGACGGGAAAAGCTTTGATGAATTTTTAAGCGATCCGTCGGAATGTACGTCATATTTTAACAGCGTAAAAGTAAACGATGGCAGCTTTTCGGACAGCTTTTACATAGAAAACAAATCGGGAAAGATGCGCGTTGTTGTTTTCTATCCCGATACGGGGAATTACGAATGTACGGAATTCGAACTTAAAAATCTTCTCTCATACGATATATCAAACGGTAAAATAACGTGCTCCGTCGATATGACGGGCGAATATGACGCGTTTTACGCGGAATACAAAGACGGCGTGCTTATAGGTGTGCGCAAATATACGGGCAGCTACACGGCGGATATATCGCCCGAAGCTGACACGGCAGCGCTGTATCTTTGGAAAAAGAACACAATGGAGCCGCTCGCAAAGGCAGTCGTTATAGAATGCGGCGGACAATCTGTCGCGGCAGCCGGCGTCAGAGCGCAGATGACGTCTTTTCTGAACGGTAAGCGTGCGGAAAATATCATCATGATGACGTGGGAAAATACGGCCGGCTGATACGGCGGTATAAATAAAATATGAAAGGTGGCATTATCGGTGAAAACGAAAATTATTGCGGCTTTATTGCTTGCGACGTCGTTTACGGCGACAGCATATGCAAGCGAATTTATAACCGCGCCGATAGGCGATGATTACAGGCTGACGGTTGAAGGCGGCGCATCGGGCGGACGCGTCGGGCTTATTATAACGAACGCGCAGACAGACGCGGAAAATATCCCTCAGGACGGCACGCCGGAGGACAGCGTTGTTTTCTTTGACGAATATGAGGTGCTTGACGGTAAATACAATATTGACGTTCCGATAAACACGCACAGCGGCTTATACCGCGTAACAGCGGGCGATGAAAGCGGGGCGCGGCTTGAGGATATACTCCTTATGTACGCCGACCCCGAAGAAAACGCTCAGGCGGTGAGCGCGCTTATTGAGGCGGCAAAAATATCCAAGCAGGATATGACGGCGGCCGCAAAGGAAAACAGGTATGCACTGCAGTTTTATCTGCCGCTTACGGACAGCGTTGACGAGAGCGAGGCCTTGGCTGCCGTTTATGATGCCGTATCGGACGGAAGCCTCGGTGAAAACGACGGCGCCGCCGCAGCCGATATTTACAGAAGCGAGCTTATTGTAAGCGCGCTTAACGCCGGTAAATTAAAAGAGCTTGACGAATATATGGCATATATGAACATAGACGATGAGCGGATAGAAAAATGGTATACCAACGCTTCGGACAGCTTCAGGACAAGCGTCGCGCAGCGCATGAACGGCATTGGTATAGACGGCGCGGACGGCTTTAAGGACAAGCTTACGGAAATGACGATACTCCAAAAGGTGCAGACGCCCGACGGATATACAAATATCGTATCCATACTCAATGATTTTTCCGAGGAAACCGGCTTTGACGATGATATAGTAACATCAAAAAGCTGTTCTGCGGTTGCCGGCAAAACATATAACAGTCTTGACGCGCTTGAAGCGGCGTTAAAAAGCGCTGCGCAGAGCTCGGGCCAGAGCGGCTCCGGCGCGGGCAGCGGAGGAGGAGGTTCGTCCAGCGGTTCGTCGGGCGGCGGTCACAGCACGCCGAGCATTGAGGTTCGCCCAAGCGCCGAACCGGCAAAGCCGCTTGACGTTTCGTACTTTACCGATCTGGATAATTACGGCTGGGCAAAGGAGGCAATAGGCGCTTTATTTAAAAAAGGAATAATATCGGGACGCGGCGAAGGCATTTTTGCCCCGCAGGATAACGTAACCCGCGAAGAGCTTGTTAAAATGCTCGTGCTCGCTTTTGATCTTGCGGACGATACTCCGGCGGAAGGCTTCAGCGATGTTTCGCCGGACGCATGGTATGCGCCGTATATTACGTCCGCCGTCAATGCGGGCGTTGTAAACGGCATGGGTGACGGTACCTTCGGCGTCGGTATGGCGGTAACGCGCCAGGATACGGCTGTTATGCTTTACAGGGCGGCAGCCGGGAATGTCGGAGGTGAAACTGCGGGAACTGTATTTTCCGACAGTGCGGAAATAGCCGATTATGCCGCCGATGCAGTTGCCCGTATGAGCGCCGCAGGTGTATTTAACGGCTATGAGGACGGAACGTTTAAGCCGGCGTCGCCCGTTACGCGCGCCGAAGCTGCGGCGGCCGTTTACAGAATGATGGGCAATTAAAGGAGGAATGGGCATGAAACGACTTATCGCTTTATTGCTTGCGGCAGGAATACTTACGCTTTCCGTTTTTGCGGCGTCGGCTGCGGAAACGGATACTGCCGGTAAAACGCATACCGAAAATACAATCGAAGCCGAGCTCTTAAAAACGCTTGAAATATTCGATAATGAAACGGATCTTCAAAGCACGGTAACAAGAGCGGAGTTTGCCGGGTATATGGCAAGGCTTTTAAATGTTGAAGAATATAACCGTTACGACAGGCTTTATTTTGTAGATGTTCCGGCGACCTACTGGAAATCAAACAGCATAAACGGGCTTGCGGAGCTCGGAATAATAAGCGGCGACGGAAAAAGCGCCTTTCGCCCCGATGATAACATAACAGTGAGCGAAGTATCCTCCATGCTTTTAAAGGCAATGGGCTATGACGAGCTTGCAAACATAGAGGGCGGCTATCCCGCCGGATATATGCGCGTTTTTTCGGAGCTGGAGCTTGACAGCGGTCTTGAATCCTCCGGAGAAACGCTGACAAATGCCGATATAGCAAAAATATTATATAATTCCTTCGATGTACCAATGTACAAAATGTCGGGAGCGTCGGGCGATTATGTAATTATGGACGGTGACGAAAACGACACGTTTTTGTATAACTGCATGGGCATACGCGGAAGCCGCGGACGCGTTACGGGCGCAGCGGGCTTGTCGCTCACGGACGCCCCGGCGCTTACCGCCGGACACATAACAATAGAGGGACGCACATATGACGCCGATGATGCGTATGCGAGAAAGTACCTTGGCAGATACGTTGATTTTTGGTATCTTGACGATGAGGAAAACGGCATATCGGAAATAGTTTTTATGTATGAAACGCGCGAAAGCGATATTGTAACGATAAATGCGGAAGATATTATATCCTACGACGGCGCATCGGGTTCGGTTTCGTATTACCGCGAAAACAATACGCGCCGTTCCGCAAAGCTTAACATAAATGCCGAAATCACCGTAAACGGCACAAAGGACGTTCCAAGCGTCGCCGAAGCGATAAACGGTCTTAAATACGGACAAATAACGCTTTACGATACGGACGGCGGAAACGGCTACGATGCGGCCGTTATTGAGGACTGTGAGGTGTGCGTTGTAAATTCGTATGACGGCGGTAAAAACGTGATATACACAGACGACATCGAAGGCAGGCAGATAGCCGCCGACGATTATGCGGAAGTCTTTGTGTTTTTGGATTCGGGCGAAACATCGTCCCTTTCCGATATACGCGAAGGCGACGTACTCACAATCATACGCTCCGATGATTATCTTGAAATATACATAAGCAGAAAAACAGCGGCGGGCGTGATCGATTTCTCAACTGCGGACAGCGTCACGATAGACGATACGGAATATCCTCTTAATGATTACATAACAGAAACGCACGGCCTTGTATTTAACGCCGGCAGCAGCGTGCTGATACGGCTTGACCGCTTCGGTATTGTGGTTGACTGCGAAAGCGAGGGCGGGGATGATATGAGCCTTGCATATATACGCAGTATATACAGGGACGAGGCCGGCGATTTGTTTTTCAAACTGTATCTTTTTACGCATGAATTTGTTACGCTGAAGCCCGCGCAAAGAGTAACGGTGGACGGCGCCGGATACAAGAACACGGAACTTGAGCTCGGTGTTTTTTCCGCAAACGGCGGTGTGTTCACTCCGATGCTGATACGCTACGGCGTAAACGCTGACGGTGAAATTAACAGGATAGATACACCCGTAAAGACGCTTGGCGAGCCAGAGGAAACGCTCACCTGCAATCAGGAATTTGACAGCCTTGCATATAATGGCAGCGGCAGAATAGGTACAAAAAACGTGCTTTCGCTTGACGGGACAACAGTCCTCGCCGTGCCGACGGATACAAAGGTCGCAAAGGCGGGGCTTAAGGATTTCGAGCTCGGTACGCCGCGCGATATGATGATAGGCGACGTCACATACGAGGTTGCGACCTACACAATAGGCGATAACAAGGGCGCGGAGGATATTGCCGTAATAAAGCGCGACCTTGAATACAGAGTGGATTATCTCAGTCCGCTGCTGCTTGTTGGAAATATATACGAGGGTCTGAACGGCGATGAAGAAGTCGTAAAAATAATCGAAGGAATGCAGGGCACCTCCGAAAGGAAATATTATCTCGATCCGTCCGATATTCCCGACGGGATGGAAATAAATAAGGGCGATATACTCCATATCGAAGCCGACGGTCAGAACAATATACGGAGCATAGAAATGCTTTATCGGTATACGCAGGAAAATTACGGCGACCCGACGCCGCAGTGGGGCAGCGCCATGTACGGCAGCTTTAACGATTCCTTCAGGCTGTCATGGGGCTATATAACAAGCATTGAAGATAAAGTTATAAAATGGGGCTACACTTCGCCGGACGAGGTTGATGAGGCGTATTACTGGACACAGAACGTCGTTTTCTTTGACGGCACGCGCGCATGGATCGGTACGCTTGACGAGGTGACAACGGCAGAATCAAACCCGGTAAGCCCCGACAGGATAATAGTAAAAGCACGATACGGCACAATATCCTACGTGTTTATATATAAAGACCCGACATAATTTTAAAAATACGCCGCGCAGTTTACAGTTGCTCCGTGCACCGTGATATTAACGGATATTTCGGCGTTCGGAGCAGCGTATGCACCGGCAGAACGGAGATTGAAATGGGATTTACAGACAGCAAAAAGGAATATGTGATAGAAGATATGTACCCCAAAAGACCGTGGATGAATTATCTTTGGAATGAGGAATATGTAACGTGCATAAACCAATTCGGGCTCGGCGGTTCAATTATGAAGGCAGAAAACGGCTTTCAGCGCGAAATAGCGAGAGATACCGATAACAGGTTGATTTTTATAAAAGAAAACGGGAAGTCATATTGCATAAACCGCAACTACGGACGGCTGCCGTTTGGCGAATATAAAACCGCAGTCGGCATGGGCTATTCAAAAATAATATCGGAATATAACAATATCCGCACGGAGCTTTTAATATTTGTACCGCTGCACGGCAAGCGTGAATGCTGGCAGCTTACGATTGAAAATAAAAGCAATTGTGAAAGGAAGCTCGATATATACGCCTTTGCGGACGTGAATTCGCGTATCGGCTGGCACGCGCCGTGCAATAAAGATACGTTTGAGGAAAGCGTAAACGGCGTGTGCTTTCAGCATGTTGCATATAATTCACCGACAAAATACCACTGCATACATTTTGCATCAGACAGCGAGATATACGGCTACGACGTTGCCGGAAAACGCTTTGTAGGCGTATACGGCAGCCGCAGCGAACCCGACGCGCTTAAAACCGAGCGTCTTGAATGCAGGGGAAATGTATTTGATAATTTTACGGCAGGGGCGCTGCAGCTTAAAGCCGAGCTTGCTCCCGGCGGAGCAAAAACAATAAGATTCACTCTCGGCGTTGAAACGGGCGTCGCGGAAGCGGCAAAAGCTTCAAAGCAAATACTTGCAGAAGGCGCATTTGAAAAAGAGCTTGCGGCAATAAAAGAAAAAACAAGCGTGTATGACAGCAGGGTATATATAAAAACGCCCGATGAGCATATAAACAGAATGGTTAATATATGGCTCAAGCGCCAGATGGACTTGGGGAAAACATGGGGCAGAGTATATAACCTCGGCTTCAGAGATATAATGCAGGATATAACGGGCTTTGTGCCGCTTGACGATAAAGCTTCGCGCGAAAAGCTGCTGTATTGCCTGCAGTATCAAAAGCCGGACGGAAATACGCTGCGTTCCTGGATGCCGCTTGATCTTGACCCGTACCGTGACGGCGCGGCGTGGCTTTTGCCGGCTGTTGTAACTTATATAAAGGAAACGGGAGACCTGTCGGTGCTTGACGAACCGGTGGGCTACTGGGAAAGCGATATGCGTGGAACGGTTTTTGAGCACTGCATACGCGGGGCTGATTTCCTTCACCGCGAAACGGGCGAATGGGGCCTGTGTCTTTGGGGCGGCGGAGATTGGAACGATTCGTTTGACGGCGCCGGCCTTAATATGATAGGCGAAAGTGTGTGGCTTTCGATTGCGGCGGTCAAGGCGACAAGCGATTTTATCGAGCTTTTAAAATATATCGGAAATGAGGAGCTTGCGGATAAATATCAAAGCCTTAACGATAAAATGATACACAATATACGCTCCCGCGGCTGGGACAGGGATCATTTTATATACGGTGTAAACGATTGGCGCGAACGCGTCGGTTCATACGATACGGAGGACGCACAAATATTTTTAAATCCGCAGTCCTGGGCGGTTATAGCCGGAATTGCCGATGATAACGACGCGCTGCTTGATCTTGCGGAAAATAAGCTTTGCTGTGATTTCGGCTATGTGCAGTGCGTTCCGAGTTATTCAAGACCAAATCCGCATGTAGGCAGAATATCGTATTTCGGAAAAGGGCTTTTTGAAAACGGCTCGGTTTACAATCACGGCTGCGCGTTTAAGCTCGTTGCCGACTGCATAGCGGGGCGCGGCGAAAACGCATATAAAACATTAAAGCTTATGTCGCCGTTCAATCCGAAAAATCCGTATACTCATTCGGGCGTTGAGCCGTATGTCACAACAAATATGTATCTCGGCCCGGAATGTGAATTAAGGGCCGGCGAGGTTACCGGAAGCTGGACGACGGGAACAACAAGCTGGGTTTTCAGAGGTATAACGGAATATATGCTCGGTATAAGAGCGGAATTTGACGGGCTGCTTGCAGAGCCGTGTCTGCCTCCCGAATGGGGCGGAGCCGAAATGACGCGCACATACCGCGGCGCCGTGTATAATATAAAGATAAAAAGAACGGGCGAAAAAGCGGTTTATTTTGACGGCAAGCGTATCGCGTCAAAGCTGCTCCCGAAATGCGAAGCCGGAACGGTGCACGATGTTGAAGTAATGATATGATACGCCTTCGCTTAGGTAAGAATCATAAATACTTTGGTATGCGAAATTATATCTGAATAATAATTGTCATTCTGCTAAATTCGGCGGTTCCGTTTACGCATCGGAGCCGCCGAATTTATATTTTTTCATTTTTTTTGTTTTTTTTTATTTTTCTCTAATGATGTTTTAATCTTTGCGCTGTATCATAACATTGCAAAATCAAAGCAACGGGAGATGATTATATGGCAATTGAGGTATTTAACAGATACGAGCATAAATATCTGATAAATCTGCATCAGTTTGATATTATAAAAAGGCTTGTTGAACAATATATGGTGCTTGACGCTTACAATAAAAATTACGAGCCGTACACGATTTCCAATTTGTATTTTGATACAACCGACGATTTCCTTATCAGAACATCACTCGGAAAACCAAAATACAAAGAAAAGCTGCGTATGCGCGCATACGGTATTCCCAAAGCGGACGCGCATGTGTTTTTGGAAATCAAAAAGAAATTCAACGGCCTTGTAAATAAGCGCAGAACGGAATTGAAACTCGGCGAGGCGTATGAATTTGTCAAAAGCAAAAAGGCGCCAAAGCTCAAGCCGTATATGAATGTGCAGGTTCTGCACGAAATAGAATATTTTATGAGCTGCTATGAGCTTAGCCCGAAGGTGTATATCGCATATGACAGAATAGCATATTTTGACAGGGCAGATGCGGATTTGCGCATATCCTTTGATTTTAATATACGGTCAAGGCGGCATGATCTTGCGCTTGAATCGGGCGACGTCGGTTCGCCGCTGCTGCCAGGAACGATGTGTCTTATGGAAATAAAAACCGCAACGGCAAAGCCGCTGTGGATTACGCATATGCTTGCATCGCTTGATATAGCAAGAACAAGCTTCTCAAAATACGGTACGGAATTCAAACATTCGCTTGAAAATAATAACGGTTTTTATATGGCAATATAGGGGGAGAACTCATGGATACTTTATTTAACGATATTTTAACATCAAACGGCTCTGAGCTTTCCGTTACGGCATGTGCGGCGGCAATGGCCGTATCGCTCATACTGGGAATTGTCATAGCGTTTACGTACAGGCAGACTCAGGAGGGCGAGTATTATCAGCAGAGCCTTGCCGTAACGCTTTGTATGCTGCCGATAATACTTGCCGTTATAATCCTTTTTGTCGGCAGCAACATTGCAAGGGCGTTCAGCATGGCCGGTACGCTGTCGATAATACGCTTCCGCAGCGCTCCGGGCGATGCAAAGGACATCGGCTTTATATTTTTTGCCGTTGCGGCCGGACTTGCCTGCGGCGTCGGGCTCTACGGCTACGGAGCGCTGTTTGTGGTTGTGCTGTGTATTGTGCTTATAATTTTTGCAAAGGCAAATATGTTTCCGGCAAAGCACGCCGAGTGGCACCTTATGATAGTAATACCGGAAAATCTTAATTTTCAGCACGCTTTTGACGACGTATTTGAAAATTATACGAAAAAATATAAGCTGACAAAAATAAAAACAACGGATCTCGGTTCCCTTTTTGAAGTCGATTATACGGTATCGCTTATGAGGGGCTGTAACGAGCAGGAATTCATAAACGAGCTGCGCTGCAGAAACGGCAATCTGAGCATTGTTCTTTCCGCCGCGCCGACAGTCGCAAAATGAGGTGTTGTACATGAAAAAAATAATTTCTTTGCTTACTGCCGCCGTAATGCTTTTTGCGCTTATGACGGCGGCGTGCGCCGATGAAAACGAAGAAATAAACGATTATTCCGAGCTTTTTGAAAGGGACAACGTTATAGAGGTCAGTATTTCAATAGATGAAGCCGACCTTGAGGATATGTGCGCGTATCCGCTGAATGAGGAATATCACAGCGCGGATATAACGTTTAACGGAGTTACGATAGAAAATGCCGGAATAAGGACAAAGGGGAATATGACGCTTACGTCCATAGCTTCTTCCGGCTCCGACCGTTACAGCTACCGTGTGAAATTCAACAAATACGTAAAAGGTCAAAAGCTTTACGGCCTTAACGAGCTCGTCTTAAACAGCGGCTACAGCGACCCGTCGTATATGCGTGAATATCTCCACTACGAATATCTGCGCGAGCTCGGAATGAACGTTCCCGAAACCGTCTTTTGCGACCTTTATATAAACGGCGAGCATGTAGGATTGTATCTTGCAATTGAGGCTATAGACAGCTCGTTTGTCGAAACGGAATTCGGCGACAGTGGCGAGAGCGGCAATCTGTATAAAATGGAGCAGGGCGCAAGGCTTCAATACCGCGAGGACGAAAGCTATTCATATGCGGAGCTGAAATACGGGACCGACACCGAAATGACGGGCTTGAAATCATTTATAAAAGCACTTAACGATATGCCCGAAGGCGAAAAGGGTGATATCGAAAAATATCTTGACGTTGACAGCGCGCTGAAATATATTGCATCAAACACCGTGCTTTCAAATTATGACAGCTACAGCGGCGTTATGGGTCATAATTACTATCTGTATGAAAGTGAGGACGGCATATTCAGCGTTATACCTTGGGATTTTAACATGTCGTTCGGAGGCATGGGAGCGGATACAACAATAGGAATCGACACTCCCGTAAGCGGCGTCGGCATGGACAGTGTGCCGCTTATAAAAAATCTGCTTGCCGTTGACGAATATAAGGAGCGTTATTACGGATATATCGAGGAGCTTACTGAGCTTTTGAGCAGCTTTGAGGAGCGCGTGGATGAGCTTAAAAGCATAATAGAACCGTATGTTGAAAACGATCCCACATCATTTTATACGATTGAGGAATTTGAAAATGCAACAACGGCGGGCGCTGATGCGGCAGCGCCCGAAGAAAGCAGCGAGCCTGTCGAGGATAGCGAGGGTCGGAATGAAGAAATGCGTCCCGGCGGCGGCTTCGGCAGCAGTGTGTCGATAATAGACATTGTCAATGACAGGCTCGAAAATATCGCCGCGCAGTTTGACGGCACGGCCGATAAAGAAACATCATCGGGCGGCTTCGGCGGCGGAGGCTTCATGGGAGGTATGCCTCCGGGCGGCGGAGAAATGCCCGCACCGCCCGACGGGACTGCGCCGCCGGACGGGCAGAGCGAAGGGACGGACGCTCTGCCCGAAGGGGGACCCCAAAAGGGTGAAGATATACCCGAAATGCCCGGCGGCGGCTTCGGCGGCAACATGGCACAGGGCGGGGAGCGTCCGGAGCTCCCGCCCGGGATGGATATCGGAGATTTCGGCAATTTCGGAGATTTCGGAGATTTCGGAGATTTTGGCAACTTCGGAAACAGCAGCACTAAAAGCTCCGTTATACGCGTCCATATAGACGGTCATATTCAGCAGTTTGATGTTGATCCCATAATAGACAATGACACAACGCTTGTCGAATACAGAACCGTAATGGAAAGCCTTGGAGCAGAGGTGACGTGGGATGAAGCGTCGCAGACTGTCACGGCGGTAAAGGGCGACACCGAGATAAAACTGACGATAGGCTCGGAAACGGCCTATGTAAACGGCGAAGCTCAAACGCTTTTATGCGCGCCGCAGATCGTTGACGGACACACGCTTGTCCCCATACGATTTATTGCGGAGCAGTTCGGAATGAAGGTAAAATGGGAGGAAGCGTCAAATCTTATAACGGTATCTTCAAGATAAAAAATATTTACTTTAATAAAAAAATGTGATATAATAGCGATATGCCCGGCAGCCGTAAAGCGTTTTAGCGCCTTGCGGCTGCATTTGGGATTATGGACGCAAAAGAACGGAGGTGCGCCATGAGAATACTTCTTGCGGAGGATGAACGCGATCTTAACCGCGTAATAACAAAACGCCTTGAAAAAGCGGGATATTCCGTTGACAGCTGCTTTGACGGGGAAGAAGCGCTCGATTATATCGAAGCGGGTGAGTTTGACGCGGTAATACTCGATATAATGATGCCAAAGCTCAGCGGGCTTGAGGTGGTAAAGGAAATGCGTCTGCGCAAAAATCCGACGCCGGTGCTTTTCCTTACGGCGAAGGACAGCGTAGAGGACAGGGTCATGGGGCTTGATGCGGGAGCCGAAGATTACCTTGTAAAACCGTTTGCGTTTGAGGAGCTTTTGGCGCGTGTCCGAGTGCTTATCAGAAAGCGTGCCGGCATGATAACAAACGTATTGACGGCTGCCGATTTGAGCGTTGATATTGCCGCGCGGCGGGAATGAAATTATGCTGTCCGCCAAGGAATTTGATATTTTGGAATACCTTATTATAAATAAGGGCATTGTGCTGTCGCGTGAAAAGATAGAAAACCATGTCTGGAATTTCGATTACAGCGGAGGGACGAACGTTGTTGACGTGTATATACGCTATCTTAGGAAAAAGATAGACGACCCGTTTGAAAAAAAGCTCATACACACAATCCGCGGCGCCGGCTATGTATTAAGGGAAGAATGAGCCGCGGAAGAAAACCGGTAACGGGTATCATACAATAAAAAAAACGAAAGGAACGGCTGCTATGAAAGGGATCAAATCAGGGCTTTCGATAAAGCTTAAAATAACGCTTTGGTATACGCTTGCGCTTGTAATAATTTCGGCAGCCGTCTGGGGTGTTATGGTGTCGGTAAGCGATAACATTTTAACACGCGACGCCGCAAACAGGCTTACGCGTACCGTTGACGACATGGCTCGCGGCTTGTCGGCCGTTCCGCCCGGGCAGCCAGACAGGATGCCGCCGTCGCGTTTTTTTGAGCGCGGAGTCCATACAGCGCTTTACGGCCCGGGGCATGAACTTATAGACGGGTTTATGCCTTTTGATTTTGCCGGCAATGTTGAATTCAGGGATGGATATCTTTACAGCAAAACGTATGACGGCACGGAATATCTCATTTATACAAAAAAGACGATGCAGGAAGGCAGTCTGTGGCTTATGGGTATAGTATCGCTGACCGATGAAACTGCTGTGCTCTCTTATACGGCCCGGACAAATTTCATACTTGTGAGTGCTCTTATACTTGCCGCGGCCGCGGGCGGTTATTTTATGATACGCCATGCCTTTAAGCCGGTTGACAGGATAAGCAAAACGGCAAAGAGCATAAGCGAAAGCCGCGATCTTTCGCAGCGTATAAATCTCGGCAGCGGCAGCGATGAAATATACCGCCTTGCCGCAACATTTGATGAAATGCTTGATAAAATAGAGAAAAACGTTGAAAAGGAAAAACAATTTACGGCCGATGCGTCGCATGAGCTGAGAACGCCGGTTGCCGTTATCAAATCGGAATGTGAATATGTGCTCGATTGTGTTGACAGCCTTGATGAAGCAAAGGAATCGGTTGAGGCGATAAAGACGCGCGCAGATAAAATGGCGTCGCTCATATCCGATTTGCTTGCCATTTCAAGGCTCGACAGAAATATGCTGAACGGGGAATTTGAAGAAACCGATATAAGCGAGCTTTTAACGCTTGTATGCGACGAGCAGGAAGAAATAAACAGCGAAAGCGGTATAGCTCTTGTGCGCTGCATAAAACCGAACATCAAGGCGGAATCCTACCGTTCATTGTTGACAAGGCTGTTTATAAATCTGATATCCAACGCATATCAGTATAACAGGGAAAACGGCAGGGTTGCCGTAACGCTGGAGGAGGATTACGAAAATATCATACTTGACGTTTCCGACAGCGGTGTTGGCATACCGGAAAAGGATTTGCCGAAAATCTGGGAGCGGTTTTATCGTGCCGACGCTTCAAGAAGCAGCGAAAACGGCAGCATGGGGCTTGGCCTTGCAATGGTAAAGCAGATAGCCGCGGTGCATAACGGAAAGATAACGGCAAAAAGCGTCGATGGCGAGGGCACGTCGTTCAGATTTGTTATGCCAAAAACCCGTATGTCGTGATATGATATATATCTGCTGGTGCAGGATACAGAGCTTATGCTTGCGGCTAATGCCAATGCCGTAAGGACGTGTCATTATCCCAATGATGAGCGTTTTCTTGACCTCTGCGATGAACGAGGTATGCTTGTTTGGGAGGAAAATCACGCGCGCGGGCTTGTGCTTAAAGATATGCAGAATCCGAATTTTGAGCGTCAGTGCGAGGACTGCATAAGAGAGATGATAGAGAACCATTATAATCATCCGTCAATAATTATCTGGGGGATACTTAACGAATGCGCCGCGGAAACGCCGGAAGGGCGCGTAATGTATAAAAAACAATTCGAGCAGATAAGAAATTCGGATTCATCACGCCCGGTAACATCGGCTACATGCCGCCATTTTACCGATATAACGCTTGACCTTGAGGATGTTGTATCGTTTAATATGTACTCGGGCTGGTATAAGGATTGCCCCATTGATGAAAGAAATGACGAGGAGATTGAATGGATAAGGCGCTCGGGCGGCGGCAATAAACCGATAATAGTTTCCGAAGTCGGAGCGGCGGCGATATACGGTTACCGCGATCGCTCGAGATGTAAATGGAGCGAGGAACGGCAGGCGGATATTATCCGCGATAATCTTGAAGTGTATATGAATGACGATAGGATAACCGGCGTTTTTATATGGCAGTTCGCCGATTGCCGAGTAACGGAGGAGGGCGACTGGTTCGCAACACGCGCAAGATGCCATAATAACAAAGGCGTTGTGGACGAATACAGACGACCCAAGGAAGCGTACGATACAGCTGCTGAGCTGTTTGAGAAATACGGCAGATAATACTGCTGTCAATAGAACACAGTATGGGCGATAATTCCGGATTTTGCGCTATATATCCGAATTATCGCCTGTTTTTTTATTTCAAATTCAATAAGCGCGATGCCGCGGTAACGGCAGGCGCTTATGACCTTTTATTTTGCTCCGTAATATATTCCCTGTATTCGGAAGGGGACATACGTATATATTTTTTAAAAACATTGCTGAAATAATGCATACTGTCAAAGCCGCACATGGTGCTTATATCGGATATTGAGTTGTCGGTATTTTGCAGGAGCTGTTTTGCGTGCTCGCATTTCATTGCATTTATATAAAAGGTTACGGTTTTATTTGTGTAAAGCTTAAAATCGCGTGACAAATAAGATTTATCTATATTAAGATGATGGCTTATATCCTGCAGCGACAGTTTTTTTGAACAGTTATGCTGAATATATGCAATTGCTTTGTCTATATTTTTCTTTCGTATGCTGCTGTTCCGAGAAAGTGGGGGGGGGGGGTGAGCACCGGCGCTAAAATAAAACGTTCCGCAAGCGCGGCAATTA
>DVLU01000069.1 GCA_018715365.1 Candidatus Ornithomonoglobus intestinigallinarum | reverse complement strand
CTTTATGTTGTTCATAAGAATATTAAGCTCGGGCTTATCGCTCTTTGCCGTCTGCGCGTCCTCTCCGCCTCCGCAAGCGGCAAGCATACCGGCAGCCGTAACGGCCGCAAGGCTCAGCGCCATAACCTTCTTCAACTTTTTCATGTAATTCATTCCTTTCATAAATTTAATCAATTTAACCAATTCAATCCGATTAAAATATCAGCCCTTCACGGAGCCTATCAAAATACCCTTCAAAAAATACTTCTGCAAAAACGGATAAATTATAAGCATCGGCACAACGGATATGATTATCGTTGCGCTTCTCATCCCTTCGCTGCTTATATTATCCCAGTTCTGGTTTGTCATGCCGCCCGATGCTGCGCCCGACGACGCCTCCGCTATAAGGTCGCGTATATACAGCTGGAGCGTTTTAAGGCTCGGGTCTGTTGTATACATCATCGGCGGTATATAGCTGTTCCAATACGATACAAGTATAAACAGCACTATCGTTGCAAAAACGGGCAGCGACAGCGGAGCAATAATCGAAAAGAATATGCGCGGATTTGACGCGCCGTCAATCCTTGCCGATTCCTCTATGCTCTCGGGCAGGTTTTCATAATAATTTTTTATTATAAGCATATTGTATACGCTCAAAAGCCCCGGCAGGATAAGCACCGGAAATGTGTTTATGAGCCCCAGGCGCTTCATGTTTAAATAGTCCGGGATCATGCCGCCGTTAAAAAGCATCGTAAACACGAACAAAAACAATATCGGTTTTATTCCCGGCAAATGCTTTTTGGAAAGCGGGTATGCCGTCACTGCCGTTATTATTATACCGCTCACGGTTGCCGTAACGGTCACCGCAACCGACATGAGCATCGAATGCCAGAAGGTGCTTTCATGAAACACATAATTAAACGAATCGACATTAAAGCCTATCGGGAATATGCCGACCTGCCCCGATGTTACGGCCCAGTCGGCGCTGAAGGCTTTTGAAAGTACATTGGCAAACGGTATAACCGTAATAAGCGCAGCTGCAAGCATAATGCCGTACACGAAAATATCCACGGCCCTATCCTCTGCCGTCTTTTTAATCTTCATATCCGCCGCACCTCCTACCATATGCTGCTGCCGGAAATTTTCTTGCTGAAGAAGTTTCCGCTTACAACAAGAATAAATCCGACAACGGAATTAAACAATCCGACCGCCGTCGTCATACTGTACTGCTGCTGACCGAGACCCATACGGTAAACGTATGTGCCTATAACATCGCCCGTTTGATAAACCGTCGGGTTATACATTGCAAGTATCTGCTCCGTTCCGGCCTCAAGGATGCTGCCCAGCCTTAATATAAGCATGAGCACTATTGTTGTTGCAATGCTCGGCAATGTTATGCTCCATATTGTCCTGAGCCTTCCCGCTCCGTCAACTCTTGCCGCCTCATACAGCTGCTGGTCCACTCCGGCAATTGCCGCTATGTACACAACGGCGCCGTAGCCCGTTTCCTTCCAGCCGTCGCTGAATACAAGCACCTTCCTGAACCAGTCGTTCGACATCATAAACGAAACCGGCTCGCCGCCGAGCGCCGTTATAAGCATATTTACAAGCCCCGATGACGGCGACAGTAGCGATGTGAAAATACCTGCCACTATAACCCATGAAATAAAGTGCGGCAGATAAATTATTGTCTGCGTTGTCTTTTTAAACCACGCCGTATGTATTTCGTTTATCATAAGCGCGGCAACAATAGGCAGCGGAAACAGCACAACAAGCTTTGATATGCTTATTATGAGCGTATTCATGAACACCTGATAAAACTCAGGGTCGGAAAACATCTTTTCAAAGTTTGCCATACCGACCCATTCGCTGCCCATAACGCCTTTGAATATATTAAAATCCTGAAACGCTATGGTAATGCCGTACATCGGCAGATATTTAAATACAAGTATATATATAAGTCCCGGCAAAAGCATTACGTATAAGCCGAGGTTATTGCGAAAAAGCTTCTTCCTGCTTATTTTTTCACCCTTTGCCCTTACACCTGCAGCCTTTAAAGTCCGCAAAATCACAACACTCTCCTTTTCGTTTTGTATTTTCCGTACCGTTATTTCCGCGCGCGTTCTCCCCTTTCAAAAAATATTATATTATAAATCGGAGCCGCGGGAACGCATTATTTTGCGCACAAGCGTTCCGTCTATTTCGGAAAACCGCTTGCCGCCGTCAACCGCAAGCTTTGCGGCAATACCTGCCGCTTCGCCCATGGCCTGGCATGAAAGCTGAATCCTGAGCGCCGACTGCGAATAAAAGTCACAGCCGGAGCAGCGGCCGCAGACAAGCAGGTTTTTTATTCCGACCGGGATAAGCGAACGGTACGGATACTCGAAATACCTGTTCTCCGGCGCACATTCCGGATAATCGAGATCGCCCTCAAGCTCGGAAGCCGCGCCGTGAACGTCAACGGGATACGCGCTTCTTAATATTGCATCGTCAAAGCGCTTATACGATAAAATATCGCGTACGGAATATTCATACTCCGCCTTTATACGCTCCGATTCCCGTATCCCGAGCATCGGCGCAATTACACTTATATACGCGTTCTCAAAGCCCGGCACCTCCCGCTTCATAAATTCGGCTATGCGCCGTATTGAGTGCCTGCCCCGTATATAGCGCTTTGTTTTCTCGGCTGCCGACGATACGTTTTTGCCCGCTCCCGTTTCGGGGCAGTTGAAATTCACCGCACCGGGCCGTCCCGGCACGGAAAACATTTGTATATGGCTTGCCTCTACGGGCGTAAGCCTTTTTTCCTCAACCGCTTTTGACAATTTCAGCTTAAAATCCTCGGCGCAGCCGGGGTTTACGTTGCAAATCTGAAGCAGCGGCTCGTCAAGCCAGCCGGACTGATTTGCGGATTTTAAATAGCCGGACATTTTTTTAAGATCGACGTTTGCCATTTCAAATCTTAACGATGCCGATTGATTTATTCCGCCCGCTCCTCCGCTCATAACCTCCGCACCGCACATTTTGGCAAGGTCGGCGTCGCCCGTACAGTCTATAAACGTTTTCGCCTTAAGCTCGCCGTTTCCGTCGCTGTTATAAATCATTATCTTTTTTATCTCGCCGCCGGCGGTTTCCGCGCCCGTTACGGAGGTTTCGTAAAGTATATCGGCGCCGGCTCCTATGACCTTATCCTCAAGCACAAGCTTCATGTATTCGGTATCAAACCACAGATATTCGCAATGGCCCGCCCGCTTCATTTCGCTTATTATTTCCTCGCTTACCGCGGAATTGACAAAGCCTTCATCCGGAAGGCAGTGCTCCATAAACGGCGTGACAAGCGAAAAGGTCTGCGTTCCGCCAAGCGCCGTTTTTTCCTCAACCACAAGCGTTTTTAAACCGGCGCGCGCCGCTGATATTGCGGCAATGGCTCCCGCCGTTCCGCCGCCCGCTATTAAAACGTCATACATCAAAAGCCGCCTCCCTTCGGATATACTCTATCGAATCGTCCCACTGCGTACAGAAATAAAGCGTTCCGAAGCCGAGGAAAAATTCGCCGCGCACGTAATCGTCAAACTCCACCGTTATTTCGTTTATTCCGTTTTCAAGCTCCGTATCGAAGCTGCCGCCGTCACGGTGAAACGCCGGCACGTAATGCTTTCCGTCATGCTCGTGCTTTAAGCTGCCGTTTATATACAAACGGCTCGGACGCGTTCCGCACGCCGTAATTCTTACACGCTTTTTTGCCGGTGATTTTATATATGTTTTATATGTGTATTTACCGTCTGGAACCTCAAAAAACGGAGCCGGGCTTTCAACCGCCTTTTCCGTGCCGTTTTCGTCCGCGGCAATCCACGGTATCGTGACGGGCACTCCCGCATCGGCGGAGAAACGCATATTGTTTGACGTTATGTTTACCGTTATAATATTTAGCGGGCACCGCTTTTCGCATCTTTGGGGTATAAGCTCAAACTGTATTCCTGCCGTTTTTCCGGCGTTTATTTTAACGCGTGTATCTTTAAGGTTTAAAAGCCAGCTGTCCGGAGCGGAAATGCTTATTTCAAGCTCCGCATCGGACGGAGAATAATTGGTTATACTCAGACCGTATATGTTTTTTGTATTCGGATATGATGCCGTGCTTTTCGGATAAATAAGCCTCGCAAGAAACGGCTTTGTCATTATAATCGATTCGTTTGAATTTTCGTCCCAATCATATACGGCTTTGTAATTATCCGTCCACGGCGGCGCAAGGCTTATGCGCTTTAAATCACCCGGAAATTCAACGGCCGTGCTTTGATCGTAATATTCACGGCACGCTGCCGCCGCGGCAATCACCGTTTCGCAAAATTCGCTTACGCTGCGCGGCTCGTGCATGTTTATAATGCTGCTCGTCAAAACAAGCCCGTCGCCTATCGGCTTTTTCCAGCGCTCATCGATATCCGGATTTATTATTCCCATAACGGCTCCCGCCGTAGCGCCCGTGCAGTCGGTATCATAGCCGAGCGACACCGCGCCGCATACCGCCTTATCAAAGCTTCCTTCCGCGGCAAGCAGCGAAAGCACGATAAACGAAAGATTTATAATAACGTCTGTCCAGTTGGGCGAATAATATTTATTCAAAATCAAACCGCGCACCTTCATCAAATTGCGTTCCTCGTCCCAAAATCGGACCGTATCCGAAACAGCGGCGTAAAGCCGGCTGTCACGCGGTATATTTTGAAGCCCTGCGTCTATAAGCTTTAAAATATTTTTTTCGCAAAACGCCGCGCTCTCAACCGCCGCCAGAAACATTTCGGCATATATTCCGTCGCCGCCGTGATCCGTTGACGCATCCTCCCGCGCAAGCAGCGCCGCAAACTTCGGATTGCACGGCATAAGGCACGCCCAAAGCTCGCTTCTTATCGCCGCGCCCATACCGTTTGTGAATTTATTCCGGAAGGTTCCGCTTGCCGGTGCATATATCATATTTTTATGGTTGCTGCGCGCCGGGCCGTATTCGTCAGGCGCAAAATCGGAAATATGATGCTTCCACGTTTCGCCGAGATTATAGCGGCATACGGGAAAGCCCGTTCTCAATAAAATTTCAAGATTTATTACCTGGATGTCAAGGTCGTCGTTGGGAAGCATTTTCTGCGGCACGGGGTCGTAATACGATATTTCGCGCGTTGAAATATCTCCCTCGAACGGCATCCCGAGCGTTCCGCCTATAGTTTTCCCGGCGAAGCAGCCGTGTACTTTTTTTCGGTAATTTTCGGAATTTAAAAGCTCCATACTTATGTAATTCCCCCAAACATACATGATTTTCACTATGGCTATTTTATCATTGCGCACAATTTTTTTAAAGTAATAATCCTATTGTAAATCGGTGTAATTCTATATTGATAAAATACATGAAAAAACCGCGCTCCGAAGCCGTTTCGGAGGCGCGGTTTTTCGTCGTTTCAGCGTTATTTTACTGTGATTTTCAGCACATGTCCCTTATTGTACGGCGAACCGTTCAATACATACTGAGGTATCAAAATATCATCGCCGTTTTGTGTTTTCGCGCAAATTTCGGAATACATATCATGGTGCAGGTCGCCGCAGAATATACCCCTTATAACGTCTCCGTTATTTACGATAAGCTCGTAAACCTTATCTGTGGCTTCATCGCCCATGCCGTACTTTAAAAGGTACGCGTCGCCGTCGCAGAAATTATATGTAAGCTTCGACGTATCGCCGGCAAGGATCGGCCCGAGGGCTTTTTCGTCCGGATTTTGCGACGGTACGGCAACGTGCTCAAACAGGAGGATAGGTATGCCCATACTGCGCGCCGCTGTTATATCGTCGCTTAACAAATCATACTGCTCCTCCCAATACAAGCATTTTTGATTATCCATAACAACAATCATAACTTTATCGTTCAGTATTTTTGACGTGTAGTAAATATCATGCTTCCAGCGCGACTGCAGCAGCGAGTATATTTCCTCCTCCGACGCCGTATCGGGCACCGTACCCTGCATTTGGCGCTCCGGCTCATGGTTGCCGAGAGCTATAAGCGCATCGGGTATTTGGTGCCATACCGCTTTATACATAAGCTCTGTCCCGCCCCACGAGAGATAATCGAGCGTGTCGCCCGTAACTACCGTTTGATCCGCAAACGACGCGTATTCAACGCATCGCAGCGCATTCTGAAACGAGGAGCCGTTTTTATTCCATGTTCTGTTTTCGTATGTGCTCATAACGGCCGGATTGTTTTCGATAAAATCCTTTTCATTGCAGTAATTAAAATGCATATCGCTTATCTGTACTATTTCCACGGGATCGCCGCCCCTGCCGCTGTCAATTTCCGCTTCGCGGACCATCAAGCCGTTTTCAAGCTTGTATATCCAGCCCGTTTTATCGGCGGCGCTGCCTTTTACGTCCGCTTTTTCTTGGCTCATATACGTTTCCTTCCGAGCCGCGCGCTCCGCGCTCATTTTATCAAACGCCGTTTCAAGCTCCGCGCGTCTTTCCTCCGTCAGTCCGCCGCCGTCAAGCTCATCTTTTACGGACGCATATGCGTTTGCACCGAAGCTGTCCGTATACAGTGTATGGCAGACACCGTTTAAATCGCTGTATTTCATATAGCCGCGCACCTCATATCCGCGCATATATTTGCCTTCAATATCCGTTATACACATTGAATATTTTAACATGCCGCCGTTATGCGACAATATTTTATCGGCCTTTATGCTTCCCGTTTCGTATTCCCTGCCGTTATACGTAAACGTTTTCCCAAGCTCCGGATCTTCTATGCCGGCGATTTCAAGCGGCACGGCAACCGCCCCGTATTCTTCCGGCGTTATTTTTTCCGTAAATGCTTCGTTTACGTTTACTATAAACCTGAGGCCCTCGGGGGTTTCGCCTGCCGCCGCTCTGTACACGGCGTTTTCAACGCAAAAATCGGTATCCTTGTTAAGCTCCGCGTATTCGGCCCTCAATTCCGTGCCCTCCTTAAATTCCGAATTGTTTAATACCGCGTTCCCGTCCGCATCGGTCCAGCCGACAAAAAGCCTGTCCGTATATTCTTTATGCGAAACGCCGGCAAGATTTAAAATCACATCCTTATAAAATACGATTTTTTCCCCGTCGTTTATATAGCCCGCGTCAAGCGTCATTGTGCCGTTTCCGTCGTCTGTCCAGCCGGACGCTCCGTCGGGAACGGGGACTGTGTCCGCTGTCAATTCCGAAACGTATTGGACGTCATAGCACCCCGGCTCCGGGACTGTGAGAATATTACCGACTGAATAATATACGTGCATTCCATCCCCGCTCACAACGTAAGCGGTTTTACTTGTATTCTCAACCTCAAAAACGCCTTTTTCGTCTGTTGTATCAAGATAAAAACCGGTCGGGGAATAAAGCTCATACCGTCCGTTTTCCGGCTCTTTGTCAAGCGGCGGCATTTTTATATCGGCGCCGTTATTTGAGAGCAGCTGCAGCGTTCCGTCAAATGCGTACATTTCGTTTGCTTTTATCGATATGCTTTTATCGAGCACAAGATCAACATCCGATAAATTCGGTATAACGCTGTTTGCCATGCCGAAATATATGCCGCCGTACAGCCCCCAGTAATCCTGTGATGCGGATGTTGCGCCGCCCGTAAATCTCAAATATATCGGCCCCGTTGCCGGATGCGACTCCGGCGTGAAGGCATGGCCTACCGATATTTTCTCTATGTCGCCCGCCTTCAGGATTACTCTCTGCGCTCTGTCGCCGTCCTTTGTATCGCCTATGCCGAGCTCTATTCTTTTTGTCGGGTTTATTGCGCCGTTGTTTCTGTCAAAGCCTATCTCGCCGTCGAGCGTCAGATCATAGCCGTTTGTCACAAACCACTTGTTGCCGTTTAGCCTGTCGTCTCCCCAGTCGGCGGAGCCGTTGTTGTAAAATTTCAAATCCTTATATCTCACCGGCCCGTTAAGCTTCACCTCGCCGTCCATGTTTATTGTCGATTCAGAAACGCCGCCGCCTATTATCGTATAAAGACCTGTATGCGGTATCGTTTTCCACGACGTCGTGCCGCTTACATAAAATACGGCGTCGTTCTCCGCGCCGGCCGCCTCCGAGGCCTTCATGAGCGTTTTATACGGCTTATCGGCAGTGCCGTTTCCCGTTTCATCGCTGCCGCTTTCCGATACGTAAAACACTTCTCCCGTAAGCGGTTCTTCCTCCTCCGCGCCCACGCTGAAGGCAAGCTCCGTTATTTTTATATAGTCGTTGTTATCGTAAAGCACGGCCGTATAATCTCCGTCGGGTAGCGGCCACATATACATACGCGATGCAACCCCTGAAGGAAATTCAACCGTTCCGCTTCCGTTTGACGGAATATACTGATAATCGCAGTAGCTCGGCCCCGATTTGCCCTCGGCGTATATCGCTACCCAGTCCGCCGTATCGGCGTTCTCATAGTCAAACGAAAGCGACTGTATGCCGGAGGGCTGCGACGCGTTCTCGATCGACAGCTTTTCTCCCGACGCGCGAGCCGGCAAGGAAACTGCCGAAAACAATATGCAATGCGCCGACGCCGCGGCAATTAAATTTTTCATTCTCATAACATTCCCCTCTTTTAATATTCCCATGTGTCGGCAAAATCATTGTCGCCGAAGCTTTCGTATTTTATAACGCCCGTCACCGGCCGCATGCCGGAATCCCACACAAACGCACGCTGGCCGGGCATGAGCCCGGCGGCAATTTTTACGCCGTCATCTGTGGTATACGTATGGTTTTTGATTATTCTTACGCTTTTCAGCGTATTGTCCGCATTATAGTCGGCAACAAAAATTGTGCAGAGCTTTCCGCCGTCTTGGGCAAACGATGTGCCCGCCGATACGATAAGCGTCAAAAGCAATGCGGCAAACAGCCGTTTTTTCATATAGGTCCTTCCTTTCCGGGTTTTATTTTTCGTGCGGCTTTTGTCCCGCTTTTTCAGGTATCATTATATCATGCACTGCTTTTTGCATAAACGGATAATATTATTTTTATTCGGTTTTTTCTTATGCTGTGGAG
Source organism: Candidatus Ornithomonoglobus intestinigallinarum (assembly GCA_018715365.1). GTDB lineage: Bacteria > Bacillota > Clostridia > UBA1381 > UBA1381 > Ornithomonoglobus_A > Ornithomonoglobus_A intestinigallinarum. The sequence continues at coordinate 5,037 of DVLU01000069.1, read as the reverse complement.
TTTATGATATATCTTTTTTTAATTTGTTATGATATGCTTTAGAAAAAGCAAGCGAAAGGAGACAAAACAATGTACGATTCATTTGTTATCGAGGACGGAACGGAATTTTATAAAATATCCGGCTTCGATAAAATAAAACCGTTTTTATTTACGCTCGCATCTGCCGGCGATATATGGATTTATCTTTCAACAAACGGCGGGGTTACGGCGGGCAGGCGAACAAGCGACAATGCGCTTTTCCCGTACGTGCCGGAGGACGTGCTGCACCACAGCACGGATACGGGCGCAAAAACGCTTATACGCGCACGCTTCGCCGAAAAATCATATTTGTGGCAGCCGTTTGATATTTCACCGATACGCCGGTTTGAAACGGAGCGGAATATTTACAAAAGCGTTTTGGGGAATTCTGTTATCTTTGAAGAAAAAAACATTACGCTTTCGCTTACGTTCCGCTGCCGCTGGCAGATAAGCGACAAATACGGCATTGTCAGAACATCGTCGCTTTTAAGCTCCGGCAGCGCCCTTGGCGCCGATGTGCTTGACGGGTTTGTAAACCTCCTTCCCTACGGGATTTCGGAAGCCGTTCAAAAGGCAAGCAGCTGTATGGCAGACGGATACAAAACGGCTGAGCTTGCCTGTGACGGCAGCACGGCCGTGTATTCGCTGACATCGGCGTTTACCGACACGCCGGAGCCGCGCGAGGTGCTGCTTGCCGCGATGTTTTGCGGCATTGCCGATTTTAACTTTGATGTGTATTTTAACGAAAACACGCTTAATGAATTTGCAAAACGTAAATTAAAGCCGCCTGCAAAACGGCAGCTCGGCGAACGCTGCTGCTATCTTATGAGCTTCTCCGTTGATTTTTCGGCACAGAACAAACAGGACTGGACTATTTTCGGCGATACGGGAGTATCACATTCACGAATTGCGAAAACGGCTCTGCAGTTTACAAAGGATGAGCTTTTTGACGATATAGAAAAGTCGTCCGAAAGGCTGCTTAGGATAACGTCTATGAGCGACGGGCTCCAGCTTACCGGCGATAAGGAGTCGTGTATTCATCATCTCAGCTGCGTTACATACAACAATATGCGCGGCGGCATACCCGCAAACGGCAGCAAGCTTGACGGCAGCGACCTGTTATCGTTTATAAAAAAGAAAAATGTAAATATCTTCAGCAAAAATACGGAGCTTATAAACCGCCTTGCTTCGCTTGACGAAATTGCGGAGCTGAAATCCGAAGCTTTAAAATGCGGAAGCAGCGAGCTTTTAAGGCTTTGTCTTGAATATATACCCGTAAGCTTTTCGCGCCGCCACGGCGATCCGTCGCGCCCATGGAATAAGTTTTCGATTGTATTGAGCGACGAAAGCGGCAGGCCGGTAACGTATTACGAGGGCAATTGGCGCGATATATTTCAAAACTGGGAGGCTATGTGCATGAGCTTTCCCGAGCTTTTTGAAAACGCCGTTGTGAAATTTTTGAACAGCTCAACGGCCGACGGCTTTAATCCGCTTAAAATAAACAAATTCGGCTTTGAATTCGAAACTCCCGAGGGCACCGATGAATGGGGCTCGTTCGGCTATTCCGGAGATCACCAGCTGATTTATCTTATAAAGCTTACAGAGCATTTTGCCGATTTTTATCCTGACGGCCCGAAGCGTCTTTTTGAAAACGATATATTTACGTATGCCGATACGCCGTATGAGCTTTCGGATTTTGACGCGATGCTCCTAAATCCAAAGCGGACAATTCGTTTTGATGCGGCCAAAAACAAGCGCACGCTGCAAAACGCCGCAGCTCTCGGCGAGGACGGCAGGTATATTTTAGACGGCGGTATGCCGTATACGGTTTCGTTTGCCGAAAAGCTTGCCGTTCCGGCGCTTTGCAAAATCTCAAATCTGATCCCGGGAGGCGGGATATGGATGAACACCCAAAAGGCGGAATGGAACGATGCAAACAACGCGCTTGTCGGCATAGGGATGTCTATCGTAACGGTCTGCAATCTGCGGCGGTATCTCGTTTCTCTTATCGGGCTGTTTAAAAAATACGCGCCCGAAGAAATAATGATTTCGGAGGAGGTTTATAATTGGCTTGAGAGCGTAATTTCCGTGCTTGAAAAGCATCTGCCCGCGGAAAACACAAGCGCGGACGGGAAAGCAAGATACCGCTTTTTATCGGAGGCGGAGCGCTGCTTTGATACATACAGGCATGCTGTTTACGGCGGTATGTCGTTTAAAAAGGCGGCGTGCAAAACGGAGCGCATAATACGTTTCTTTGAGCTTGCGCTTATTTACGCCGAGGATACGATACGCAAAAACAAACGCCATGATATGATGTACCATTCCTACAACGTAATGGCGCTTGGCAGCGACAGTATAGAAATAAAGCATCAGGCGCTTATGCTTGAGGGACAGACGGCAGTGCTCGACTGCGGGCTGCTTTGCGGCAGCGAGGCCGCGGCGCTGCTCTGCGCAATGGAAAAAAGCGGGCTTTATTCCGAGCGCGACAAGAGCTTTTATCTCTACCCTCCGCGCATTACTCCGCCGTTTACCGAAAGAAATATCCTGCCCAAAGCCTGCATCGAAAAATCAAAGCTTGCAGCCGCGCTGCTGTCATACGGAAATCATGATATTATAACACGCGACTGCACCGGGAAAATACGTTTTGCGCCGCAAATATGCTGCATCGGCGACTTAAACAAAAAGCTCGACTATCTTCAAAGCGACAGCCGGTTTTCGGAGCTTATAAGCGCCGAACGCGAAACCATGACCGGATATTTTGAAGATGTGTTCCGGCACGGCAGCTTTTTGGGACGGTCACAGATAATGTACAAATACGAAGGCATCGGCTGCATATACTGGCATCAGAATTCAAAGCTCCGCGTTGCCGCGCTTGAAACGCTTATACGAAGCTTCAGAAACAATGAACCCGACAAAATAAGCGGCGAGCTTAAAAAGCATTACGGGAATATCTGCGGCGGTCTTTGTTACAATAAATCAGCAGAAGAATGGGGCGCGTTTCCGACTGACTCGTATTCGCACACGCCGTATACGGGCGGAGCCTCTCAGCCCGTTATGACCGGTCAGGTCAAAGAGGATATAATCGCACGCATTGCGGAGCTCGGGATTTTAATCTCGGACGGCCGGATTGAATTTCATCCGGAGCTTACAGGCAGCCGCGAGCCGCTTAAAAATGACTGCAATTTTAAGTATATAGCCGCGGACGGTACGCCGGAAACGCTTAAGCTGCAAAGCGGCTCATATGCGTTTACGTTCTGCCGCGTTCCCGTTGTATGCGAAGCGGCGGCACAAAATCTTATCGAGGTTACGTACTGCAGCGGCATCAAAAAAACATTCGTCGGTCTTTGCATACCGCATGACATAAGCCGTAAAATATTTTCCGGGAGCGGAGAAATAAACAAAATACATATCGGATACATAAGAGAATAACATAAAGAAACGCGTTTTTCGCAGATAAAAAAACACACCCGCGCAAAATTGCCGTTCGGTGTGTTTTTTTATCCGCCGTCAAAAGCTCGGGCGCTTATTTTTTAGCGCTTCAGCCGGCATTTATATCGATTATGACGGAATTCATTTCCGACTTTTTCCGTCCCATATTTTCGTCAAACGTTTCGCAGGCGTCACGCGCCGCGGCGCAGATATTATCGAGCTTGTCTATATAACTGTTTATCCTGTCCGTTTCACGTGCGATTGCTTTATTGTTTTCGTCAACCTGCTTATTGTATTCGTTTTCGGCCTTGAGCTTCAGCATATCGGCAAATTTCTTTGCTTCGATAATAATATCGGCAACCTCCGTATGGATATGCTGATACACATCGTCGTAATTTTCCGTGCGCTCCGCGGCGGGAGCTTCGGCAAGAGTTTTTTTCAGTTCCTCCAGCTGCTCCTCAAGCTCCGCTTTTGCGCTCTCGGCGGCGTCGACCCTGCTCACAAGCTCGTCATAGCCCGACTTCATCTGCTCGTATTCGGCGCACATTTTGTTTCTTTCCTCCATAATGCGCTGAAATTCCGCGTCGATCCTGCTGATATAGTTATTTACGCTGCGCTTCGTATAACCGAAAAAGCCTCTTTTTAAACGTATCTCCTCCATGCCTTTCACTCAGCCTTTCTGCCCGCAATTTATATGTTACAAGCCGGACGATCGCGGGCGCCGCCGTCCTTTTTGTTTTCTGTTTATTTTCTGTTTTTTTTCAAAACCTCAGCAACAAGCTTTTTATTTAAAATACAGTTTACTCCGGCTATGAACGCCAAAGACGCCGCGCCGACAGGTACGGCAATCATAAACCACTCCGTAATATCAGGCGGTGCAAAATCAAACAGCGTAATCGCTGCCGACGCAAAAACCGCGCCGGCCGCAAAATTTACGGCCGCTTTTTTTAGCAGCGTCATAACCTCGTTCTCTATCAAATGCCTTGACAGGTATACCGCGCTGTAGACAAGCCTGGCGGTAATCGCCGCAAGCGTTCCGAACGCGGCGCCGCACAGCCCGAACCTGCCGACAAGCATAAGCGACAAACCGAGATTTATAAACATTTCCATAAACGCGCCCGGCTTTGTTTGTCTGTAATGGCCCGCCGCGCTTATTACGTTCAAAAACGGTATGCGCAGGCAATAGACCCAAAGCGAAAGCAGCATCAAGCACGCAAATACCGGCCTGATATAGTTTATGTCCGTTACGCCGTCCGTATAAACGCTCACAAACGGTATAACAAGCACCGCCGCGGCGGTGCAGAAAAACGTTGACACCGCGATATTCACAGAGGAATACGTGTTAAAGACACTGTGCAAAGTTTCTTCCTGACGTTTTGCAATAATATTTCCCACAGCACCGGAAATCCCCGCCGAAACGGCTTCGAGAAAATTTTCCGCAAGTATTATTACGGAATAATATATCGAATAAACAGAAACTTCCTTTGCGCCGCAAAAGATACCGAGTATGACTATATCGGTATTGTTATGTATAAAATACGCTATATGGTGCGCCATGCCGTCGGATTTGCGCGGCAGACGCCTGTTTTT
>DVLU01000068.1 GCA_018715365.1 Candidatus Ornithomonoglobus intestinigallinarum | reverse complement strand
TAAAACGGCTGTATGAACAACCAAATAAAAAAGGAGGAGGAAAAATGCTCAAAAAAGTTTTATCGGCCGCTGTCGCGGCGGCAATGGCTCTTTCCGTTATGCCTATGGCAATGGCGGAGGAAACGGGATATGTTACGGGAAATGTAACAATCAGCAACGCGGAAGAGTTTGAAGTTTTCGCGGCGGCAGTAAACGGAGGCAGCGATTACAGCGGACAAACGGTGGTGCTTGCAAACGACATTGATTATAATAATGGCGAGCTTACACCGGTAGGAACAAGGGGTGATTCTTTTGCCGGAAACTTCAACGGCAACGGTTTCACAATTAAAAACGCAAGCGTTAGAGACGATGCGGACGCGGGGATAATCAACGTCGGCGTGTTCGGCTTTGTCCGCGGCGGTTCGGTTACAAATGTGAATTTTTCGAACATAGATGTTTTAAACGAACAGGCAGTATCGCCGAGCGGACTTGCCGGTTTATTGGGAGATGCCGAAGAATCTGCAACCGGTGTTGCGGTCGGAACGCTTAAAAGCGGAACGGTAAGCTATATTACTGTTGATGATATGTGTTCGGTACAAGGCAAGCTTCGGACCGGCGGTGTTGTCGGTGATACCTGCGAAGATGCGGGAGGTAGTGTTGTTTCGCATTGTGTAAACTATGCTACGGTGACAGGAACACAAAATTATACGGGCGGTATTATTGGTGCCATGCATAATCTTTCAAGAATCACAGCAAGTGAAGACGGATCAACCGTGGAATATTGTGATAATTATGGAGATGTTACAGGCACAACGGAAGTTGGCGGTATTGTAGGTTATGCCGATAGGGCAAATATAAGCTATTGCCATAATCATGAGGATGCAGAAATAAACGGCTCCGGCAATTATGGTACGGGCGGTATTCTTGGATGCGATATATATAATCCTAGGTTTTTATATTATCCTGAATTCGGTTCAACAATAACAGAATGTACAAATGCAGGTACAATAACATCACCGAGAGCAGGCGGCATACTGGGGAGTTTTGTTGTGTCGCCGGGTCAAAGCCAACCGTCAGATGATATTATAAGCACAATAGACACATGTACAAATACAGGTAATATTGTAAGCGATACAGGCAAATCGGGCGGAATTTTTGGCTATCAAATTGCTTATGCAAGCGGTGACGGCGAAGGCAGCGTAAACAATTTGGTTGTTAGAATGATTCATTGTAACAATCAAGGAAAACTGAATGGCGAACCGTCAGATATTCTTACAACAAGTCCGTATGTTGAAGAAGTGACAAATTAAGTAGGAGCGATATACGATATGAGTAAAAAAATATTATGTTTAGTTATTACAGTATTCGCGGGATTATTATTTTCAATAACAGCTTTTGCTGAAGCAAATTCTAAAACTGACAATGAAGTTGTACATGTTTCTACAGCAGAAGAATTGAAAGCGCAAATGCCGTCATCAGGATATGAACCTATTAATGATATTGTGCTTGATAATGACATAGAAGTGTCATTTACTGTATATGTCACATTAGAAACGCTGAATTTAAATGGCCATACACTGACAATAACACCAAGTCAAGGAGCGGCTGTGTGGATTATTGGCGGTGCAGTTGAAAATGGTACAATAATTGTTAATCCCAGTGCAGGACCGTCCATAGGGATTTACAATATTGATGGCTCATCAATGATTGAAAATGTAGAATTAAAAACTGCGGAAGGTGCTTTATTGGACGCGGCGGTAGCAGTAGATAAAACTTTGGCCATAAATAATTGCACAATGGTTAGTGTAAACTTAAAAGAAAATGGGGCTATGTTTGGCAATGCAGGAGCGGCAACGATTGCTATCAATTCTGGCAATTATAAGGATTTAAGCTTTACGAGTTTTTCTACAGTGACGGTGGCTGACACAATCTCTCCTGCCGAAGGCTCGAAAGCGGTAGAAAATCTTGACGGCGTAAACGGCATGGTAATCGCATCGCCGCAGACGAAAGCAATCGTTGTCAAGGACGGCAAGGCGTATACATACGATTCGTTTGAGGAAGCGAAAGCTGACGCGGCTGTGGCTGACGGCGCGGAGCTGCTCCAACACAAGGGCAATTTTGTTTTCGGCATACCCGTTATATGGGCGTCGGAAACAGACGCAGGCTATTACATTGACGCTGAAACAAAATACGGCGTTATCCGTTTCCTGTTTGACTCGGGTGTTGAAGCAGACAAAATAATGGGATCGGGTATTAAGTTTGTAAATTCAGCAGATTTTATAAAACCTGTTGAAGCAAGCGGCGATTTAAGCGGCAATAAATCCGCATTCTACGGCGATATTACGGAGATTCCCGAAGCAAATGCAGATACAACCTACTATGCCGTTGCATACGTTACAACGACGGACGGAAGTACATCATGGTCAAATGTTGTTGAATGCACGCCTGATTTCAATACGCTTATAAATTACGAGGGAGGTAATGAATAATGAAAAAATACACAGAGCCTTCTATAAGCATAAAGCGGTTTGAGCTTGAAAACATCGTTACTGACGGCGCAAGCATTGCGGGACACGCATTGAAGACAACAGTCGGCGGCGTTAAAGCAGCAAGCTACGGAAGCGTAACGGCGGCAGAAGTAATGGAAAAAACGGAATAAGAAAAGGCGGCGCTTTGCCGCCTTTTTGCACGGAGGAGAATCATTTATGAAAATCAAAAAAACCGCGGCGCTGCTTTTTGCGCTGCTAATGTTCGGCACCGGCGCGCTTGCCGATGAAATAACGGTCATTGTAAACGGGAACAAAATAGAAAGCGACGTTCCCGCAATGGTAATAAACGACAGGACAATGCTTCCGATGCGCGCCATTTTTGAGGAGCTCGGCGCAAACGTCACTTGGATAGGCGAGGAAAAGCTTATTTTTGCAACGGAGGGGCCGAACATGGTGGTTATGCAGATAGACAACCCCGTCATGTCGGTTCAGCGCATAGGCGAGGAGGGTATAGAAGCCGTTGAGCTTGACACCGCGCCGTTTGTATACAACGACAGAACGCTCGTCCCCGTCCGTGCCGCCGCCGAAGCGCTTGAAGCAACGGTCCAATGGGACGGCGAAACAAAAACGGTTACAATAGTAAAATAATATATTTAAACAATATTAAAATTATGCAGCAGCGGCCCGCTGCCCTTGCCCAAATCAAGCATTGCGCCGAGAGCGTTCGAAACATATTCCTTTGCCGCGGAAACGGCGCCGTTCATGTCCATACCCTTCGCAAGCCCGGCGGCAATTGCCGACGACAGCGTGCACCCTGTGCCGTGCGTGTTCGGGTTGTTTATGCGCGGTGCGCAAAACCATGTTTTTACGCCGTTTGAGTTAAGGAGGTCGCTGCTGTCGCTCATGCCGTGGCCGCCCTTAAGCAGCACGGCCGCGCCGTATTTATCAAATATAATATCCGATGCGCGCTCCATATCGCCCCTGCACGATATTGCCGTGCCCGAGAGCAGCTCCGCTTCGGGAATGTTCGGAGTGATAATATCGGCGAGCGGAAAAAGCGCGGAGGTGAGCGCTCCGAGCGCTCCGTCCGAAAGCAGCCTGTGACCGCTCGTTGATACCATAACGGGATCGAGCACTATGTTTTTCGGCGCATATTTTTTGAGCGACGCGGCAATCGCTTCCGGCGTTTCGGCCGACGACACCATTCCTATTTTGACGGCGTCGGGGAAAATGTCCGTAAAGACAGCGTCAAGCTGCGATGAAACGTTTGCGGGCGGAATATCGAAAATATCAAAAACGCCCGTTGTGTTCTGCGACGTAACCGCCGTTACGGCGCTCATGCCGTATACGCCGAGCGCCGAAAAGGTTTTTAAATCGGCCTGTATTCCCGCCCCGCCGCTTGAATCGGAGCCGGCTATCGTAAGCGCCGTGTTTATCTTCATAGTGCGGTACCTCCGAATGTTGAGTTTTTTGATTTGATTTTCAGCCGGCGACGCGCGCCATTATTTTCTTCAGTTCTTTTGCCGCGGCGGTTATATCGTCGCGTGCAAATATCCCCGAAACAACGGCCGCTCCGGCAATGCCGAGCCCGTGCAGCCTTGCGGCGTTTTCCGCGGTTATGCCGCCTATTGCCGCAACGGGAATCGATACCGAAGACGTTATTTCCTTGAGCGTTTCCGGCGGCAGCTTTTTTGCGTCGCTTTTTGTGGACGTACCGAATATCGCTCCCGAGCCGAGATAATCTGCCCCGCCGTTTTCGGCAGCGGCGGCCTGTTCGACCGTTTTTGCCGTTATGCCTATTATTTTACCGCTGCCCAAAAGCTTTCTTGCCTCTCTGACGTCCATGTCGTTCTGACCGAGATGGACGCCGTCCGCGTCCGCCTTTATGCAGACCTCAACATTGTCGTTTATTATGAGCGGCACGTTAAAGCTGCGGCAAAGCCGCTTTATTTCGGCGGCCGATTTTATAAAATCAGCCGTGCTCATGTTTTTCTCTCTGAGCTGTACCATTGTAACGCCGCCCTCGAGCGCGCGTTTTACAGCGTCTGCCAATGTTTCGTTTGCTGTACGCCATGACCTGTCGGTTACGGCGTACAGCAAAAGCTGCTTTTTATCAATCATCGCTTGTTTCCTCTTTAAAATCCGTATTCACATCAACGGGATACGTCCCGTCAAAACAGCCGCGGCAATAGCCGCAAGCGGCGTCCGGAATGATTTTTTTAAGCGCGTCCACGCTTAAAAAGCCTACGCTGTCCGCGCCTATCGCTTCGCGTATTTTATCCATGTCGCTGCCGCAGCGGCAGGCTATAAGCTTATCCTGCGAAGGCACGTCCGTTCCGAAATAGCATGGGAACATAAACGGCGGTGCGGAGGAACGGACGTGTACCTCCTTTGCGCCGCAGCTCCTTAAAAGTTTTACTATTCTTCCCGACGTTGTCCCGCGCACGATTGAATCGTCAACCATAACAACGCGCTTTCCCTCTATCGTGCTTCTTAAAACGTTAAGCTTTATCATAACGGAGTTTTCGCGCATTTCCTGCGTCGGCTGAATAAAGGTTCTTCCTATATATTTGTTCTTGACAAAGCCGAGCCCGTACGGAATGCCCGATTCCTTCGAAAAGCCCATCGCCGCGGAAAGCCCCGAATCGGGTACGCCTATAACAACGTCCGCATCGGCGGGATGCTCCAGAGCAAGGTATTTCCCGGCAAGCATACGCGAATCGTGTACCGACTGGCCTTCTATGACGCTGTCGGGACGCGCAAAATAAAGGTATTCGAATATGCACATCGTGTGCGGATATTTGTGCGTATGCGTTTTTATCGATTTAATATCTCCGTTGTTTACAACAACTATTTCGCCCGGCTCAAGCTCGCGTTCAAATTCCGCGCCCACGCTGTCAAGCGCGCACGTTTCGGAGGCGAAAATCACCGCACTGCCGCGCCGTCCCATGCAGAGCGGCCTGAACCCCCACGGGTCCCTTGCGGCTATAAGCTTCTGCGGGCTCATAACTATAAGCGAAAACGCGCCCTTAAGATGTGAGATCGTATTTTCGACGGCCGCCTCTATGCTGCCGCATTTAAGACGCTCCCCGGCTATTTTGTACGCTATCATTTCGGTATCGGTCGTAGTCTGGAATATAGCGCCCGAAACGCTCAGCTCGCGTTCAAGCTCGCGCTTGTTAATAAGATTTCCGTTGTGCGCAAGCGCGATATTCCCTTTTACGTATCTCAGCACAAGCGGCTGCGCGTTTTCGCGCAGCGATTCGCCTGTTGTCGAATACCGCACATGGCCGACTGCCATAGTACCGTTAAGCTTTTGAAGCACAGACTTGTCAAACACGTCGTTTACAAGCCCCATATCCTTGCGGTACGTAATATCGCGGTTGTTGTTTGCTGCAATGCCGCAGCTCTCCTGGCCTCTGTGCTGAAGCGCGTAGAGCCCGAAGTATGTTGTTTCGGCGCAATGCCCCTCCGGATCATATACGGCAAAAACGCCGCATTCCTCACCGATTTTGTGTTCCATAAAACAGTCACAGCCTTTCCGCCCACAAAAAAATATAAACGGCTTGCGCCGTGACTGTGGGCAGGACAAGGCGCAGAACGCCGTTGTTCCGTTTTTCATTATATAGTATTTTCATGAAAAATGCAATATAAATATTTAATAAAAATATCCCGTTTTGCGTGCGGCAATGATGCGTATGTCATATTAGCCAAAACGAGTGCGAAATTTTAACGCAGGTTTTACATATTTTTTTAAATATCCTCTTGACAAACGGCGTTTTATGCTGTATAATCATCAGAGTGTAAAGATAAAATACTTTACAGGTGATGATATGGCAAAAGACCTCGGCATGGCGGTGCTTATGGATTTTTACGGCGGACTGCTTACCGATAAGCGTTACGAAGTGCTTGATATGTATTACAATCAGGATATGTCGCTTGCGGAAATAGCGTCGGAGCTTGAAATAAGCCGGCAGGGCGCGCGTGATGCGATAAAGCACGGCGAGCGTCAATTATCGGAGCTTGAGGAAAAGCTCGGTCTTGCGGCACGGTTTAAAAATATCCAAAAGCGCATATCAAAAATAAACGCGCTGCTCGATAACGGCGGCGGCAGGGATGAAATAAAAAGCATATTAAAGGAAATAGAAAAATTTGTATGATAATTTTCGGTTCCGGAAAGGAAGGAGGCGGCAAATATGGCGTTTGAAAGCCTGGGAGATAAGCTGCAGGGCGTTTTTAAAAAGCTTCGCGGCAAGGGCAAGCTCAGCGAAAAGGATATAAAAGACGCAATGCGCGAAATTAAGCTGGCGCTGCTTGAGGCTGATGTAAACTTTAAGGTTGTTAAGGAATTTGTCGCTTCCGTTTCGGAAAAAGCGCTCGGTCAGGAGATAATGGAATCGCTGACGCCGGCGCAGCAGCTTGTCAAGATAGTAAACGAGGAGCTTACGGAAATGATAGGCGGCGAGGTATCGCGCCTTGAATTTGCGTCGAAGCCGCCGACCGTCATAATGATGTGCGGCCTTCAGGGCGCCGGTAAAACAACGGCAACCGGCAAGCTTGCGCTGAGCCTCAGAAAGCAGGGCAGACGGCCGCTTATGGCCGCGTGCGATATATACAGGCCGGCTGCGGTTAAGCAGCTGCAGGTTCTCGGCGACCAGGTGCAGATACCCGTTTTTGAAATGGGCACGGACACAAGCCCCGTCACAATAGCGAAGGAGGCTGTTGCGCACGCCGTAAAGCACGGCAATGATCCCGTAATACTCGATACCGCGGGACGGCTTCATATAGACGAGCAGCTCATGGAGGAGCTTTCGGAGATAAAGGCGGAAACGTCGCCCTCGGAAATACTTCTCGTTGTTGACGCAATGACGGGACAGGATGCTGTAAACGTTGCAAAATCGTTTAACGAGCAGCTTGACATAACCGGCGTTATCCTTTCAAAGCTTGACGGCGACACGCGCGGCGGTGCGGCGCTGTCGGTTAAGCAGGTAACGGGCAAGCCGATAAAATTTGCGTCGGTGGGCGAAAAGCTCAGCGACCTCGAAGCGTTCCATCCCGACAGAATGGCGTCGAGAATACTCGGCATGGGAGATGTGCTGACGCTTATCGATAAGGCCCAGGAGGCCATAGACGAAAAGCAGGCTATGGAGCTTGAGGCAAAAATACGCAAGCAGCAGTTTGACCTTGACGATTTTCTGGAGCAGTTTAAGCAGATAAAAAAACTCGGCTCGTTTTCGCAGATACTCGGCATGCTTCCGGGCATAGACAAAAAAATGCTTGAAGCCGTCGATACGGAGGAAAACGAAAAGAGGATGAAGCATATAGAAGCAATAATACAGTCCATGACAATGGAGGAACGCCGCAATCCGAAGATAATCGGCGCGAACAGAAAAATAAGAATAGCAAAGGGCAGCGGCACAAGAGTGCAGGATGTAAACCAGCTCTTAAAACAGTTCGGCGAGATGCAGAAGATGATGAAGCAGCTGGGCGGCGGCAAGCAGCAGAAAATGCTTAAGCGTTTGAGAAAAGGACGCAGATAGGTTTTATAAATACGGTATTAAGTTAAGCTTATATACAAATAATACACACGCCTTCGGGCGCAAGGATTTTCGGGAGGTGAAACAAATGGCAGTAAAAATCAGACTCAGAAGAATGGGTGCAAAGAAGGCTCCGTTTTACAGAGTGGTTGTTGCAGATTCGAGATACCCGCGCGGCGGAAGATTCATTGAGGAGGTAGGCACATACGACCCCCTTACAGATCCCGCAACGGTAAAGATAGACGCCGAGGCCGTTAAAAAATGGTTAGGCAACGGCGCTCAGCCCACAGACACCGTAAAGGCTCTTTTGAAGAAGTCAAACATTATCTAATATTCGGAGGACAGGCTAATGAAGGAAGTTTTGGAAGTTATAGCTAAGTCGCTTGTCGATAATCCGGATCAGGTAGATGTGAAAGAGGTCAGCGGAGAGGACCAGACAGTAACATTGGAACTCAGAGTTGCCGAGAGCGACATGGGCAAGGTGATCGGAAAGCAGGGAAGGATCGCAAAAGCGATACGAACTGTTGTAAAGGCTGCCGCAGCCAGGGAAAACAAAAGAGCTGCGGTGGATATTATATAAAAAAAGAGCGCACGCTCTTTTTTTATTGCCCGGAGTATGTTTTTGCGGGGGCTCTGCCCCCTGCACCCCCCCTCAGCGATGTGTTGCTGCTGCGCATTATCCCGTGAAACGGGGCATATAAAATATGCACAAAAAACGCTTTGTAAAATTTAATAAAAACGTATTGCAAAATA
>DVLU01000067.1 GCA_018715365.1 Candidatus Ornithomonoglobus intestinigallinarum | reverse complement strand
CAAGAGCTGCATACTCGATTTGCTGTCGTCTGACCAATACATACCGGTTATCGCTCCGATAGGCACGGACGAGGAAGGCAACAGCTATAATATAAACGCCGATACGGTTGCCGCGGCGGTGGCGTCGGCCGTGCAGGCGGAAAAGCTTGTGCTGCTGACGGACGTCGAGGGCGTAAAAGACGACAAGGGCAACGTCATTTACGAAGCGCACAAGAACGATATTGAGGCAATGATAAAAGACGGCTCGATAAGCGGCGGCATGATACCGAAGGTTATGGGATGCTGCGACGCCGTCGATGCGGGAGTTTCGGGCGTGCATATAATAGACGGCAGAATACCGCATTGCCTGCTGCTTGAGATATTCACAAAAACAGGTATCGGAACGCTTATAAAGGGCGATAAATATTAAACGAATAACAAAATAACAACAAAATAACAATGGAGGAAACAAACAGTCATGAGAATGTCAAAACTGCTGATGCCAACGCTGAGGGAAGTCCCGGCCGAGGCTGAAATAACAAGCCACAAGCTTATGTTAAGAGCGGGGCTCATACGCAAGCTCGCAGCCGGGATATATTCATATCTGCCGTTGGGGCTTAAATTTTATAAGAAAGTCGAAAACATAGTCCGTGAGGAAATGGACAGGGCGGGAGCGCAGGAGCTGCTTATGGCTGCACTTTTGCCGGCCGAAGCATATATGGCGTCGGGACGCTGGGAGGTGTTCGGCCCGAATATGTTTAAATTAAAGGACAGAAACGACCGCGATTTCTGTCTCGGCCCAACTCATGAGGAGCTGTTTACGCAGACGATGATAAACGAGGTTCATTCGTATAAGGAATATCCGAAAACGCTTTATCAGATACAAACGAAATACCGCGACGAAGCGCGCCCGCGTTTCGGACTTATGCGCGGCAGGGAGTTTGTTATGAAGGACGCGTACAGCTTTGACCTGGACGAGGCCGGTCTTGACAAATCATATAAAATAATGTATGACGCATACTGCCGTATATTTACGCGTCTCGGTCTTGACTTTACGATAGTGGACGCCGACAGCGGCGCGATGGGCGGCAGCGGCAGCCAGGAATTTATGGTAAAGTCGCCCGTAGGCGAGGACGGCATAGCGTACTGCGACAGCTGCGGCTATGCGGCAAACTACGAAAAAGCCGAATGTGTTCCCGAAAGGAAGCCGTCGGAGGAGGGCGAAAAGCCGCTTGAGAAGATACACACGCCAAACGCCCACACCATAGAGGAGCTTGTGGCGTTTATGGGCGCGGAGCCATATAACTTTGCAAAAACGATAATTTACAAGGCTGACGATAAATACGTTGCCGTTATGGTCAGGGGCGACAGGGAGGTAAACGAAGTAAAGCTCAAGAACCTTCTCGGCTGCACCGATGATCCGGAGCTTGCCGAGCCTGCCGCGGTAAGGGAAATAACTCACGCCGAGGTCGGCTTTGCAGGGCCCGTGGGGATCGGTATACCCGTTTATGCGGATAAAGAAATCGAGCTTATGGAAAACTTTATCGTCGGCGCAAACGAAACCGATATGCACTATAAGAACGTGCGTCTTGGCAGAGATTTTACTCCGGAGCTTTTTGCGGATATACGCACGATAGAAACGGGCGATAAATGCCCGCACTGCGGCGGCGAAATAAAAACGGCGCAGGGGATAGAGGTAGGTCATATATTTAAGCTCGGCACAAAATATTCCGATGCGCTGGGGCTTAAGTACCTTGACGAAAACGGCAAGAGCCAAACTGTAATAATGGGCTGCTACGGCATAGGCGTTTCAAGATGCCTTGCGGCAGTGATAGAGCAGTGCAACGATGAAAACGGTATAATATTCCCCGTTTCCGTTGCGCCGTATGAAGCAGTGGTTATTCCGGTAAACAACAAGCAGGAGGAGCAGATGCATCTTGCCGAAGAAATATATGACAGGCTGAAGGCCGAGGGCATAGACGCGTTGTTTGACGACAGGGCGGAAAGAGCCGGCGTTAAGTTTAAGGACGCCGATCTTATAGGCGTGCCGGTAAGGATAGTTGTCGGCAAAAAGTGCGGCGAAGGCATTGTTGAGTATAAGGAGCGCGCCGGTGAGAGCGCGGTTGAAAAGACGGTAAATGACGCCGTTGCCGATGTTGTAAAGTTTATTAAAGAAAACAGATAAAAAATATTCCCGCGCAAAAAATGCGCGGGAATATTTTTGCAAAAAAGAAGAAGCCGCCGCCCGGGGGTTTCAAAGGGGGCGGAGCCCCCTTTGAAATAATAATAATCCTTGACTTCTTTTTATAACTGTGATAAAATTTATCTATATGGGCTGCCGCGGTGCGGCGGCAACGGAGGTCGGTCAAAATGAAAAGGGGAATAATCATAGCCGCGGCAGTTATTGCCGCATGCGGCGCGGCCGTCGCCGCCGCGGCGATGAACACCGATAAGCTGCTTATGCGCTTTGCGCCCGAATTATACCTTTCGTATATTGCGGTAAATACGGTAAACGAGCTTGAGGCGGAATCGGAGCTGATAAACGAAGCTATGCCGGATTTCCCGAAGCTTTCCGAAAGCCATAAGCTGACGCTTGACTTTGACGGCGAGGAACGTGAATTTTCGCTTACCGAGGAATATAACGAAGAAGCGCCGTCCGTTGTTTTTAACGGGGTATATGAAAATACGCAGTTTGACGGCTATATAAACAATACGGAAACGGGCATATGCCTGCCGGAGCTTCTCGATTTGTATTTTACGTTTTCAACGGAAAACTTCGGCGATGAATTTAACGACAGCGGAGCGGGAGAGCTTCTGCCGGTAAGCGTGCCGCGCGGGCTTTCGCTTACGCTGCCGGCGTCGTCCGAGGAAAAGGCTGAGGAGCTGCTGACGCGTTCGCAGCTCATGTCGATAGGCAAAAAGCTTGCCGAAGGCGCAAAAATCCGAAACGACGCGGGCGATGATTATTTTCTCATATTAAACGGCGAAAACGTAAAAGCGGCGCTTTCGGAGCTTGTTTCCGCGCTTTTGGGAAGCGAAGGCTTTAACAGCAGGCTTTCGCGCGCGGACGCGTTTTTAAATATCGGCATTTCCGATTTTGCCGAATATGCGCGGACTCTTGTTGAAAATGCGGACTTCGGCGAAACTGTGACAGTCGGCTTTACGCAGACGAAAAATTACGCTTCGCGCGTATCCGTATCGCTGCCGTTTGACGGCACAAATCTTAATATCGAGCTTAAAAGCACCGGAGCGCGGCTGCTTGACGATTATACAATCGCGGTCAAAGCCGAAAGCGGCGGCTCCGGCATCGGCTTTGAATATGCGCAGGGCGGCAGCAGAATGTTTGCCGGCGAGGAGAAAAACGATATGCGTACGCTTAAAATTATTTTCGGCTCCGAGGAGCTTCTGCGCGCGGAAACGGATATACGCACGGATAAAAACAACACAAGCCTTGCCGGCAGCTTTAATATAACGTCGCGGCTGTCGGAGGATTTCGGGATTTCGGCAAAGCTTGAGGGCGCGCCCGTATCGGACAGGGATTTTTCAAGCGGCTTGTCGCTTAATATTTACGATATAGACGACGGCACCGGCAGCAGGGATAAATGTACGGTACAGCTTACCCCGCCGGAGGGTATGCGGCAGCCGGAGCGCGATAAATATCCGTTTAAGGATATTCCGTTTGACGATATAGCGGTGCTTGCAAGATTAAAAGGCTGAAAAGCATAGAGTAAAGAAAGGGGAATCGCATTGCAGGAGGAATGGACGACTGTCATAAAGCCCAAAACGGGCTGGTTCGACATTCATTTAAAGGAAATATGGAATTACCGTGACCTTATATATATGTTTCTCAAAAGGAATTTCACAAGCTCATACAAGCAGACGATTTTGGGCCCTCTGTGGTTCCTTATCCGTCCGCTTATGACGTCGTCGATGTTTACTGTGGTATTCGGGCAGATAGCGAGAATCTCAACGGACGGCGTGCCGCAGTTTCTGTTTTATATGGCGGGAAATACGGCGTGGTCGTATTTTTCGGCGTGCCTGACGTCAACGTCATCGACGTTTACGGGCAATGCCGGGCTGTTCGGCAAGGTATATTTCCCGCGGCTTATTTCGCCGATAACGACCGTTATATTTGCGCTGCTGTCGTTTTTTATACAGGTTGTGCTTATGATTATACTTATGGCGTTTTTCACGTTTGTGCGCGGGGAGGCCGTTTATCCGAACAAATGGCTTCTGCTTGTGCCGCTTATGGTTTTGCAGATGGCAATGCTCGGGCTCGGGCTGGGAATTATAATATCGTCGCTTACAACAAAATACCGCGACCTTTCGATACTCGTATCGTTCGGCGTAAGCCTTTGGATGTACGCCACGCCTATAGTATACCCGATGTCGCAGGTGCCGGAATTTCTGCACGATATAATAAAGCTTAATCCGATGGCGCCGATAGTGAACAATTTCAGGTATGCCTTCCTGGGCTGCGGAACGCCCGAGATAACGTCATGGCTTACGAGCATGGCGGTCACGGTTGTGTTCCTGTTTTTCGGAGTGATACTTTTCTCGAGAGTTGAAAAAACATTCCTCGATACCGTATGATTTTCGAACGGAAACATTAAAGCATAAAAAGAGATAAGATTATATTTTCGGACTGTTTTTGTGGAAGGAGAGCGCTGTCGCAAAAATGAATGAAGCTGTTATAAAAATAGACCATGTGTCAAAGCAGTACCGCCTGGGCACGATAGGCGGCGGAACGCTCCAGGGCGATATTCAGAGCTGGTGGGCGAGAGTCCGCCATAAGGAGGATCCGAACCTTAAAATAGGGCAGAAGGCGTATAAGAAAAACGAAAAATTCCTTGCGCTCGACGATATTTCGCTTGAGGTGCACAAGGGCGAAACGCTCGGGCTTATAGGCAGGAACGGCGCGGGAAAATCAACCACGCTGAAATTATTGTCGCGCGTTACGGCGCCCACGGAGGGCACCATATATATAAAGGGCAAAATATCGAGCATGCTCGAGGTGGGCACCGGCTTTCATCCGGAGCTTACGGGACGCGAAAACATATATTTAAACGGCGCGATACTCGGTATGAAGCGCTCGGAGGTAACAAAAAAAATAGACGACATAATAGAATTCAGCGAATGTGAGCAGTTTATAGATACGCCGGTGAAGCGTTATTCGTCGGGTATGTTTGTAAAGCTTGCGTTTGCCGTTGCGGCGCACCTTGACAGCGATATTTTGATAATGGACGAGGTGCTTGCGGTCGGCGATATGAAATTCCAGAAAAAGTGCATCGATAAAATGCTGAGCATCGCAAAAAATTCGGGACGCACAATAATTTACGTAAGCCATAATATGAACACCGTGCGCCAGCTTTGCAGCCGCTGCGTCGTTTTGAAAAAAGGAAAGGTTGAGTTTGACGGCGACACCGAAAAGGCGATAGATCTATACTTAAGCTCGGCAGACGATGAGCTTTTGCTCTATAACGATTATTCAAAGGCGTACCGCCCGAATTTCCTCACCGACAAGGTGCGTATGCTCGACCTTCAAATAATAAATCGTACCGGCCTTGTTGTAAAGGACGGGGAAACGATAGATTTTAAAATACGCTTTAAGGCAAACGAAGATATAGACGGGCTGTGCCTGCGCCTTATGGTCCACAACGCCGACCAAAGCCCGATAGGCACGTCGTGCGCAGCACGGTTTGCGTCATGCCGCAGGGATGAAATATTTGAAGCGGAGTTTTCGATGGACGTTTCGTGGCTTTCGACGGGAAGATATAAAATTCTTATGGCTGCGTATGAAACTGATGATCTTGGCAGCGTGTTTGACGCCGACGCCGTTTGGCCGGCATTTATATTTGACCGCGAAAAAACATCGACGCTCGATTGGAAGTCGCGCTATTACGGCGATTTTGAATTGCCGGAGCTTGAAGTAAAGAATAAGAGGTGAGCCGATGGCGGGCGGAAATAAGAAGAAAAATGCGGATCTGCCGGAGCTTAAACGGCAGATACGCGAAAACAGCCTGAAGCCGCTGTATCTTTTTTACGGCAATGAGGCTTACCTTAAGGACGCGTATATAAACGAAATAAAAAAAGCTGTTCCCGACAACGGCTTTGAGGATTTTAACCGTATTGTATTAAAGGGTACGGATATTTCGTTTGAGGAATACGACGAAGCGTGGGACAGCTTCCCGATGATGGCCGACAGGCGGCTTATAATAATAAGCGGCAGCGGGATATTCGGCAGGGTGAAGGAGGAGCAGAAGGATTTCTGGAAGGAAAGGCTTTCGCGGTGCTCCGAGGATACCGTTGTAATATTCAATGAGGAAAGCGTGGATAAGCGCGGTGTTATATATAAGGCGTTTGCGAAGAACGGAATGGCGGTGGAGTTTGAAACGCCAGATATGCCGGAGCTTGTTACGTTTATAACGGGGCAATGCCTGAGGGCAAAACGCAAAATCCGCCGCGAGCACGCGCGCCTTATTGCCGAGCGCTGCGGCGATGATTTGCAGAGCATAGTAAACGAGCTTAACAAGCTGTTCGATTACTGCGGCGAGGAAATAACAAAAAGCGATGTGGAGGCCGTTGTTTCAAAAAGCCTTAACGTAAGGGTTTTTGACCTTACCGACGCCATAATGGACCGCGACGCAAAAAAGGCGGCGGAGCTTTTGAGCGAGCTGCAAAATGACGGAGACCGCGCCTTCAGCGTTATGTATCTCATACTTTCAAACGTAACAAAGCTGCTTAAAACAAAGCTTTCGGGCAGCACAAACAGCACCGAGGTTTCGCGGCTTATAGGCGTGAAGGAATTTATTGCGCGGAAATATATATCGTCGGCGGCAAAATTCAGCGAGGAGGCGCTTGCGGAAATGGCGGCGCGGATACCTGAAATAGATTATGAAATAAAGCTCGGTAAAACCGACGAATGGACGGCGCTTGAACAGTACGCCGCGGAAGCCATATATTATTCTTAAAATTATCTTTACATTAAGGAGAATGATAAAATGCCAAATCCAAGACAGGAAAAAATACGCAATTTCTGTATAATAGCGCATATAGATCACGGAAAATCAACGCTTGCCGACAGGCTGCTGGAGCTGACGGGCGAGGTTACGGAACGCGACATGGAGGAACAGCTCCTGGACAACATGGACCTTGAACGCGAGCGCGGCATAACGATAAAAGCACATGCGGTGCGGTTAAAATATAAAAGCGGCGACGGTGAAATATACACATTGAATCTTATAGACACGCCGGGGCACGTTGACTTTAATTACGAGGTTTCAAGAAGCCTTGCGGCGTGCGAGGGCGCGCTGCTTGTTGTTGACGCGTCGCAGGGTATAGAAGCGCAGACGCTTGCAAACACGTATCTTGCGATAGACCACGACCTTGAGGTTGTGCCGGTTATAAATAAAATAGACCTTCCGTCAGCGCAGCCCGATATTGCAAAGCATGAGATTGAAGATGTTATAGGCATACCGGCCGAGGACGCGCCGTGCATAAGCGCGAAAACCGGCCTTAACACGGAAGCTGTGCTTAAAGAGATCGTTGAGAAAATACCGGCTCCGGAGGGCGATGAAAATGCGCCGCTGAAGGCGCTTATATTTGATTCGTATTACGACAGCTACAGGGGAGTTATCGTGTATGTGCGCGTTAAGGAGGGATCGCTTAAGGCTGGCGACAGGATACGCATGATGGCGACCGGCGCGGAGTTTGACGTTGTTGAAGTCGGCGCAATGCACCCGTCAGGGCTTATTCCCACCGACGGGCTGTTTGCCGGCGACGTCGGATATATTGCCGCAAGCATTAAAAATATACAGGATACGCGCGTGGGCGATACGGTAACGTCAGTTAAAAATCCCGCCGCAGAGCCGCTGCCGGGCTATAAAAAGGTAAACCCGATGGTTTACTGCGGAATATATCCCGCCGACGGCGCGCATTACGAGGATCTGAAAGAAGCGCTTATGAAGCTGCAGCTGAACGACGCCGCGCTGATGTTTGAGCCGGAAACATCGGCGGCGCTTGGCTTTGGCTTCCGCTGCGGCTTTCTGGGGCTTTTGCATCTTGAAATAATACAGGAGCGCCTTGAGCGCGAATACGACCTTGACCTTGTAACAACTGCCCCGAGCGTTATATATAAGATCCATAAAACAAACGGCGAAACGGTATGGTGCGATAACCCGACAAATCTGCCCGACCCCGCCGAAACGGAGTATATGGAGGAGCCGATGGTGAAGGCGACCATAATGGTGCCGAAGGATTATGTCGGCAACGTTATGGAGCTTTGCCAGGAGCGGCGCGGAGTGTATAAGGACATGACGTACATGGACGAAACGCGCGCGGAGGTGTTTTACGAGCTGCCGCTGAATGAAATAATATACGACTTTTTTGACGCGCTGAAGTCGCGCACAAAGGGCTATGCGTCGTTTGACTATGAGGTGTGCGGCTATCAGAGAAGCGAGCTTGTAAAGCTTGATATCCTGCTTAACGGCGAGCTTGTGGATGCGCTTTCGTTTATAGTCCATAAAGACAGCGCATATTCGCGCGGGCGCAGAATGGCTGAGAAATTAAAAGAGGTAATTCCGCGCCAGCTTTTTGAAGTGCCGATACAAGCAGCCATAGGCTCGAAGATAATAGCGCGCGAAACTGTGCGGGCAATGCGCAAGGACGTGCTTGCAAAGTGCTACGGCGGCGATATAACGAGAAAAAAGAAGCTGCTTGAAAAGCAGAAGGAAGGAAAGAAGCGCATGCGCCAGGTTGGGAACGTTGAAGTCCCGCAGGAGGCGTTCATGTCCGTTTTGAAACTCGATTAAAGTATTCCGGGGCTCTGCCCCCTCCCCTGGGGGGTGCGGGGGCGGAGCCCTGCGGCGCATACATTTCTCTGAAGGGGAGATATGTGCGCACGTTATCCGTTTGCGGAAGAGCCTTAACGCGCATCGTGCGTTACCAGCTCGGAGCAAATGGTAACGGGCGCGAAAAAATAAGGCAACTGTTGTCTGTTCTGCGAGACAGTTCCTCTGCTGCGCTCACGCACACCACGCGCACGAACACAGGCAAAAACCTTTATTGTACGCACGAAGACGGTATGCGTTTCGCTTGCATTCGTCAATCATCTCGCCGAACAGACAACAGCCGCCTTACATGCCGCAAACAAAAAACCTATCGGCAGCCGCCGCCCCCCGCGTTATAATTTTTATTTATCGATAAACAAATGCCTCGGCAGCCCGTCAACCATAAACGGCGTAAGCTCGCCTATAATAAGCGGCCTTGCGTATTCGTCAAATTCCTTTGAAACATACGTGCCGTCCTCCGTTATCCAATCGAGAGGAACGCATTTTTCGGCATTTGCTATTTTGTTTATGTCATATGAATCTGTTATAATGCTGTACGGCGCGTTTGAGATTCGCTTAAAAATCACCATCTTGCCCGTTTCGCCGTTCAGCGCCGCAAGCACGGCGTCCGCGCCTGCCGTGAACGCCTCTGTTATATCGCGTCTTGAAACAAGGTGCGACGCGCATCTCTGAAGCGTTGAGAACACAATACCTCTGGATTTTATACCGGTGTTTTCCGACAGGAAGTCGGCAAGATACAGCGCCGTTCCGCCGAGCATCTTATGACCGAACGAGTCCTCGAACACATTCGTTTTTCCCGCCTCGCACACGTATTTCCCGTCGGCGGTTTTAACGCCCTCCGATACGGCGACGACAACGGCGTTTTTATACTTCTTAACCTCGCTGACCTGCTTCATGAATTTATCGTGATCAAACACAACCTCCGGCAGATAAATAAGGTCCGGGCCGTTGCAGTCCTCCGACTTTGAAAGCGCCGCCGCGGCCGTGAGCCAGCCGGCGTTTCTTCCCATTATTTCAACGACCGTTATTGAATCTGTGGAATATGTTGAAGCATCGCGGATTATTTCCTTCATCGCCGACGCTATGTACTTTGCGGCCGAGCCGTAGCCGGGCGTATGGTCGGTGACGGCAAGGTCGTTGTCTATTGTTTTGGGAACGCCCATAAAGCGTATGTCGGAATTTATTGCCGCAGCGTAATTTGAAAGCTGCATTATTGTGTCCATGGAATCGTTTCCGCCGATATAAAAGAAATATTTTACTTCAAGTCTGTTCAGGATGTCAAATAAGCGTTTGTAAACCTCGGGCTCTTTTTCGGCCGCCGGGAGCTTGTAGCGGCACGTTCCGAGAAACGACGACGGCGTGCGCTTTAAAAGCTCAATGTCAAGGTCGTTTTTTATATACATGGAAAGGTCAACATACCTCTCCTGCAAAAGCCCCTCGATACCGTTCCTCATTCCGTAGATCGTTCCGCAGCCGGAATCCTTTGCCGTTTTATAAACTCCCACAAGACTGGAATTTATAACCGACGTCGGTCCTCCCGACTGTCCCACCATTACATTTCCCAATGCCATAAAATCTCTCTCCTTTTAATAATATTTATAAGGAGCCGGACGGCCCCTTATTTACAGCTTAATCTCCCCCGGCGGATAAAATTTCGCGCAGCCTGTTCACAAACCGCGTATATTTCCCAACGGAAGGCGCGGAAAATTCAACGCCCGCGCTTTTCAGCTCCGAAAGCAGCTCCTCCGGACGATCGTTTGTGTATTCCACCTCTATTTCGTAATCGGTAACGCCGAGATATTCGGTTTTGTCAAGGCAGATTTCCGTGTGTTTGTCCCACATATACGAGCATCTGTCGGTTGCGTTAAAGCCTATTTTGGTGAGCGTGCCCGTTTCCAGGCCGGTGCAGCGCTTTCCCGTTTCCGCCGGTACCGTTTCGGGCGCGCCGCCGCAGTCGAATTCGTTTTCCTCGCATATCTGGAGCGGGCTGCCGTAATTCTTATGCGTCTTAACCTGTATTTTCGGCACTCCGTCCTTTATGCGTATCCTGAACACGGAGCGCGTCTTTGAAAGCACGCCCGTTTCATCGGTGTAATAATGGTTTTCCTGCGTTTTTTCGCTGTCCCATTTGTACATCGATTTTACTTTATCGTATATTTCCTTTGTTATAAGCGATTTCAATTCGGTCTCAAGCATTGTTTTGCCCCTCTGAAATAAAATTTATCCGTTTATTATAACGGTTTTTGAGGCGTCGTCCCAGCCGACGCTGCATCCGAACGCTTCTGCCGCCGCACGTGCGGGAACCATTGTCCTGTCGTTCATTATCTGTGCGGGAACATCAAGCGTGCGCTTTTCGCCGTTTACAAAATAATCATTTTGCCCTATCGTCATGGTGACGTTTACCGACGCAGTGTTTGCAACAACCTTCATGCTTTCGGGAAGCCATGAAACGTCTGCGCCGAGCGCCTCAAATATGGCCCTTACGGGAACGAGCGTCCTGTCGTTTATTATAACGGGAGCCTGATCCTTAAATTCGATCTCGCGCCCGTTCAGGAGCACCTTTATTTCGTATGCCGGCGCCGTGAGCGACGCAAGGCTGCTGTTGTCCTCAAATATAACGATCGGCTTTGACGACGTTCTGACGCCTGTGCCCGTTATGTAAGTCATTACCTGCATTTCGCGGACATAGTCGCTTAATCTGTGCGCCGTGCCGTACTGCGCTGCGTCGTATTCCATCCTGTCGGGACGGTTAAGGAAATCGTCCGTTATGCCAACGTTCCAAAGCGCGTCCTTCGCCGCCATGTATGCCGAGGAAAAGCCTTCCGGGTCAACGGTCGATACTATCCCGCTGCTGTTTGTGTGCGAGAAAATGCTCACTCCGTCTTTTGAAGCGCTCTGATACGTTTCGTCCCCGCCCTTAAGCTGATAAACGTATGCCTTTGATTCAAGCGAGCCGCTTTCTCCGTTAAGCCTGAATATTTCAAGCTGATAGCCGTTCTGCCCGCTGCCGGCAAAAAATGTTTCAACGCCGAGATACGGAACGCCGTTTGAATTCTTTATGAAAACATTGGCGTATGAATCGCCGCTGTTGCCTATAAGGTCGCGCTTGTATTCATCGCAGAACACAACGTTTTTGCCGTCGTAATCGTAAACCGACACCTTTTTGCTTTCAACGGTGACAAGCTCGTCGCTGCCGTCGCCGTCAAGGTCGGAGCAAAATGCGCCTATAAGCCCTTTAAAATAATTGTTTATATCGGAAAATTCAACCTCATAGCCCGCAAACGACGACATTGTGTCGCATATTCCCGTTTCGGGCAGAACAATGTTATACAAAAATTTGTTGTATTCGTAAAAATTATCGGCCGCAAGCGCGCTTGACGAAAGCAGCATAAATGATGCGGCCGCCGCAATTATCTTTTTCATCCTGTAAACCTTCCTTTACCTAAAATCCAATACCTAAAAATCAAAGCAAATAATTATTTTATATTGTTAAAGCCGTTCATTATGCGCGAGGCGTAAAAATTATCGACAAGCTCCCAGTTGAAGCTGTACGGCTTAACGCCCGACTGCATGACGTTTTTGTATATGGTTTCGTACGTCGATACGGGCACGGAGCAGGTGTATATCTGCTTTTCCTCAGTGTCGCGTATCATAAATTCGAGCTTGTCGCCGTCGCGCTTGCCGAGACGGCAGTCGCGGTGCTGCGCTTTGTCGGGCTCCTTCGAAAGTATCATGACCTTTAATACCTCGATAACCTTGTCGTTAAGCCCCAAATCGAAAATTACTATTTTCTCCATCAGGTCGTTTATGTTTGTTATAAAGCGCAGGTTATAGCCCTCGAGCTTTTTAAGCTCTCCCGACTGCTCCGCGTTTTCGCATACCTTGTCAAAAAGCTCCTGCGTTTTAACGGGCGAATTGCACGGCGAAAACGAAAACAGAAGCTTTTTGTCCTCATCGTGATATAAAATCGCGTTCGGCATAAGCGCCCTGTAGCCGCATGAAGAACATACAAAAAAGTTCACCTTGCCCCGGAGCAGGTCCTTTTTCAAATCGGGGCTGTCCTTTACCGTTATAACGTTCCATATTGTTGTATCGGTGAGCTGCCCGCATTTGGGGCAGGGCAGCGATTGCTTTTTATTTAAACTCATAGTTATTTCCTTTCAAAAAATAATACGGCAAATAATACGGCGCGCCGCTTGTGCGGCGTATATTCAATGCCGTATTACTATTATACTATATTTTGTCCCGTTTTGCAATCATTGAGCGCAATATTTTCTCGAGCTTTTTAAAATTTTTTTGCGCCGCAAAGCACTTTCTTGAAAGATATACAATATGCCGCGACGTGAGCGGAGCGTTTGATTTTAT
>DVLU01000066.1 GCA_018715365.1 Candidatus Ornithomonoglobus intestinigallinarum | reverse complement strand
GACGCT
Source organism: Candidatus Ornithomonoglobus intestinigallinarum (assembly GCA_018715365.1). Lineage (GTDB taxonomy): Bacteria > Bacillota > Clostridia > UBA1381 > UBA1381 > Ornithomonoglobus_A > Ornithomonoglobus_A intestinigallinarum. The sequence goes on along the minus strand of DVLU01000066.1, from coordinate 26,838 downwards.
CATATAGCTTTTTCTTACGCCGAGCGCTACGATAAGCACGCCCGCGGCAATGTAAAGCAATATTACCGCCGCAAAATATAAGTGCATCGGCGCTATGCTTTCCATAGCGACGCTTGTCGGTGTTGCGGCGGCGTATATCCAGCCGTTATTTGCCGAATAATTAAACGTAACAAGCCTGTCGTCCTCTGTTTCGACCCTGCCATCGCCCTTAAGGTCTATATACGGCACGGCTTCTATATCGGAAACGTTTGTATTATAGCTTATAAGCGGTTCTTTTATGTTATTTAAAACGTAAAAGCTTGATTCGCCCGAAAAGCCGCTCATGAAAATATCGCGTATTATCTTGCTTGTGTCGAGACGTATTATAACCGTTCCTATAACCTCGGCATCGTCCTCGCCGTACAGCGTATTGACAAGGCTCAGCTCATTTAAAACGTCGCTGCCGTGGCCGTCGGCAACGCCCGGAACAAATTCGTTGTAATGGTTTGTGAACAGATATTCTTTTTTCCATTCCTCGTAGCCCGGCGCGCAGTTTACAAGCTTGTCCGTATAAACCTGATATGTGTCATATATCGTATCCCCTATCATTATATCGGAAGCATTGCAGTATATGTAAATATCCCGTATATAGTCGCGTCTTACAAGGTGGGAATTAAGCTCCTTTATAACCGGCATAAGCTCATCGTAGCTCATGACGGAAAGTCCCGGACGGCTGATTATATCAAGCATATAATCATTATTCTGAACAGACAAAGCATAGCGCTGTTCCTCCGCGACTATGGGGTCGATCGTTTCCTTTATGCGGTCGATGCCTGCGGCGTTATAGTTCAGCGTATCGTTTTTAAACCTTGCATACGACAGCCGCATTATGACCCCTCCGGCAATAAGCGACAAAATAAATATTGCGGCATATGATATTGCAACAGCCGCCATAAGGCTGTCGTAATTTTTCCCGAATAAATTCCTCACAATTTTCTCTCTCTCGATTTAAAATTTAACTGCTGCATTTAAAAATTTTCCAAAAGCTCTCTCACAAAAACGCAGCTCCACGAAAAGCGGGCGGCGCAAAGTCCCTCGCCCGTTACGGGATTATAATTTTCGTGAACGTCCTCCCCGTCGTTGTAGACCCAGCAAAGCAGCGTGTTTCTTATTGTATCCGCCGTTTCGTCAAACCCGTAATCCTTAAGGCCCTTTGCCGCAAAATATGCGACATTCAGCCAGCTCGATCCGCGCCAGTATGCGTCGATTTCAAAGCTCGGGTCGGTATACGCAACCGTCGGCATTCCGGGCATAAAATGGTCCTTTGCGATTTTTTCCATATTTGCCGCATGCTCGGCTGACGATATTCCCGCATACAGCGGCATAAACGACGCCGGCGTAAGCGTATCCGAATATTCGCCCTTCACAAAATCATAATCCGTGTACGCCAAAAGCTTTTCATTCCACAAGCGCTGCTCAATAAGCCGCGACAGCTCCGACGCCTTTTTGTCCCATTCGGAGGTATCCGCTCCGACAGCGCCTGCCAGCTTGCTCATCGCCCTGTATGTCATTACCATGTAACAGTTTAAATCAACCGCCCACAGATTCTGCGGCTTGCCGCCGTCCCAGCGCGGCGAATTATCCCAGCCCGTTTCAAAACACACGCGCTTTAAATATTCTTCATCGCCGCAGCCGTCGCTTCTGTCGGCGTCATAATGGAACAGCTCTCCGCCCTTTCGTTCGCGCTCCCAAAAACGCGTGTTTTTTTCAAGCTTCGGATAAACGCGTTCCGCAAATTCCGAATCGCCCGACGCTTCAAACACGCGCATTGCCGCATACGCCATAACCGGCGGCTTTGAATACGTATCGGCAATCCTGCCGTCCTCAAAAATCACATCGGGGAGCATACCGTTATCCATTTGGAACTTCAAAAAGCCTTCGACCTGGTCCTTTGCAAGCGACATATCATACGGTATCATGCCGATTGCGTGAAACGCCGAATCCCAGTTCCATATTCCCGGGAAACGCCCGTATGCCGGGAAGATCATCGTATACCCGTCCCACGGATAGCCTGTTTTATCGTATGTATTTGCACGAAGTATTTTTCTCGTTTTTTCAAGCAGCTTTTCAGCCTGCTCTGCCGTAATTTTCGTATCTGCCATTTTTTATCTCCTTTATGATTAACTTTAAATATATATCGTAATTTACGGATACATCAAAGCCGAAGCCGACCGATTTGTAAGCCGGAGAGCACCGGCGCTTAAGGCGGAAATAAAAAAAGCATCAAAATAAAATCATTTATTTTGATACTTCTCCCGCTCTCCGTATCCGATTTTATATTACGTCATTATCATAGCTGTTTTTAACGGTTTTATTATACTACATATATTTTCGTTTGTCAACCCGTTTTACAAACACTTTACCGAAAGAATATTTTTCTCAAATCCCTTTCGTTCCTTTGGATTTTTACGGAATACCGCCCGGCAAAGAAATAAAAAACCCGCACAAAGCTTATTGCTCCGCGCAGGTTTTTAATGCCGTTATGGCGTGCCGCAGAGGATTTGAACCCCCGGCCTTCTGATCCGTAGTCAGACGCTCTATCCAGCTGAGCTAGCGGCACATATCGCGGCTGAACTTCAACCGCGAATAGTATTATACCATAAATATATATGCCTTGTCAAGCGTTTTTGGATATTTTTTTATTTTTTTCGGAATTTTATTTTCAGCCGCATAAATTATCGTTTTAAGTGCCGGCAAAATAGTCGTTTATGCCGTTGGCAATCGCCTTGCCTATTGCATCCGATTCGCTTTTTAGCACCGCAAGATCGCTTGAGTTATCGAAAAAGCCTATCTCAAGATAACCGCATATAACGGGCGATTTGCAGAAAAGTATAAGCGAGCCCTGGCCGTCTATCCTGCCGCCGGAATATTCGCCGAGGCTTGTTGACGAAACTATCCTGTCGTTTATCGACTTGCCGAGCGCGTTGCCATCGTTTGCGTAGCCCGCCGCTATACCGGCCTGGTCATACGTGCCGTCAAGCGCGATATACGCGCTGCCGCTGCCGCCGCCGGCGTTTGAGTGGACGCATACATACGCAAGCGCATCCGGCGTTTTTGACGTATCTCCGTTCGGATAACAGTTTTTTATACGCTCCGTTATTGAGGGATTTTCGTCGTTTGATGTACGCGTAAGCCTTACCGTGTAGCCGAGCTCCTCAAGATACTTCTTTGCCGCAAGGCAATTTTGAAGGTTTATATCGGGTTCCGTATCGCGGTCGCCGTTTCCTATAGGATACCAGCAGCCGCCGTTTTCGGGCGCACGTCCGCTGCAGCCGCTGCCGCCGCAGTCCTGCCATACCGTTCCCGACTTCCAGTGGCGCCATTCTCCCCAGCTGCCGCTTTCGTTCCGTACCCAGCCGGACGCGCGTTTTTCATCATCGCTCATGCTGTCGGAGGCCGCTCCGTGACCGGGATCGAGCACAATAACTTTTCCGCCGAGTCCCGCCGGCCCCGTATCTGTTCCCGCGGGCGCAACCGTCGGCGGCGTTACGCTTACCTCCGACGGCGTGCCGACAGGTTTTTCCGGCTCGTCCGTCCCGAAGGTAAATTCTATGGTGTTTCCGCTTTGCGATTGCCGCACGCTGCCGAGCCCCGCAAGCGTGTCTATCGGTATTATTATATATTCGCCGGCGCCGTAGCCCTGGATTTCCGTTCCGTTCAGGAATGTTTTGTAATTTCTGAACGAAACGGCTGTGCCGTCAGGTATGTTTGACAGCCTTGTTCTGTATTCCTCGTTTACCGAGTAGCTGCCGTCGGTTTTTGTTATATTGCAGCTGCGCGCCGACGCATCCTCCTCAACCTCAAAGCCGAAAAGCCGCAGGTCCTGCGCCGCTATATAGACCATTTCCCTGAAGCCGTATGACGGTATAAGCTCGCCGTTTATTCGCACCGACATATCCGAAACCGTTATACGCCCCGCGTCGCCCGCATTTCCATCGTCACCGCGCCGCATAAGCAGCGACACGACGTTTACGATTATGAGAAACGCAACTATTGCAAGCAGTATGTTTCGTGTTGCCTTTGTCATGTTCTTCCTCCCCGAATAAATATCTGCCGATATTGTATCATATATGACCGAAAAAAACAAGTGCCGGAGCTTCGGTTCACAAAAAAGCTTGTTTTTTGTCATACAATCTTAACATAACAATAACACCCATGAGGTTGAAATGTCATAATATGTCGTATATAATATAATTATATTATTATGCCATACTTATATTCAGCCGAAGGAGGTGTGCCCCATAAACAGAGCCGATAAGCTTTTATACAAATTGATATGCGCCCTAAGTGCGTTTACGATGCTCTTTTCGGCGGGCACGCTGCCTTCCGATGCGGCAAAACCTCCCGATGTGAGCAGCGCCGAGGGCAGGATGTCGGCATCGTACGGCTATGTGTTAAACGATATTATATTCGAATACGGCGCAATGAAAACTTACGCGGCGGGCGATGCGTTCACCGACCCGGCCGGCGGCGATATTTCCCCCGGCGGAACAGTTTATGCCGAGCTCATACCGTTTGACGCGGACAAGCTCCCGTATCTTGCGGTGTTCACGGCAAACAGCGATACAAAATGCGCCGAGGTCCATATTTGGGGCTATGACGAGGAGCGCCGGTGCGCAGTCAAAACGGCGGAGCTGAGCAAGCCGTACGGCAATATCGAGCCCGACAGCGCCGGAAGCTTTTCCGTGGGCTCCGACGGCGGAAAATATTATATAGCGTACAGGACGTCAAAAAACGGCGCGCCGGGCGCGTCGGAATATTACACCGTTATAGACGGCGAGGCGTATATGTACGTAAACACGCCGCAGAATCTGAGCGATACCGGCGTTATGGAATTTAACAGAGCGTATTTTAAGTCGTTTAAGGATATTTCCGATTACAACAAAACGCTTGACGATTTCTTTACGCAGCTTAAAAACACCGCGGCCGACAGCGTAACGTATGAGGATATTGCCGAAAGGCTGTCGCCGGAGGATGAGAGCGAAATAGAAGGAGCGCTTTCCGCGGCCGTAAGCTATAATTATTTTGACATAGCAGATTACAATTCCATGAGCGAATACAGGGCGGCGCTCGACACAAAAACGTGCAGCGACAGGTTTTATCTTATAACCAATATGTATGATCTGGGCGATGAGATATATTACGTAAGATTTTCAACCGACCGTTCGTTTTACAATTACACGCTGCTGCGCAGAAGCAACAGCGCGGAAAACGGCTATCAGATACTTACCGTCGCAACCGACTGCATTCCGCTTTCAGACAGCGAGCTTAAGCAGCTCAAGGAGGAATATTCGCGGAATATGCTGCTGTTCAAAAAAGCTCCGGGCAGCCTCAGGCTGAAGAGCGGAGTTGAGCTTGATTTATTGGACAGCGGTCTTCCGGAGCTTAAAATAAACAAGCTGTTTGACCCGAATATCAAGGCGCCCGCGGCGCTTATAGGCGGCGGAATATCGCTTGCGCTTTTAACGGCGCTGTGGTTTATCCTGCTTGCCGACGATGACGAATAAAAAAACTCCCGAGCGCGAAAAATTTTCGCAGCGGGAGTTTTTTAAATTTTTGCCGTATTTTCCGTACGTTCATACGCGCCGTCAAACGGACGGAAACCGAAAAAGCTCGTCCGCGGAATTTATTGCGCCGCAGCAGCTTATCAGCGCCGTTTGCGTTGTATCGGGCAAACCGGCGAAATATGTCCTTGCGTTTTTGTCGGACGCAAGAAGCTCGTCAAGTCCGCTGTACATCATGGTTTTTCACCCCTTACGTGTCGCAGTTGTTCATATATTTATAGAACATCAGCGAATACAGGCCGCTGAGCCCCACAAGCGCATACACGACGCGCGAAAAACCGCTCATATCGCCGAACAGCGCAGCGACAAGGTCAAATCTGAAAAAGCCTATAAGCCCCCAGTTTACCGCTCCGATGATAACAAGCGTCAGAACGATGTAATTTAAATATTTCATTTTTGTATTGCTCCCTCCAATGTTTTGGCTTTGTGTACATTGATATTGTGGCACAATACAATATGATTTATGCTTTAAAAATTTTTCTTTTTTTAAAAAAGGGCTGTTTCTTTCAGTGCAGACCAAAACATAGCATAAACGCTATGCTGCGGTCTGCATCCAAAATTAAGCAGCCCCAATCAATTGTTCCTTTGAGTGAATTATTCTGTTATAATCGCCGCAGCTTCCACGGCAGTGCAGACTGTCTGCTCGCCGGTATCAAGGTTTTTAAGCGCAACCTTGCCGGCGGCGATTTCATCATCGCCTATAATAACGGCATACGGCGCGTTTATCCTGTTTGCATACGTCATTTTCTTTTTGAGCTTTTTATCCTCAAAATACGTCTGCACCCTGACGCCCTTTTCGCGCAGCGTTTTCATAACGCTTATGCAGTAACCCATATTTTGCGTCATGGGGATAATAAGCGCATCAACGGGCGACGCCTTTTCAAAATCAAAAAAGCCCGTTTCCTTAAGCACGCTGAAAAGACGCGTTACGCCTATCGATATGCCGACGCCCGGCAGCTTTTTATCGGTATAAAACTCCGCAAGGTTATCGTACCTGCCGCCGGAGCACACGCTTCCGAATTCCGGATGCTCGGTTATGACAGTTTCGTAAACCGTTCCGGTATAGTAATCCAGCCCGCGCGCAATCGCAAAATCGACCGTGAAATTATCGTCGGGAACACCGAAAAGGCGCACATAACCGACAACCGTTTTAAGCTCCTCGAGCCCTTTATCGAACGTTTCGTTTTTGCCGGCGTATTTTTCGGCGGCCGCAAGACGCTCGTCGCTTGTGCCCTCGGTGTTTACAAACGCAATAATATCTGCTGCGGCTTCGTCCGAAACTCCTATTTCGCCAAGCTCCCGCATTACGCCGTCCCTGCCGATTTTATCAAGCTTGTCCACCGTCCGCAGAACGTCGTCGATGCGTTCGGAGAGCGACTGCAGCTCAAAAAATCCGCTCAAAAGCTTTCTGTTGTTTATTCGTATTTTAAAGCCGCCTATTCCGAGCGTGCTGAAAATATCGTATATGACTGCCGGTATCTCCGCATCGTGGACAATGCTCAGCTCGCCGTCGCCTATTATATCAATATCAGCCTGGTAAAACTCCCTGAAGCGTCCCTTTTGCGCGCGTTCTCCGCGGTATACCTTGCCTATCTGGTAGCGTTTAAACGGAAAATTAAGCTCGTTATAATGGAGCGCCGCGTACTTTGCAAGCGGCACGGTGAGATCAAAGCGCATCGTAAGATCCGTATCGCCCTTTTTAAATCTGTATATCTGCTTTTCCGTTTCGCCGCCCGCCTTTGCAAGCAGCACTGCCGAGCTCTCAAGCACCGGCGTATCGAGCGGATAAAAGCCGTATTTTATATAGCTTTGCTTTAATACGTCCGTAAACCTGTCAAACTCTATCTGCTCGCCCGGCAAAAGCTCCATAAAGCCCGTAAGCGTTCTCGGCTTTACTTTTTCCATACTGTTTTATTCCTTCCCTTCGGATTTAATCGGATTTAACAGGCTTACAGGTTTTGGGCTATGAGCTCAGCCATCTGTTTGCAGCCTGTTTTTATCATGCCTTCGGACATTATATCAGCCGTCCTGTAATTCATATCGAGCACCTTATCGACTGCGCCGTTTATCGCCTTTGCTTCGGCCGACAATCCGAACGACATCTCAAGCATCATTGCGGCGCTTACAATTGTCGCTATCGGATTTGCTGTATCCGTGCCGGCAATATCCGGCGCGCTGCCGTGAATGGGCTCGTACATTCCGCACTTTCCCGCGCCGAGCGATGCCGACGGCAGCATTCCTATCGAACCCGCTATTGCCGATGAAAGGTCCGATAAAATATCTCCGAATATATTTGAGGTAACTATAACGTCAAACTGCGCCGGGTTTATCGCAAGCTGCATTGCGGCGTTATCGACATACATATGCGAAAGCTCAACCTCCGGATACTCCGCGGCAAGCTCCGTCATTGTTTTTCTCCAAAGGCGCGATGACTCGAGCACGTTTGCTTTGTCAACGCTCACAACTCTTTTGTTTCTGAGCATTGCCGTTTCAAACGCTATCCTGCCGATGCGTCTTATTTCCTCAACGCTGTAGCGTTCTTCGTCCGACGCCCACGAGCCGTCCTCGGCTTTTTCGCGTCTGCCGAAATAAATGCCGCCGGTAAGCTCGCGCACAACCATAACGTCAAGCCCGTTTTGCAGCTTTTCATCCTTAAGCGGCGATGCGTCCTTAAGCTGCGGCTTTAAAATCGACGGTCTGAGATTTGAGTAAAGGCCGAGAGCCTTGCGTATGCCCAAAAGTCCCGCTTCGGGGCGCTTCGGGGCGCCGTCCCACTTGGGGCCGCCTACGGCTCCCAGAAGCACGCTGTCGGATTTTTTGCATACGTCTACTGTTTCCGGAGGCAGCGGATCGCCGAATTTGTCTATTGCGCAGCCGCCCATGTAAACCTCGGTAAAATTAAATTTATGACCGAATTTTTTCTCGACTGCCTTTAAGACTGTAACGGCGCCGTCAACAATTTCCGGGCCTATTCCGTCGCCCGGGATAAGAGCTATATTAAATTCCATTTTTCCGTTTCCTCCGTTAATTATTCTGCTTAAGATACTCCACAAGCCCGCCGGCGTTTATTATCCCCTGCATAAACTCGGGGAAGGCCGCCGCCTTGTATGTCTTATTCTTTGTGACGTTTGTTATAACGCCCGTGTCAAAATTCACTTCAACCTCGTCGCCGTCGTCTATATCCTCCGACGCTTCGGCACATTCAAGTATCGGCAATCCGATATTTATTGAATTTCTGAAAAATATCCTCGCAAAATCCTTTGCGATAACGCACGATATACCGCTCGCCTTTATGGCTATGGGCGCGTGCTCTCTCGATGAGCCGCAGCCGAAATTTGCGCCGCCGACCATTATGTCGCCTTTTTGCACTTTATTTGTAAAATCCTTGTCTATATCCTCCATGCAGTGCTTTGCAAGCTCCGCATGGTCGGCTGTATTAAGATACCTTGCCGGTATTATAACGTCGGTATCTATGTTATCGCCGTATTTTATTACTTTTCCCTTTGCCTGCATAATATTTCCCCTCCGGTCATTATTTATTTTTGTTTTGTTGTTTTTGATTTAAGCTGCGCCGCTTATTTTTCGTTAAAGCTCTTCGGGGCATGCGATGCGCCCCATAACCGCGCTTGCTGCGGCAACCTCCGGGCTTGCAAGATACACCTCGCTGTCAACATGGCCCATACGTCCGACAAAGTTGCGGTTTGTTGTTGAAACGCAGCGTTCGCCGGCGGCAAGTATGCCCATATGTCCGCCGAGGCACGGCCCGCAGGTCGGTGCCGATATAACGCATCCGGCTTCAACGAGCGCCGAAAGAGTGCCGTCCTTTAACGCGTCGAGATAAACCTGCTGAGTTGCCGGGAAAATTATTGCTCTTATTCCTTTTTTAACGTGTCTGCCTTTTAATATTTCCGCGGCACGGCGAAGATCCGATATCCTGCCGTTTGTACATGAGCCGATAACGACCTGGTCTATTTCAACATCGCCCCAGTTTTCCGGTGTTCTTGCATTCTCGGGAAGATGCGGGAAGGCGACGGTATGCGGCACCTTTGAAAGATCGATGTCGATTACGCGGGTATATTCCGCGTCGTCGTCTGCGGTAAATACGGTATATTCCCTGTCGGAATGCTCCTTCATATATTCTTCTGTCAGTTCATCCACTTCAAATATGCCGTTCTTTGCACCTGCTTCTATTGCCATGTTGGCTATTGTAAAACGGTCGTCCATTGTGAGGGTGTGCATTCCCTCGCCGGTAAATTCCATCGACTTATAGAGCGCGCCGTCAACGCCTATCATACCTATGATATGAAGTATAAGATCCTTGCCGCTCACATATTTGTTAAGCCTTCCGGTAAGGTTAAACTTTATTGCTTCGGGGACTTTAAACCACGCCTTTCCCGTTGCCATGCCGGCCGCCATGTCGGTTGAGCCTACGCCCGTTGAGAACGCGCCGAGCGCGCCGTATGTACACGTGTGCGAATCCGCGCCTATAACAACGTCTCCGGCAACAACAAGCCCTTTTTCGGGAAGGAGCGCGTGCTCTATGCCTACCTCGCCGACCTCAAAATAATTTACTATATCCTTTTCCTTTGCAAAGTCGCGCACCTGCTTTGCCTGCTCTGCCGACTTTATATCCTTGTTGGGCGTAAAATGATCCGGCACAAGCGCTACCTTTGCCTTGTCAAATACAGACTCCGCGCCTATTTTCACAAACTCGTTTATTGCAACGGGCGTTGTTATATCGTTGCCCAAAACGAGATTAAGCTCCGCCATTATAAGGTCGCCCGCCTTTACGGACGGAAGTCCCGCCGCACGGGCCAGCAGCTTCTGTGTCATTGTCATTCCCATGTTTCATCGTTCCTTTCGCTTTGAATTTTGTGCAAAACTATTCTTATTATATTACAATTTTTTTGATTTGTAAATAGGCGCAGGCTATTTTTATTGCAATATATCATATTTCATGCTTTGATTTCCGCCCGCCGCAAGCTATACTGTACAAAAACCGTGTCCGCGTTATTGGTATAAAATGCAAAATATTAAATTTGTATAACACTTGCCGCGCCGCTATTGTGTATTTTGAAAAAATGTGCTATAATAAATTATGTATGCGGTCATGTTCCGCTTTGCAAAATTCAAAAATGCTTTTACTATATATAAAATGTATAAGATATAAGGAGAGATGACATTTATAATGGCACAGACCAAAAAGAAGACCGCCTCAAAAAAGAGTGCATCAAAAAAGAGCGCGCAGAAAAGCACGCAGACAAACGTCATGCCCGTATATATCATAACGACGGGGCTGCTTGCGCTGTTTTTGGGGATATTTATGTATGTTGATACCGGCTCGGGCGGGATAATAAACGAAGCGATACGCTCGTTTTTCTGCGGAATGTTCGGGCGCATGGGTATGCTGTTCCCGCTCATATGCCTGGGGCTTATGATTTATATGTCGAAAACGCGCAGCGTTAAGCGCTTTTGGATAAAAGCGCTGCTTTCCGTGCTTGCGCTTTTAAACACAAGCGCAATAGCCGGGCTTATGGCAAAAGGGACGGTCGATACGGCGTTTGCGCTGGGAGCTTATGAGCTGTCCGGCGGCGGGCTTTTGGGCACGGGCGTCGCCGTGTTTATGACGTCGCTCTTTCAGCAGGCCGCGTCGTATATAATACTTATTATAACGCTCATACTGCTTGCAAGCTTTATAAGCGGCGTTTCGCTTTTCGGGCTTATGGGCAGGCAGCTGAAAAAGCTCATGGGCAATGCCGGCGGCAAATATTCGGAATTTAAGGATAAATACGCCGATATGCGCGAGGAACGGAAAAAAGAAAAAATACCCGAGGCGGTGTCCGTTGCAAACGACTTTGCCGCCGAAATGAACAGAGCTCCGTCGGGGATAAAGTTCGAGGCTCCCGAGGATAATGAGCTGCCGGCGCCGAAGCGGCGAAGAAAAGCGTCTCCGAAAAAAGAAGCCGAAAGCGATGAGCTTCCCTTTAACGATGCGGAAACTACCGAAATTGCCGAATCAAACGGCATAGACGAGGTTTTTGCAAAGCTTTCGGATAAAACACCGAAAACAGAAACGTCCGCCGAAGCGGCCGCACAAAAGCAGGAGAAGGCGAAAAAGCGCGCCGACAGCATAACCGAAGCCGAAGAAAAGGAATTTCACGACGAGCTTGACAGCGCACTTGCCGTGCCGGCAAAGGAATATGTCTATCCGCCGATAGAGCTGCTCGACCCGCCCAAAAAAGCGTCGGGCGACATAAGGGACGAGCTGCGCACAACGGCTGAAAAGCTTATCCGCGTGCTTGATGATTTCGGCGTTAAGGCAAAGCTCCTGCAGGTTACGCAGGGGCCGTCCGTAACGCGCTTTGAAATACAGCCCGACACCGGCATAAAGCTTTCGAAAATATCGGGGCTTGCCGACGATATTGCGCTGAACCTTGCCGTATCGACGGTGCTTGTGGCGCCTGTCCAGGGCAAGGCGGCAGTCGGCATAGAAATACCGAACAACAGCATTTCCGCCGTTACAATACGCGAAATGCTCGAATCGTCCAAATTCAAAAGCGCAAAATCAAAGCTTACCGTAGCGCTCGGCAAGGACATAGGCGGCAACGTTGTTGTTGCCGATATTGCAAAAATGCCGCATGTGCTTATCGCGGGCGCAACGGGCAGCGGTAAATCGGTCTGCGTAAACGCGATAATAACAAGCCTTTTGTATAAGTCGTCGCCCGATGAGGTTAAGCTTATACTTATTGACCCGAAGGTTGTTGAGCTCGGCGTTTACAACGGCATACCGCACCTGCTTATTCCCGTCGTAACAGACCCGAAAAAGGCTGCGGGCGCGCTGAACTGGGCCGTTTCGGAAATGATGCGCCGCTATGATTTATTCAAGAACACGGGCGTAAGAAAGCTTGAATCGTATAACGAGCTTATGGAAAGCCGCGGCGAGGAAAAGATACCGCAGCTCGTTATAATAATAGACGAGCTTGCAGACCTGATGATGGTTGCGGCAAAAGAGGTTGAGGATTATATATGCCGTCTTGCCCAGCTTGCAAGAGCGGCGGGAATACATCTTATAATAGCAACGCAGCGTCCGTCCGTTGACGTTATAACGGGGCTTATCAAAGCAAACATACCTTCAAGAATAGCGTTTGCCGTATCATCGCAGATAGACAGCCGCACAATATTAAACAAGGGCGGTGCGGAGAAGCTTCTCGGGCGCGGCGATATGCTTTATTCGCCGATGGGCGCAATGGAAACAACGCGTATCCAGGGAGCGTTTGTCACAGACCGCGAAACGGAGCGTATCGTTGATTTCGTAAAGGAAAACTCCGAGGAAAACCACTACAGCGAGGAGCTCGAGGAACATATAGAGCGCTGTGCGACGGGCGAAAACGGCGTAACTCCCGACACAGAGGAGGAGGGCGACGCGCTTTTGCCCGACGCCATCGGCCTTGCCGTGGAGCTCGGGAAAATTTCAACGTCAATGATACAGCGCCGTTTGGGCGTCGGCTATGCAAGAGCCGGAAGGATAGTCGATCAAATGGAGGCGCGCGGGATAGTTTCGGCCGCAAACGGTTCAAAGCCGCGCGATGTGCTCATAGGTCATGCGGACCTTGCCGCCGTAACGGGCGGCGCCGGCACTCCGCCCGAGGACGGCGGCGAATTTTAAAACGGAGAATAATATATAATGAACGAATTTTTACCCGTATGCGCCGATGATTTAAAAAAACGCGGCTGGGACAGGCTTGATTTTTTGTATATCGTCGGCGACGCATACGTCGATCACCCAAGCTTCGGCCATGCGATAATATCGCGCGTTTTGGAAAGCCGCGGCTACAGGGTAGGTATAGTTGCACAGCCCGACTGGCACGGAAACGACGATTTTCTGAAAATGGGAACGCCGCGTTTGGGCGTGCTTGTTTCGGCGGGCAATATAGACAGCATGGTAAACCATTACACCGCCGCAAAAAAGCGCCGCCGCGACGACGTGTATTCGCCCGGGAACAAGGCCGGCTGCCGTCCCGACAGGGCGACCATCGTTTACTGCGCAAAGGCAAAGCAGCTTTTTAAGGGCGTGCCCGTTTTGATAGGCGGCGTTGAAGCAAGCCTGAGGCGTTTTGCGCATTATGATTACTGGGACGATAAAATACGCCGTTCGATTCTTTTCGACTCAAAAGCCGACATTTTAATGTACGGCATGGGCGAAAAGCAGATAGTGCGCATTGCCGACAGGCTGAACGCCGGCGAGGACATAAGCACCATAACCGATATTGCCGGCACCTGCTGCATCTCGCGCGAGCTGCCCGATGGGAAATTTGAGCTTTTGCCGTCGTATGAGGACTGCGTAAGCGACAAGCGCGCATACGCCGACTCGTGCAGAGTACAGTATTACGAGCAAAACCCGTTTACGGGAAAAACGCTCGTTCAAAAGCACGGCGACAGATATCTTATTCAAAACCCGCCGGCGGAGCCGCTTATGACGGATGAGCTTGACGCCGTCTATGCACTCCCCTACACAAAGACGTATCACCCGATGTATGAAAAATACGGCGGCATCGGCGCGCTTAATGAAGTCAAATTTTCGCTTGCGGCAAACAGGGGGTGCTTCGGCAGCTGCAATTTCTGCGCGCTTGCGTTTCATCAGGGGCGGATTGTCACGTCGCGAAGCGATGAGTCGCTCATAGCCGAGGCAAAGGAAATGACAAAGGACAAGGACTTTAAGGGCTATATACACGATGTCGGCGGCCCGACGGCAAATTTCCGCGGTCCGGCCTGCAAAAAACAGCTTATATCCGGCGCGTGCAAAAACAGGCGCTGCCTTTTTCCCGAGCCGTGTCCGAATATGGAAATAACTCACGAAAAATACCTTGCGCTTTTACGGAAGCTTCGAGCGCTTGACGGCGTAAAAAAAGTTTTTATCCGTTCGGGCATACGGTTTGACTATCTTGTCCGCGACAGTGACGACACGTTTTTTTACGAGCTGTGCAAATATCACGTAAGCGGCCAGCTTAAGGTTGCGCCGGAGCATATAAGCGACAACGTTTTAAAATATATGGGAAAGCCGCAAAACAGCGTATTTAACGAATTTGCCGAAAAGTTTTATGCGATAAACAAAAAGATAGGAAAAGAGCAGTATCTTGTTCCGTATCTTATGTCAAGCCATCCGGGGAGCACTCTTAAGGACGCGGTGCGGCTTGCCGAATATCTGAAAGCGCACAATATAAATCCGCGTCAGGTTCAGGATTTTTACCCGACGCCCGGAACAATATCGACGTGTATGTTTTACACCGGGCTTGACCCGTTTACGATGAAGCGCGTTTACGTGCCGAAAACGCCGAAGGAAAAAGCCATGCAGCGCGCGCTGCTGCAGTTCCGCGACCCCGAAAATCACAGCCTTGTATGCGAAGCGCTTACAAAGGCGGGGCGCACGGACCTTATCGGCTACGGCGAACATTGTCTTATAAGACCGCAGAAAAACGGCGGTGTTTTAAATAACAAACATAATAACAGGAGGAATTCAAATGGCAAAGCTGTTAATGGGAAAAGAGGTTTCGGCAAGGATAAAGCTGGAATTAAAGGCCGAAACGGAAAGGCTCAGGGAGCACGAGGGCATAACGCCCGGTCTGGCCGTGGTAATAGTCGGCGATGATCCCGCAAGCAGGATATACGTAAACAACAAGAAAAAGGCATGCGCGGAATGCGGCATTTATTCCGAGGAATACGCGCTTCCCGAGAGCACAACACAGGAGGAGCTTTTGGAGCTTATAGACAGGCTCAACAAAAAGAGCGATATTTCGGGCATACTCGTTCAGCTCCCCGTTCCGGAGCACATAGACGAAACAACGATAATAAACGCAATAAACCCGAATAAGGACGTTGATGCGTTCCACCCCGTAAACGTCGGCAAGATAATGGTCGGGAATTTTGATTTTGTCCCGTGCACCCCGGCGGGCGTTATGGAGCTTATAAACGAATCGGGCATAGACGTTTCCGGCAAGGAATGCGTTGTTGTCGGCAGAAGCAATATTGTCGGCAAGCCGCAGGCAATGCTGCTGCTTCATAAGAACGGTACGGTAACGATATGCCATTCGCGCACAAAGGATCTTGCTTCGCATACAAAAAATGCCGATATTCTCGTTGCGGCCGTCGGTATCCCCAAATTTATAACGGGCGATATGATAAAGCCCGGCGCCGTTGTTATAGACGTCGGCATAAACAGGCTCGAAAACAAAAAGCTGTGCGGCGACGTTGATTTTGATAGCGCCGAAAAGATTGCCGGCGCCATAACTCCCGTCCCCGGCGGAGTGGGGCCGATGACAATAGCGATGCTTATGAAAAACACCGTCCGCGCCGCCGTAATCAACCGGACGGGAAAGCAGTCATGAAATTCCTTCATCTTTCGGACCTTCATATAGGCAAGCGCCTGAACGGAATAAGCCTTTTTGAAGATCAGAAATACATATTGAATCAAATTGCCGGCATTGCAAAAGAGAGCGGCGTTGACGCGGTTGTTATAGCCGGCGACATATACGACCGCTCCGCGCCGTCTGCCGATGCCGTATCGCTTTTTGACGATTTTCTGACGCAATTATCGGAGCTTAACGTTCCGATACTGATAATAAGCGGCAATCACGATTCCCCCGAGCGTCTTGCGTTCGGGGGACGGCTTATGAAAAATATTTATATTTACAGCGTGTTTGACGGTTCACTTAAACGCGTCACCGTAAAAGACGTTGATTTTTATATGCTTCCGTTTGTGCGTCCGCAGACCGTGCGCCGTTTTTTTGACGATCCCGAGCTTCGCGACTACGAAAAAATGACGGAGCTTATCTTTAAGGATTTCAAAAAACGCGGAAAATCGGTGCTTGTTATGCACCAGTTTGTGACCTCGGGGGCGCTGCGTTCCGATACCGGTGAAAGCGTGACCGTTGGCACGCTCGATAATATAAGCGTTTCTCATTTTTCCGATTTTGATTACGTTGCACTC
The DNA here is from genome assembly GCA_018715365.1 of Candidatus Ornithomonoglobus intestinigallinarum. Taxonomy (GTDB): domain Bacteria; phylum Bacillota; class Clostridia; order UBA1381; family UBA1381; genus Ornithomonoglobus_A; species Ornithomonoglobus_A intestinigallinarum. Next base: position 10,251 of record DVLU01000066.1, on the reverse strand, counting down.
GGTCACGTGCACATACCTCAGCGCGTCGGCGACAGCTCAAACGCCGTATACTGCGGTTCGCCGCTCAAATATTCATGCGCCGAGGCCGGCGCGGAGAAATATGCCGTTATTGTTGACTGCGGCGACAACATGAATACGAAAAAAATACCGCTTGTTCCGCTAAGGGATGTGCGCCGCATACGCGGCAAGCTTGAGGAGCTTTTGAATCCGGAAACGTACAGCGGCACGAACACATCGGATTTTCTGCACGTAACGCTGACCGACGAAGGCGAAATAACAGACGCGCAGGCGCGGCTTGCCGGCGTTTACGAAAACGTTGTCGAAATCGTTTTTGAGCGCGAAAAGGATGTTTTGGGCGCGGCGGAAATAGACGCCGATTTTATAAATTCAAAAACGCCGCAGGAGCTTTTCGCACAATTTTTTGAGGAGCAAAACGGCATACCGATGAACGAGGAACAGAGAGAAACGGTAAACGAGATAATGGAGGAATTATGCGTCCGTTAAAGCTTACAATGAGCGCTTTCGGCTCATACGGAAACAAAACAGAAATAGATTTTTCGCGTCTTGACGGGCTCTATATCATAACGGGCGATACGGGCGCCGGCAAAACAACGATATTTGACGCCATTGCCTTTGCGCTGTACGGAGAAGCGAGCGGTTCGGTGCGCGAGCCGTCCATGATGCGGAGCGATTTTGCGGAGGATAAAACGCCGACGTTTGTCGAGCTGGAATTTTTGTACCGCGGAGAAACTTACAAAATAGAGCGAAGCCCCGCTTACAAAAAAAGCGGGCGTTCCTCCCCCGTTCCCGCATCGGCCGCACTGACAATGCCGGACGGAAGCGTTAAAACAGGCGCCAGGGAGGTTACAAAAGCCGTTACGGAGCTTTTGGGCATAGACAAGGGCCAGTTTACCCAAACGGCAATGATTGCTCAGGGCGATTTTTTAAAGCTGCTGCTTGCCGACACGGAGGAGCGCGGGAAAATATTCAGAAAAATATTTGCAACCGATATTTTCACGGAGTTTCAGGAACGGCTGAAATCGCTTTCGGCAAAAGCACGGCTTGAGCTTGGCGATGCAAAAGCCGCCGTATGCCGATGCGCCGAAGCGGCCGGTATAGAAGCGGAGCTTGAAACGCCGGAGCAGCTGAGCGCTTTATCCGATATGCTTGCGGAAATAACAAACGCGGCAAAAGCCGAAAACAAGCGTCTTAAGGCAGAAGAAAAAAGGCTCAGGGCAAAATCAGGCGAAGCGTTAAAAAGCATTACGCTTTTGGGCAGTATGTATTCGTCGCTCGACCTTGACGAGGGTGAAGCGGACGATGAGATAAAAGGCGAGATCGAATCGGAAATCAAGAGCGGAAAAGCGGCGTCGTTTGCCGATGAGCTGTCACGCATCCGGTCAGACCTTGAAGAACGGAAAAAAATCGACAGCGCAAAAGAGGAGCTTAAAAAGCTTTCGGCGCAGGGCGGCGAATACCGCGCGCTTATTTCGGAGCTTGAAAAATCAACCGGTGAATTGAACGAAAAGCTTGCATCGGCAAAAAAGCAGCTCGATGATTTTTCCGATACGGCGCTGATGCTCGAAAAAACGGAGGCGCAGCTTGAGATATGCCGCTCCGCTCTTTGCGGCATTGACGCGGCGTTTGAAAAGCTGTCGCTTTTTGATGATATAAATAAGCGGCTCACAAGAGCGCAGGACTTGTATTTGATTGCGGAAAAGGATTTTAAGCTTGCCAAAAGCGCGGCGCTCGATGCGGAGGAAGGCTTTTTAAGGGAGCAGGCCGGCATTATTGCAGCTTCTCTTACAGACGGCGCGCCGTGTCCCGTTTGCGGCTCTTTGTCCCATCCTTCCCCCGCGCAGCTTTCCGAAGGCGCTCCGTCGGAAAACGACATAAAGCGTCTTAAAAGCGAAGCCGATAAAAAAAGCGAAATACGTGCGGAAAAGTCAAAAGCGGCGGCGGAAACCTCAATGGAGCGCGATATATGCGCCGATGAGATCAACGCGATTGCGGCAAAATACGGCTGTACCGCAGACACGCTTTCCGATACGCTTTCGGAACGCCGTTCGTCACTTTTGGAAACACAGTCCGCTCTTAATGCTGAAAGGCAAAAAATAAACGACGCCGCAAAGCTGCGCATCACGCTTTTAACGTCGGTCAGACATCTGGAGGAGAAGCTCGAAACGGTTGAAAAAAAGCGCGGCGAATACCGTGAACGCTTATCGGAAACGGAGCTTAAAATTCATTCCTCAAAAAGCCGCATAGATGAAATGGAAAGCCATCTCCATTACGGAGACGTCGTTAAGGAAAAGGCTGCGCGCCTTGCATCGGCAAAGGCCTGTATAACGCAGCTTACGGAGGAATACAAGGCAAAGGCGGCGCAGTATGAAAAAGAAACCGCCGATACGGAAAAACGTCTGCGGGAGGCATTTTCAAGGCTTGACGCGGCAAAGAACGCTTCAAAAAAATATAAAGAACGCATGCCCGTATATTTTGAAGCGAGAAAAAGGTACGAAAATCTGACGTCACTGTCCAAAACCGCGTCGGGCGACCTTTCTGGGCGCGCCAAGCTTGCGTTTGAGCAATATATTCAGCGCGCGTATTTCGACCGCGTAATAGCAAGCGCAAATGCACGGCTGCTGAAGCTTACCGGAGGGCGATACAAGCTTGTGCGCTGCTCGGAGCCGTTAAACATACGCGCAAAAACAGGCCTTGAGCTTGATATTTTCGATTATTACACCGGGAGGCTCAGGAGCGTCAGGTCGCTCTCCGGCGGCGAGGGCTTTAAAGCATCGCTTGCCCTTGCGCTCGGAATGTCCGATATGATACAGCAATCCTCCGGCGGTGTGCGGCTCGATTCGATGTTTATCGACGAGGGCTTCGGCGCACTCGACGCGGAGTCGCTCGACCAGGCGGTAAACATTTTAAGCAAGCTTGCCGACGGCAGCCGCAGCGTAGGCGTTATTTCGCACGTTGAGGAACTGAAGGAACGTATCGGCAAAAAGCTTATTGTAAAAAAAACACGCGAGGGCAGCTCCGTTTTGCTTGACATTTGAAGATATATGTGATAGAATATACAGGTGCAGTAAATATGCGCCTGTAGTTTAGTTGGATAAAATGCGGGATTCCGATTCCCGAGACCGCAGGTTCAAGTCCTGTCAGGCGTGCCACCATCGGAGCAAGCAAAGCTTGCTCCGATTTTTTGTGCGGCTGCTTTTGACGGTATACTCTGTTTTGCTATATCAATCTACCCGTTATCCTATACGATCTTTAACAACAAATTCGGGCGCCGCCCCGGGGGTTCCAAAGGGGGGGCGAAGCCCCCCCTTTGAAGAAAAAAACCAAACATATTATTGCGCAATTTCTGTCTGTACCTACAGTATATCCTCCGCTTTGATAAATGTCAACAAATTTTCGGCTGAGCGGTCAATATACGCCCCGAGCGGTTTTGGAATTGGCAATTTTACTAAATGAATTGCCGCTGCTTACACAGTATGCCGGCAGCAGCTCCCAAAACACAAAGGTTCGGGAATACTCTCGTAAAATGAAAACCTCCTTGAATTTTATGCGGTCGTGTGAGATTTTTCTGTAAATTCAATTTCTCTATGATAAAATATCTGTTGTCAGCAGGCAGGGATAGCCTGTCTTGGGCTTTCCTGCCTTAGCTGTAATATAGCACAGATTTTACGTCATGTCAAGAGCGGCATCGCATGAGACCGTGAATTTTACATTTGAGCATGGCGTGAAATTTGTGTTATACAAGCCGCCCCTCGTACATTATCGACAGCTCCCCATAGACCTTGCCCCGGTTTCGCAGCGGCATTGTCCATTTCTTCGTCGCCTCGAATGTTGCCAGATACAATGCCTTCAAAAGCGCCGTATCGCTCGGAAATACACTTCTTTGACTGTTTAACCGTCTCAGCGCACTGTTAAGGCTTTCTATCGCATTGGTTGTGTATATAACCTTCCTTACGTCCGCAGAAAATTTGAACATCGGTGATATGACGTCCCAATTCTCCTCCCAGCGTTTCATAGCGTTGGGATATTTATCCTTCCATTTCTCCGTAACTGCCTGCATTCGCTCATGGCCGCTTTCTTAATTCGGCGCATGATATATACTCTTTAAATCATTAGCAAATGCTTTTTTGTCTTTTTCGGCAACATATTTTAAGGTGTTTCGCACCTGGTGAACGATACAACGCTGATACTCTGTATCGGGGTAGGCTGCCGCAACAGACTCTTTTATTCCGCTTAAACCGTCTGCACACAGAATCAAAATATCTTGCACACCACGGTTTTTAAGGTCATTTAATACTCCAAGCCAATATTTTGCACTTTCATTTTCGCCTATGGTTATGCTTAAAACTTCTTTTCTGCCCTCATCATTAATACCGAGAATTATGTATGCAGCTATCTTTTTTACGATATGTTCATCGCGAACCGAAAAGTGTATTGCATCAATGAAGACTATCGGATATACTGATGATAACGGCCTTCTCTGCCATTCTTCTATTCGGGGCAATATTTTATTTGTGACCGCCGTTACCATACTTTCGCTTACCTCAAAGCCGTATATATCTTCTATGATATCCGATATTTGCCTTGTGGTCATACCCTTTGCGGACATAGCTATGATTTTTTCTTCTATGGCGGATATATCCTTTTTGTGTTTCGGTACTATCAGCGGGTTGAAATCCCCGTCGCGGTCTTGCAGTACATCAATTGGAATTTCACCGTACGAACTGCGTAATTTTTTGTGTTTTACGCCGTTGCGATAATCGGGATTTTTACTGCGTTCATACTCTTCATAACCCAAATGTTCGTCGAGCTCAGCTTCCATCATTTCCTGAATGGTACCGCCCAACAAGTCTTTCAATGCCTCCTGAATATCCTCCGCCGTCTTGATGTCATACTCCTGAATCAGACCGGCGATGATATTCTTTTTGCCCTCACTCATTCTTTCTCGTCTTCGTCTTGCCATAAAAAATTCCTCTTATGATTTTATTTATATTATATCATAGAAGGAATTAAATTTACAGACTTTTTCTCACACTCTCGCTTAAACCGCATGGTTAAGCCGTTTTTTACTGGTGAAGCGTCTTGCACCAAATCCGAATTTTCTACTTCATCTAATGTTATCGTTCTTGTCCCATCCTTAAAATTATATGTTATCACCATTTTATCATCATAGAGATATACCGAATTTACAAATGTGTCTATAAGCATTTGCTTATACTTCTCATTTTCAATATTGCCGTCCTTAAATCGGCTTATCCAAAATAATATCTGTTCTTTTGTTAAAATCGGGTGTTCGATCTCCTCATTAAGTATCGCCGACTCGATTTCTGATTTCCGTTGTTCTAGCTCCTCAAGTCTCTGTTTAGTCGAAGCTGTTACAATACCCATTTGAATGGCATTGAGCATGTTGTTTATGCCCGATTCAACTTCATTCAAATTTTTCTTTAATGCCTTTACTATCGTATTTTCCTTAGACTGCAAATTATATACGGCATCCGCAATTTGCTCTATAATATCCTCTTTAAGCACTGTCTGTTTGGTCAGCCGAACCACTAAATTTTCTATGTAATCTTTTTCACCGTCTTTTTACCACAAGACCTATGCTTTTTTACATTGGCGCATTTGTAATAATGATACATCACATTCTTTGAGCCATATCCGCTTTCGCCGAGCATAGGCGCTCCGCACTTTCCGCAGAACAGCTTTGTACTCAGCAGATAGCTCACTTTTGCTTTTTCCTTTGCAGGCGCTCGTTTGTTGCTCTCCATCCTCTTCTGCACCTTTTCAAATACATCCTCAGATATTATAGTCGGAATACCGTTAGGGATAATAATATCTTTGTACTTGTATTCGCCTATATACTTACGATTTTTCAGCAGCGTATGCAGACTGCTTTTGTTGAAATCCGCGCCGGTGGTTGTTTTAAGTCCCCTGCTGTTGAAAGACTCGATTATATCCTTTATCAGATCACCATCAGCATACCTCGTAAATATTTCAACTACTATCGGCGCAGTATTTGGATCTATAGCATAATGCTTGTCTTTATCGACTGTATATCCCAACGGCATAGTACCGCCGTTACATCTTGCCTTTAACGCATTTTCCGTCATGCCTCTTGTGACCTTTTGTGACAGCTCCGCTGAATAATATTCCGCATAACCTTCAAGCATCGATTCAAGAATGATGTCCTCCGGTCCTTCCGATATTGTCTCCTTTGCGGAAACCACCTTGACTCCGTTTTTCCTCAGGATCGCCTTATAATGCGCAGAATCATATCTGTTTCGTGCAAATCTATCCAATTTCCACACAAGAACAACATCAAACAACCCCTTTGCACTGTCCTTGACCATACGCTGAAACTCGGGTCATTGCCTGTCTTAGCCGATAAGGCACGGTCGATATAATTCTTCACTATCATCATATCATTTTTGTCGGCATACTCCTTACACTCGCGAAGCTGACCTTCAATGGATTCCTCACGCTGATTATCAGAGGAATATCTCGCACAAATTACAGCTCTCATATTTTATGTATCACTCTCCTCCCTTCATCATGTCAAATAATGATTGTTTCAGTCTCTCATTCAACGGTGACTGCGGGTCAAAGCACATTTCTATGAACTGTCTGAACTGCTCATTATCGGTATCAAATCTTGGCTTAAATTCATAAGCCATGCCTTCCGGCTTGTCCGTGCGTCCGTAAAGATAGTCCATGGACACGTTGAAATAATCGGCGTACCGCAGCATTATGGTACAATTGGGTTCAGCTTGATCATTCTCAAAGCGATTTATTGCCGACTGCGACGAGCCGATCTCCTTTGCAAATTTCGCCTGTGACATCATCGTGCTTTCACGCAGTGACCGCAGTCTTTTTCCTAAGCCGTCCATTGGGTTACCTCCTTGATTCTTTATGGTTATATTGTAACCCTTAATGGGATTTTTGTCAACCCTAATTAATGGCTTTATTAAAAAATAGATTTTGATCTCGAAATATCTCTCATCATTTAAACCTGTGTCAATAACATTGACATTATATTTATCTTTTGATATACTTTATATGTAAAAAAATACACATGATAATAGTAGCAGTATCTCATTTAAGTTTATAAAGCATATAAGCCTCTGCCTTACAGAACTTAGCTGACTTATTTAAAAACAACCGGAACAAAACAAAAAATGCGACTCTTCTATCATCTATGTTTCATTTATATCTGGAGGTATATCATGAAAACTTTTAAAAGGATCTTATTTTCTATATTGCATGTTGCGGCAGCATTTGCGATAATGCTTATCGCTCAACTTCTCGGCGTTGTTGTTAGTAGTCTATTTTCCGTCAATGCGATAATTGACGACCTTACATATTCGGCTGTTTATGTCTGCATATCACTGCTGCTTGGATACATATATTCAAAATATATAAGAATGGACTTCTCCGTCATAGGCATCTCAAAAAATCCACCGAGGTTACGCTGGCTGGTTATCGCTCTTATTCTTCCGCTTTCGATAACCGCCTTCTATCTGCTGTTTACAGAAGGGATATTTGTAAAAACAGACTATACTACATTTTTACCGACACTTTTTAATGCTCTGATACCAGTTGGATTGGTCGCAGGTTTTTGCGAGGAATTTATTTTCCGAGGTCTGATGCTTCGCGGGCTTGAAAAGCTACTAAACAAAACTGTCGCCATCCTTGCACCATCCATCTTGTTTGCAGCAATACATGTAATTATGATCATCGATTCCGTGACCGTGACGGATATTATCCTTTTGCTTGTTTCCGGAACAGAAGTCGGGATCATGTTTTCTCTTATAGCGATTGCATCCGGTACAGTATGGGCAAGCGCTATCGTACACGCTTTGTGGAATGCTATTATCATAGGCGGCGTATTTGTGATAGAAGCACCACAGTATGGCACAATGGCTTCATCATTCTATTGCTATGAGCTGTTGAGCGATAGCCTGTTGCTCACAGGCGGTGCATTCGGTATAGAATCGGCATTGCCAGCAATAATTGGATACTTATTGGTATCTATCATTGTTCTGTTTAGTATGAAGAAAAACCGTAACGCTTTTATGCAGCCTCGTGCCAATCTTTAAACATTATAGTGCACCGTCTTTCTGATTTTCGAAAAACACGCCGGAGTCTGTATAAAAAGGGTTTGGAATAATCCCAAGAGACCATATCAAATTTTCGCAAGTGTGGCTTCACTTGCCGTACTTGCTACGCTGCTAAATTACTCATATCGTCGCCTACTTGACCCCAATTAGTCCTGCCTGCATATATGAACACCACAGCAGCTCAACGACCTTGAACCCGCATTCTCTCATAAGCTTCTTATGCTCATTTATCGTGATAGGAAAATAATCCTTGTCGTACCTTGAGATATGCGCATTGACCTCCGATTCTGTTCTGCCATGCTCTTTCTGATACTTCATCCAACGTTTTAGACTTAACTCTGTTCCGAACTCTGTATCGGGAGCAAAATTCTCGAATGTTATAAATATGCCGTTCGATCTTAAAGCATCACAGCATTTGCCGATAGCATTTCTGCGTTCATCTGCTGCAAGATAATGAAATACCTGCACTGCCGTTACAACCTCGAATTCGTTTTTGTATTTTAACTCCTGCGCAGACTTTAACACAAATTCCGCGCTTGACGATATAATACGTTTCTTTGCAATATCGAGCATATCGGAAGAGTTATCGCATAGCACAAGTCTGTCCGCAAGTTCTGAGCCAAGCTTAGCCATCTTTCCCGTGCCGCAGCCCACATCAAGCCATGATACTTTTCCGGTATATAAACACTTGACTACATCAGCTATTTGCTTATAAAATTCCTCGCAGTACGGCAGTGTCTGTTTGATCTTCTTGTCATATTCCTCCGGTGTAAATGCAGCTGTATGTTTCATTTTAAACTCCTAACTTGCACCGCGGTGCGATAACGAAACCAATTGTTCTTTTTTATAAGACCGCAGTCATGCATCTTTATTGCTCATGTTTATCTGTCCCCATGCATGCCTCTATTATCATATCGGCAATATCATCTATGCTCGTATCATCCGTATCGAATTTTTGTGTATTCAACTCAGCATAAAGCGGCAGCCGGTTTATACTTCGCTCAACCACATCTGCTGTGCGCAACCCTTTTGCAACATCACACTCAAGCCGGGTGCGAAGCGTTTCGGGACTGCATATAAGCGATATTGGCTTTATATCACATTTTGTACTATCGATATTTTTTATGATATTATCTATAATAGACTGCTCATGCATTACCCAGCAGAATATTATATTATCATACGCCGAGCAGTGTATGAACTGATTGAGCAGAAAACAAATATTTTGCATCACCATCTGCTTTGTCTCTTCTGTGGCCCGGAAAGGATGCGCATCCCAGCACCAGTCACCGTCAAGAAACACACTGTTATTTAATTTTGATTTCAGCCGTTGGCACACGGTCGTCTTACCAACGCCCATCGCGCCGCCTATCAGATATATGTTTTTCATTCTATTTTTCCTCTGCTTATTTTTTATCATAACATCCCTAAATCTATATGTTTGGAAAATAAGACTATTCTGTTTGAAAATTATGTTCTGCCCACCAACCCACAAAATCTCTAAGTCCATCACTGAAGCCTTCAAGGTCATCCATCGTAATCGCTCCATCGTGCAGCAGATTTAGAATATTTATTATCAAAGCGGACCTGCGCATCTCAACACAACCCCCGGTTTCTTTTTGTCCTCTCTTATTTTCTTTTCCAGTTCCCAAAATTTATCCGATGCCAAGTCTTCTCCACTCAACAATTCTATATATCCCTTATTAAGCTTATCCATATATGCTTCTTGCCAACCTGCAATACGACTTTTGAACAGCTTCCAATCCTGTTCCGTATATCTGTTGTTTGTTTTCATCATGTTGCTACTTTCATATTTATTATTGGTTATTATATCACATTTCCTCGTTTTTCGCAATATCCCAAGCAGTTGTTCTTTAAATAAGTCCGGCAGAAATGTTCTGCCTAATTAGCGTTATTTCTCTCTCAATAAAAATTTATAAATCGTATTGACGCAGAAGCTTTATAATACAACTGGCCGTCTGCCTGCTGCCGTGGACTCTGAACAGTGAGGAAAACTGGGAAAGGACGCACCGGTTCGGCGGAAGGATGTTTGTTGCCGCCGGAATCTGCATGATAATAGCGGCGTTCTTCGGCGGTTACGGTGCGGCGGTCATAT
>DVLU01000065.1 GCA_018715365.1 Candidatus Ornithomonoglobus intestinigallinarum | reverse complement strand
TTAAACAATCGTTGCAATACGAGTATTTTGAACATCATTACAACATCATACGACGGTCTGCCGGCTTTGCTTTTACGTTCTTTACAATTTACCTTTTCAAGCAAAGGTCTGAATGATTCAAAGTCTATAACGTTCAGTTTTTCCAATGAATCTCCGAGTTCGGATAATCTCTGTAATTGTGTTTCTTCCGCAAAAAGATTGATCTGCATTTCACTACTACCGCCTTTATTAAGTATCTTTATTATACCATAATCTGACGATTTTTTCAACACTTTTTTTCTGAATTTTTAGAGGTTACCTTTATAACAGCAATCGCTGTTTGTCAATATGATAAATTTAAAGTGAAAAAGTAAAATTTTTTTCCGAAAACCTCTTGACAAATACTCTTACATAGTGTAAGATATAATTACTACAGGCTGTAAGAATAAATTTTGGGAGGTAATTACCATGAACAAGCTGCCGAAGATTTCGGATTCGGAATACGAGGTTATGGAGGTGCTGTGGGCAAGCGATGATTATATGGAAATTTCCGATGTGATGAATGCGCTTTCAAAGGAAAAGCAGCGGGCGTACAATACCGTCGGAACGTTTCTTATAAGGCTTACGGAAAAGGGCTTTTTAAAAACGAAAAAGCACGGGCGCGCAAACAGCTATTTTCCCGCCGTCAGCGAGGAGGAGTATATAAAAGCGCAGACGGAGGAATTTGTGCGCACGATATGCAGGGGCTCGAAGCGAAGCCTTATAGCGGCGCTTTGCGACACCGATACGGACGATAAGGAGCTTGACGAATTGATGAAATTTGTTGAGAGCGGAGGGAAATCGGACGGCTGAGAAAGGCAAGGGTAAAAGGGAAGATGCTTAAATTTATATTTTTCACCATTCTTTTAATGTCGCTTGCGGGAGCGGCGGTCACGGCCGTGTTGCTTGCGGTTTCGCATTTCGCGGGAGCAAGGCTTACATACGGAGCGCGTTATTATCTCGGTGCGGCGGCGCTTGCGGCGATGCTTTTGCCGCTGTGGGCGCCGAACCTGCCCGTGCGGGATAACGGCGGCGCGGAAGTATTGTACGCCGAAACGGAAACGCGGACGGAAGCGCCGGATACGGCAAGAGCCGGCAATGGTATACCGGCGGCGGAGCGCGCCGGAGCAGCAAAAAACGCGCCCGTTCAAAGCGAAGAAACGCGGAGCAATGCTCAAAATGAAAGCGACGCCGAATATTCCGTGTCGAATTACGAAACGATGCGCCTTGAGGAGCTGTTCCGTGAATTTGAAAATTCGGCGTTCCCGATACGCGCGTCAAAGTCGGAGCTGTATATAACGGTGCTTGCGCTTTTATGGCTGTTCGGCGCGGCGGTGTGCGCCGTGAGGTACGTTATCGGCGCGGTGTGGTTCCGTGTAAAGATATTTTGCTTTTCGCATCCGGCGCCCGCGTCAAAGCGCGGACTTCTGGAGGAGCTTTGCCGTGAATTCGGGATACGCAGAAAAATAAAGCTCCGCGTGTTTATGGGCGATATGTCGCCGTTTATAACGGGTATGCTGTTTAACACCGTTTATGTTCCGCACAATGCCGATGACGAAACGCTCCGTCTTGTGCTTCGCCATGAGCTTGTGCACTGCAAGCGCTTTGACCTCCTGTATAAGGGGCTGCTTGAGCTTGCGGCGGCGGTGCATTTCTTTAACCCGTTTGTGTATCTGTTAAAACGCTATGTAAACAAATTCTGTGAGCTGTCGTGCGATGAAGCGGCTGTTGAAGCTTTAAGCGGCGCGGACAGAAGGCGGTATTGCGCGTCGATGCTTACGATAATCAAAAAAAGCCGTTACAGGCTTCGCGGCGCGGCGGCTCTCGGAGAGAGGAAATCAAATTTGAAAGAAAGGGTTGAATTTATTATGAAGAATAAAAAGTATTCAAGAAAATGCAGGCTTGCTTCGCGGGCCGCTGTTGCCGTATCGCTTGCGGCAAGTTTGGTGCTCGGCGTTATCGCGCAGGCGCAGAACACGGCGGAGATGCCGCAGACAAGCTATGCCGACGACGATGTGGCGGTAAGTATGTATCTTGAGCAAAGTGTTGAAAGCGATGAGGGCTCTGTCGGGCTCGCGCTGATGTGCAATCAGGGCGCGGCCGTATTTTCCGATGTGCTCGGTTTCACGCGCTTTTACGCAAGCTGGACGGCGGAGCCGGTGTCAAAAATACGCGAAGACCGTGATTTTATAGCCGCAAACGGCAGGGAAGCTTATTTAGAAGCGGAAATCGGCAGCGAGCGGGAGATGAGCGACTTTTACGAGCTTAACCTGACGAGCGTTGTTGACAGATGGTCGTATATCACAGAAAGCATGGAATGCCGCGCGCGGCTTTTGCGGAACGGCGAAGCTGTTGCCGAGGATTTGCCTATTTACATAACATGCGTCCCGAACAGCGGAAGCTTCAGGTATATGACGTATTCAACATCTGTCAATATACCGAACGTGACGATAGACGGCGAGGTGTTTGAAATAAATTTATCGCCGCGGTTCCTTGAGGTTGACACGGACGACCGCATCGAATATCAGAGCGTTGACTACAACTTTAACCGTTCGCGTGAAACGCGGGAGGTATATATCTCCGAAATAGAGGAGCTGACGGCTGACGGTCATACGTATACGGACAGACCGTGCGAATTTGAAATAAAGTATAATCCGAAATCGCAGAACGCGGAGATGTATGTTGCGGTGTATGACGAGGTTACTGAGGAAGGGTTCGAGAATTACACAGGCATAAACCTAAACCTCAGCAATTACCGCTCGGCAAAGGTTACGGAAAACAGCATAACCGCCGATTTTGCCGTAATAACGCCCGACAACTATAATGCGCAGCCTTACGCCGAGAAACCGTATGTGCGTCAGCTGACGGTGACAGGTCTTGACGGCAGCGCCGGCGATGCGGTTGAAGTGAGCTCCGATGACGGCAGCGTTTACGCGCGGCTCATTATAGGAACGGCTCCCGAGGAAAAGACGTACCTTAAGGGAACGAGAGAAGTCAGCGAGTTTATCGTTGAAGGCGAGGATTACTTTGTGGGAACGCCCGCCGAGCAGGCCGATTTTGACCGCGACGAGCACAGCAAATATTATAAGAGGATAGTTGTTGACGACGAGGGCAAGGTCATATACGTTATACCCATAGAGCTTCAGCAGACGGCGGCGCTCAACGAAGCAGTGGATAAAATGCACGGCGGAGACACGTCGTACAGCACGGCAATGCATTACGAGAGCCTTGTGGACAATGTAAGGCGGGGAATGACGGCGATACTTATCGATTCGCTCACCTGGTGGCCGAAGGCGATACTCACCGAGGAGAATTGCTTTGCCGCGCCCGACGACGAGATGCCGCTCGGCGCGGAGGTGGTTATATCTTTGAATTGACGGCATAAGAAAACGCGGGGGCCTGAGCTCCCGCGTTTTAAAATCATCAATACATTCCGCCCATTGACGGATCAGCCGCAGGCATCGGAGCCGGGGGCTCGGGCTTGTCGGCAACAAGGCTTTCCGTTGTGAGTACCATCGAAGCAACGGACGCCGCATTCTGAAGCGCACTTCTCGTTACCTTAACGGGGTCAACAATACCGGAGGAAAGCATATCAACGTATTCTTCGGTAAGAGCGTTGAAGCCGACGCCTACGTCGCAGCCCTTTACCTTATCAACTATAACCGAGCCTTCAAGGCCTGCGTTCTTGGCAATCTGCCAGCACGGCTCCTCAAGAGCCTTGAGCACTATCTGAACGCCTGTCTTTTCGTCGCCCTCCGTTGTGTCAAGCAGCTTTGCAACCTCGGGGATGATGTCGATGTAGCTCGTACCGCCGCCGGCGATTATGCCTTCCTCAACGGCAGCCTTTGTTGCCGCGAGAGCGTCCTCGATTCTGAGCTTCATTTCCTTCATTTCGGTTTCCGTTGCGGCGCCGACCTTTATAACGGCAACTCCGCCGGCAAGCTTTGCAAGTCTTTCCTGAAGCTTTTCCTTATCGAAATCCGATGTTGTCTGCTCTATTGCATTTCTTATAACGTTTACTCTGTCGGCAATGGCATTCTTATCGCCCATACCGTCAACTATAACCGTGTTTTCCTTCTGAACCTTAACCTGTCTTGCACGGCCGAGCTGATCTATAGTAGTATCCTTAAGCTCAAGACCGAGCTCCTCGCTGATTACCTGGCCGCCCGTAAGGATAGCTATATCCTGAAGCATCTCCTTGCGTCTGTCGCCGAAGCCCGGAGCCTTAACGGGAACGCATGTGAAGGTCCCTCTCAATTTGTTTACGATAAGCGTTGAAAGCGCTTCGCCCTCAACATCCTCGGCAATTATAACCATCTTTTTGCCGGCCTGAACAAGCTGCTCAAGCAGGGGAAGGATTTCCTGTATGTTTGATATTTTCTTGTCAGTAATAAGGATGTACGCATCATCTATAACGGCTTCCATCTTGTCGGTATCCGTTACCATGTAGGGCGTGATGTAGCCTCTGTCAAACTGCATGCCTTCAACGATCTCGGAATATGTCTCGGCAGTCTTTGATTCTTCAACGGTGATAACGCCGTCTGCCGTTACCTTTTCCATAGCCTCGGCAATAAGCTCGCCTATCTCGTCGTTTGAAGCCGAAACCGACGCAACCCTTGCAATATCGTCCTTGCCGTCAACCTTCTTTGCCGTTGAAACAAGCTTCTCAACAGCAGCGTCAACAGCCTTCTGAATACCCTTTCTTACTATCATCGGGTTTGCGCCCGCGGCAACGTTCTTAAGACCTTCCCTTACAAGAGCCTGCGCAAGCAGCGTGGCCGTTGTTGTACCGTCGCCGGCAACGTCGTTTGTCTTTGTCGCAACCTCTTTAACAAGCTGAGCGCCCATATTTTCAAACGCGTCGTCAAGCTCTATTTCCTTGGCAATCGTAACGCCGTCGTTTGTTATAAGCGGCGCGCCGTATTTCTTGTCGAGAACAACGTTTCTGCCCTTGGGGCCGAGTGTTATTTTAACGGTGTCCGCAAGCTGGTTTATGCCGCGCTCGAGAGCGTGTCTTGCGTCCTGACCGAATTTAATTTCCTTTGCCATATCAATCAAGTCCTTTCAATTATCTTTCAATTATTAAGAATAATATGTGCGGCGCAAAAAATACGCCGATTATGTTTTTTTACGGATTATTCAACGGTGGCCAATATATCCGACTGCTTAACTATCGTATATTCCTCGCCGTCTACCTTAACCTCCGTGCCGGAATACTTTGAAATAAGAACCTTATCTCCGACCTTTACCTCCATTGTAACGTCTTTGTCGCCGGGGCCTACCGCAACGACCTCAGCTACCTGCGGCTTTTCCTGCGCCTTTGATGTAAGGATAATGCCGCCTTTTGTTGTTTCCTCAGCTTCGAGCATCTTTATAACTACTCTGTCTGCTAACGGTTTGATGGTCATTTTTATTACCTCCTGTATCTGACCGGCTTTCAGCCGAAATTTTACAATGCTTCTTGTTAGCACTCAACCTCATCGAGTGCTAACAATGCTATTATGTCCTTTTCGCACAAAATAATCAATTCCCGAAAACGGGAGATTTTAAGAAATAATCTCCAAAAATCTCCCGTTTTCTTTTATATGCTCTGTTTTTCTGTGTTTTCACTATTTAACAAAAAGTTCATATTTGTTTTATATTATATGAACAATTACGAATAAAGCGCCCGCACGCCCGTTTTCCGGAGGGCGCAACTTGTGCTCAGCTCACGAAGTTTTCGAGCAGGCTCTGCGCGTCCTTTAAGGTATCAAAAGACACTCCGCCTCTCAATTCGTCGAGATCCTCGCGCGGAAAGACGCTTTCCGTTATCGGGTGCGAATATAAAAGCTCCGAATCCGTGCCCGTGCGCTTGTACAGAAACAGCTCCGAATTTTCGAGCACAAGCTCATAATGCGCGCTTTCCTGTGCGGACGTGCTTGCCGCACGGACTGCGGGGACGGGCGTTGCGGATACTGCGGCGGTGGTTTTGGCGCGCGATGTGCCGAGCGCGTAGCCGCCGAAAAAGAAAAGCGTCATCATTGATACATATGCGGCCGTTATAAGAGTATTCCTTGCAATATCCTTTTTCATGGCAGTTACCTCTTTAAATGTTATTTAAGATAATCGGACGGATTGACGGGCGCGCCGTTTTCGTAAAGCTCAAAATGAAGGTGCGGCTCCTTTGTGTTCTCGCCATTGCTTGCGCCGACCGTGCCTATAACGTCGCCGCGCTTTACGGCGTCGCCCGTTTTAAGGGCTTCAACGCCGCCGAGGCACATATATTTTGAAACGAAGCCGTTTGAATGGGCGATGCTTATGCCTTCTCCGTATGCGTTTGTGAATATATTTTCAACGGTGCCGTCGGCAGCGGCGCTGATGCTGCAGCCTTCATCGGCGGCAATGTCTATGCCGTTGTGTGTTCTGTAATCGCCGAGAGCCTCGTTAAACGACAGCACGTTTGAATACGGCGCCAAAATCTCGCCGCCCGCGGGGAACGAAAAATAAATTTCCTCCGCTTCTATGCTTACGGCGGCGGGAGCCGTGTCGGGATTATCTTCGGCATATGCGGGCTCGTCCGTTGCGGCGGGCGTGCCGGCGGCAGCTTCCGCTTCGGAGGAAACGGCTTCCGTTTCCTCCGGAACGGCTGTCGGAACGGGCGTTTCATCGGCAGCCGTTGTAACCTCGCTTACCGATATAACCTCCCCGCGCGGCTCATTCCCGCTTTCGCCGTTCAAAACGCTGTCGGCGGCGATGCTTTCGCCGAAGCCCTCGGTGCTTTCAACCTGCGGCTCGGAGCTGTTTCTTTCGGTAAAGTAACCGGCAGCGCCTATAACAAGTACACAGCAGCAAAGTGCTATGTAAAAGCCCGGCAGCCTCCTTGCTTCTTTTTTATCATCTTTTGCCATATTTTATCACCATAGCCTTTCTGCCCGCAGACGGTTGTAAATAGTTTTTAACGCCGCGCCTGCGGGCGGGCATGGCGTTAATTCGGGTAAAACGGCAAAAGCCTTGCCGATGTTTACCTGCTTTGTAATTGTATTGTTGCCTGTAATATGGTTTAATATACCTTACAGCCGCCCTATTTCCGAAAAAGGTATAAATTTTTATAAAGAAATTTCTAAAAGGGTATTCCCAAATCGGAAAAACTGTAGTATAATGAAGGCGAAAGCAACGAGAGGGGAGGAAGGTTATGCGAATAGAGCGTATAGATAAGAATAAAGTAATTATCCTTCTTAAAACGGGAGAACTCGGAGAATACGGCATAGACGCCGCAAACGTAACGGCAAATTCAAAAGGCGTCCGCAATTTTATAGCAATGGTGCTTGACAAAATGCGCCGCAGGACCGATTTTGATCCCGTATGCGGAAGGCTTGAGGTTCGCTACAGGCCGGACGCCGGCGAGCTGTGGCTTATAATAAGCAGGCTTTCCGATAAAGAGCTGCGCCGCCTTGAAGCGGCAAAAAAGCGCGGCATACGCGGAGTACATATAAAAGCGACGGTCCGCGAAAACGGCCGGACGAAGCAGGCGCACGGCACAGGCGCGCCGAGGCAGGGCAAGGTGTCGGCGGTATTTGTGTTCGAAAGCTTTAATGATATGTGCGAGGGGCTTATGCGCGCCGATAAACGCGTTATCGGAACGGGCGCGCTGTACAGATCCGGCAAAAGCTATTGCTTTTCGGTACGGTTCGGCAGCGCCGCGGAGCATAGGAAGACGTCGGCGGTGCTTAGGGAATACGCTTCGTGCAGCTACGGCGAAAAGCTCATGCGCCATATAGCGGAGCATTGGCAGCTTGTTGCCGAAAAAGATGCGCTTGCAAATATGGCGGAGCGGATAACGGAGCTTTACGGCGAATGACGCAAACGGACAGAATCATTAATAATCGTTAATAAATTGTAAATTTTCGGACGGATACTTGCAACTCTGCCCGAGGTGTGATATAATATCTTGCGTTTCCTTATATATGTGTTAAGCTTATACGGGGAAACGGCATGAAATAAAAATAAAGAATAATAAGGAATAAGGAGAAGCTTAAAATGAATCTGTTCGGAATTGCGGCATATGCCGCCGAAACAGCTGCGGCAACACCGGCGCCGTCGGCAATGCCCGAGGTGTCGCCCGTTATGCAGGGCGTTGTTACGTTCCTGCCGCTTATCGCCATAATAGCGCTTATGTATTTTATGATGATAAGACCGCAGCGCAAGCGTGAAAAGGAAACAAAGGCGATGATAAATGCACTTAAGGTGGGCGATAAGGTCGTTACCATAGGCGGTATTGTCGGAAAGGTATCGAGAATAAAGGATGATACCGTTATTCTTGAAACGGGAAATGTCGGAACGCCCAACGAAAAGAGCTTTATCAAAATGGAAAGAGATTCGATAAAAACCGTTGAGCAGAAGCTTTCCAACTGATATAAAAAGGCTTATTTTAAATGTTTTGCAAAATAATATCGCCAAAGCATTGCCGCGGCGGTATTATTTGCGGACCTCTTTCATATAAATTATTAGGCAGCCGAGGCTTTGCGGTTATCTGATAAATCGTGTGAAGGAGGTTTTTTTATGAGTATAAGGGCGAGCATAAAGGGAACGCTTGTTGCGCTTGCCGTAACGGCGGCGTTTATCGTTATAATGGCCGCGGTGCTGTACTTTTCGGATATTGACGAAAGGCTTGTGAATATAGGCGTATACATAGGCACGGCGGCCGGAGTTGCTGCGGGAGCCGTTGCGGCGGCAAAAAGCGCCGGAAGAAAAGTATTGCTCCATTGCCTTATGACGGGCATTTTGTATCTTGCGGTCATGGCGGCCGCAACGCTCATCATAAAGGGCGGGATATATTTTAATTACCGCCTTTTGGCCGTTGTCGCCGGAGTTATTGCATGCAGTATTTTCGGCGCCGTTATAGGCAGGGTATAAAAAATGTGAAAAAAATCTCAAAAACCTCTTTTCTTTTTGAAAAAGATATGGTATAATATCCGTGAATGAGTTAAAAACAGAATTTTAATCAGGAGGATAACGACATGAAACACGTTACAACACTTAACAAAGCAAATCTTAAGGAATCGGCAAAGCGCGGCGGCTGCGGCGAGTGCCAGACTTCATGCCAGTCGGCATGCAAAACGTCATGCACCGTTGCAAACCAGAAGTGCGAAAACAACTGATAACGGTTTGCGTCATAATTCGAGGGCAGCGGAAAAACTGCCCTTTTTTGACGATATAAGCAAAATAAGCAGTAAGGGGAAATAGGAATTGATACATAAATATAAGCAGCTCGGCTTTAATATAGTGCTCGATATTTATTCGGGAGCGGTGCATGTTGTTGACGATGTTGTTTACGATATGCTCGACTATATAAGCGAGCCGTTTGAAGCTCATGATAAATGTCCGGATGACGTTAAAAACAAAATGAAGGACAAGTATTCCGAAAGCGAGCTTGAGGAAGCTTACGCTGAGATATGCGCGCTGTTTGAAGCGGGGCAGCTTTTCAGCCCGGATACGTATGAGGCGATAGCAAAGCACTGGAACAAGAGGTCGGTTGTTAAGGCGCTGTGCCTTCATGTTGCGCATGACTGCAACCTGCGCTGCAAATACTGCTTTGCCGATACGGGAGAGTTTCACGGCGGCAGAAGCCTTATGAGCGCAGAGGTGGGCAAAAAAGCGATAGATTTTGTTATAGCAAACAGCGGTTCAAGGCGCAATATCGAAATAGACTATTTCGGCGGCGAGCCGCTTATGAACTTTGGCGTCGTTAAGGAAATAACGGAATACGCAAAGGAGCAGGGAAAAAAGCACGACAAGAATTTCCGTTTTACCATAACAACAAACGGTATACTTTTAAACGACGAAATAAAGAATTACGTGAACGAAAATATGTCAAATATCGTGCTTTCGATAGACGGGACGAAGGAAACAAACGACCGTGTCCGTTACAGAACGGACGGCAGCGGCTCATACGATACCATAGTGCCGAAGTTTAAGGATATGGCAGAAAGCCGCAATCAGACGAATTATTATGTCCGCGGCACGTTTACGGCATATAACGTTGATTTTGCGAAGGACGTTATCCATCTTGCCGACCTGGGCTTTAAGCAGACGAGCGTAGAGCCTGTTGTTGCGCCCGAAACGGAGGATTATGCGCTTACCGCGGAGCATATCGAAAAGGTGTGCGGGGAATATGACAAGCTTACAAACGAGTTTGTAAAACGGCTTGACGAAGGACGCGGCTTTAACTTTTTCCATTTCATGATCGACCTTGATCAGGGCCCGTGTGCGATAAAGCGGCTTTCGGGCTGCGGCGCGGGACATGAATATCTTGCCGTAACGCCGCAGGGCGATATTTATCCGTGCCATCAGTTTGTGGGCAACGAGAAATTCAAAATGGGAAATGTATTCGACGGCAAAATAGACGAGGATATAAAAAATACGTTTGAGCGTTCGAATATCTACACAAAGGAAAAGTGCCGCGGCTGCTTTGCAAAATTCTATTGCAGCGGCGGCTGCTCGGCAAACGCATATAATTTTAACGGCGATATAAACAAGCCCTATGAGCTTGCCTGCGAGTTTGAGAAAAAGCGCGTTGAATGCGCAATTGCGATAGAGGCGTATAAAAAACTGAAGCTTGCGGAAAACGAGGAGCAAAACGTGTAAAGGGCTTTCTTATGAGAGGCTGTGTATAATATGAAAAAATATATATAACCGCGTCGGAAAAAGAAACGGAAACGGTTGCCTCGGAGCTTGCAAAAGCGCTTGAGCCGGGTAGCGTCGTATGTATGTACGGCGACCTCGGCGCCGGTAAAACGGCGTTCGCGCGCGGTATTGCGGCGGGGCTGGGAATAGATGAGCCGGTAACAAGCCCGACGTTTACGATAATAAACGAGTATGAGGGCGCGCTGCCGCTGTACCATTTTGACGTTTACCGCGCCGGCGGAAGCGAAGGCATGGCGGAAACGGGCTTTGACGAATACTTTTACGGCGACGGAGTGTGCGTTGTCGAATGGGCGGAGCTTATAGAGGATATTCTGCCCGACGATACGATAGACGTGACAATAAAACGCCTTCCCGATAAGGGCGACGATTGCCGCGAAATAGTTATAACCTGCAACGGAGAATAAAAAATATGAAAATTCTTGCCATAGACACATCGTCGGACGCCGCGTCGGCGGCCGTTGCTGATGATGAAAAGCTTCTTGCCGAATACACGGTAAACAATAAAAAGAAAACGCATTCGCAGAAAATAATGGTTATGGTCGATGCCGTTTTAAGGGACGCCGGCCTTGATATAAGCGACATCGATCTGTTCGCCGCGGTAAACGGCCCCGGCTCGTTTACGGGCATACGCATAGGCGTTGCCGCGGCAAAGGCGTTTGCCCATGCGTGCGGCAAACCGGCCGTGGGCGTTAATTCGCTTGAGAGCCTTGCGTATAATCTGCCGTTTTGCGAGCATATTATCGTGCCGGTCATGGCGGCGGGGAAAAACAGGGTTTATACGGCGTCGTATATATACGACGGCATCATAAAGGAGCTTGAAGCTCCGGAGCCGTCAACAATCGAGGAGTGCGCCGCGGGCTGCGGGGAGCTTCTGGACGTTGCGTTTGTCGGCGACGGCGCGGCGGTGCACAGGGAATATTTAAAAGAAACGCTCGGCGATAAAGCATTTTTTGCGCCTCCGGGAGCAAACCTGCAAAGAGCATCGTCGGCGGCGTACTGCGCTTTCAATAAATTCAAAAACGGCGCGCCGGGCGACTATCATGAGCTTGAGCCGCTGTATCTTAAAAAATCGCAGGCGGAGCAGGAATTGGACAGGAAACGAAAGGGGCAAAAACAATGACGGAACAGTCAAAACCGATAGCGATAGGCAGCGACCACGGCGGCTTTGAGCTGAAAAACCATATAGTAAAGCATCTTGAAGAAAACGGCATAGCGTATAAGGATTACGGCATTTACGAGGAGAAAAGCGCTGATTATCCCGACTGCGCCCGCCCTGTATGCGAGGCTGTCATAAACGGGGATTCGGACCGCGGTATACTCATATGCGGCACGGGAATCGGTATATCTATGGCGGCGAACAAGTTTAAGGGAATACGCGCGGCGCTTTGCTCGGATGTATACAGCGCAAAGATGGCAAAGGAGCATAACAACGCAAATATCATTTGTCTCGGCGGCAGAGTAACGGGACGCGAGCTTGCGTTTATGATAGTTGATACGTGGCTTGACGCGGAATTCCAGGGCGGACGCCATGCGGAAAGAATTGCAAAAATACACAAAATAGAGGAATAATATTACAGAGGTTGGACATGGACAGCGAGTACAGATACAGAAGCCCGCTCGTTTATCAGCGTGCGGACCCGTTTGTATATCTGCATACGGACGGCTATTACTATTTTACGGGAACCATACCGCAGTATGACAGCATTGAATTAAGGCGCGCAAAAAGCCTTAACGAGCTGCTTACGGCAAATTCGCACATAATCTGGAGGAAGCATTTCAGCGGCGCAATGGGTTCGCATATCTGGGCGCCGGAGCTGCATAGGATAAACGGACGCTGGTACGTATATTTTGCGGCCGGCGGTTCGGAGGATGTATGGGATCTCAGAATGTATGTGCTTGAGTGCGGCGACGACGATCCGATAATGGGTGAATGGCATGAGCTTGGCGAAGTGAAAACCTGCGCCGGCGAGCACAGCTTCGCGCTCGATATGACGGTTTTTGAAAACGGCGGCTCGCATTATGCCGTGTGGGCGCAGAAGCTTGACGATGACAGCGGCTCATGCTTGTATATGGCGCGCATGAAATCGCCGACGGAGCTTGAAGGGAAACAAATGCTTTTAAGCAAGCCCGAATACGATTGGGAAAGGCGCGGCTTTGCCGTGAACGAAGGGCCTGCCGTCTTGAAGCACGGCGGCAAAATATTTATTACATATTCGGCGTCGGATACAAGCTGGCGGTATTGTATGGGTATGCTTTGGGCGGAGGAAAAAAGCGACCTGCTTGATATTTCCTCGTGGCATAAATGCGAAAGGCCGGTGTTTGAAACGAGCGAAAAAAATTCGCAGTACGGGCCGGGACATAACAGCTTTACAAAGGACGGGGACAGGGATGTGCTTGTATATCACAGCCGTAATTACAGGGAAATAAACGGTGATCCGCTCAATGACCCGAACCGCCATGCGCGGGCAAAGGCGTTTGATTATGACGAAAACGGTTTTCCGGTATTCGGCGAGCCCGTGCCGGACGATATATAAAAAAGCGAGGTATTAAAATGAAAAGGCTGCTTGTTGTTGTGGATTACCAAAACGACTTTGTGGACGGAGCTCTGGGCTTTGACGGCGCGGAGCTGCTTGACGAAAAAATTGCCGCCCGCGTCCGTGAATACGGCAGAGGGAATGTGATATTTACGCGCGATACGCATTTTGACGATTATCTTAACACGCGTGAGGGAAAGCTCCTTCCGGTGCCGCACTGCATAAAAGGCACGCACGGCCATGACATATACGGAAAAACAAAGGCGGCGCTTGAGGAAATCGGCGCGCACGGCTTTGATAAAACGTCGTTCGGGCTTAAAATAGACGACAGCGTCAGAAAATATCTGCCCGGTGACGTTGACGAAATAGAGCTTGCGGGGCTTGTTTCGAATATATGCGTATTATCGAACGCAGTCGTTTTCCAAACGGAATACCCGCAGGCGCGGATAACGGTTGACGCATCGCTTACGGGCGGCGCGGACAGGGAGCTTACGGAAAAAGCGCTCGATGTGCTTGAGGGTATACAGGTCAGGGTGTCAAACAGGCGGTAAAATAAAAATACTCGTAAAAATATCGTAAAAAATATAAAAAAGGTCTTGAAATAAGACAAAAAGTGTGATATAATAACATACGTTCAAGAATATTTTATTCTGAAAGAGTGAGCTTTGCTCACTCTTTCGGTTTTAATTGGCACAAAAAAACTGCTGCCGCAAAGAAAGGAAGTGGCTTTTGCATGGCAAACAAGACAGAGGAAACGGCGCTTGCCCTTGCGGAAAAAACGGCCGAAGAACAGGGCGTGTATATAGTTGACGTATCCTATAAAAAAGAGGGCGGGGATTATATACTGCGCTATTATATAGATAAGGAAGGCGGAGTCGGCATAGACGACTGCGAAAGCTTTTCAAGAGCGCTTGACCCCGTGCTTGACAGCGCCGATCCGATAGACGGCAATTATACGCTTGAGGTTTCGTCGCCCGGCGCGGACAGACGGCTCACAAAAGAGCGCGAGTTTCTGTATTATACAGGGCGCAGGGTTGACGTAAAGCTGTTTAAGCCGCTTGAAAACGATGCTTGCGGCAAGGAATTTTCCGGAGTGCTCACCGGCTTTTCGGATAAAACGGCAAGCATAGAAACAGAAGGCGGAACGGTTTCGGTGCCCGTTAAGGATGCCGCATATATAAGATTGGCGTTTGAGTTTTGAAAATAACCGCCGGCGTTTAACAAATGTTTTATTTTAATTATATCGGATTAAGAATATTCGGAAAGGATTGGTCGAAAAAATGAATAAGGAATTGATGGAAGCTCTCCATGCTCTCTGCGAGGAAAAGGGCATGAGCCCGGATGTAATATTTGATGCGCTCGAAGCCGCGCTCGTTGCGGCGTATAAGCGGAATTTTAATTCATCTCAGAACGTTGAGGTGTTCATAGACCGCGAAACGGGCAAGGTTCAGGTCATGGCGCAGAAGAAGGTCGTCGATCTTGTGTTTGAGGACAGTGAAGAGATAGATATAGAGGACGCAAGAAAGATAGACCCGAGCTACGAAATAGACGACATCGTAAACATAGAGGTGACGCCGAGAGATTTCGGCCGCGTAAGCGCGATGACGGCAAAGCAGGTAATAACGCAGCGTATACGCGAAGCCGAAAGAGGCATGATCTACAGCGAATACAACGAAAAGACGAACGAAATAGTAGTCGGCGAAATAGAAAGGATAGAGCACGGAAACGTATTTGTCGATATAGGCAAAACGGAGGGCATGCTCCCGTTAAACGAGCAGCCCAAGGGCGAAACGTACGAGGTCGGCCAGCTTGTAAAATGCTACGTGAGCGGCGTAAGACAGGGTACGCGCGGCGCCCAGATACTGCTTTCGAGAACGCATCCCGGGCTTGTCAGACGGCTGTTTGAAACCGAGGTCCCCGAGATTGCCGACGGCACCGTGGAAATAAAGGGCATAGCAAGAGAGGGCGGTTCAAGAACAAAAATCGCCGTTTATTCAAACAACCCCGATATAGACGCGCAGGGCGCGTGCATAGGCCAGGGCGGCGTAAGAGTCCAGCGGATAGGCGACGAGCTCAAAAACGAAAAGATAGACATCGTAAAATGGAGCGAGGATCCGAAGGAGTATATAACCTCCGCTTTGAGCCCGGCAAAGGTTGAGCGTATAGATATAAACGAGGAAGAGCACAGCGCTTCCGTTGGAGTGCCGGAATATCAGCTTTCGCTTGCGATAGGCAAGGCGGGCCAGAACGTAAGGCTTGCGGCAAAGCTCACCGGCTGGAAGATAGACATATCGGCGGTGTAACGTATGAAGCATACTCCGCAGAGAATGTGCATAGCCTGCCGCACGATGTATGCGCAGGATACGCTGATAAGGATAGTGAATGAAAACGGAGCGGCGGTCTTGGATATGGAAAAAAAGCGTTTCGGACGAGGCGCGTATATTTGCAAGAACACCGACTGCATCAAAAAAGCACGGAAAAAGCAAATGATAGAAAGACACCTGAAATGCCCCGCAGGCAGCGAGCTGTACGATTGCTGCGCAGAGCTTGCGGAGGGGCTGCCAAAACGAAGAAAGGGTGATGTTTAATGGCGTCAACAATACAGCTTAAGGATATAGCAAAGGATATAAGCGTAACAAGCAAGGAGCTTTCCGCAAAGCTCGGCGAATTCGGAATAAATGCACCGAGGCCTGCAAGCCTTTTGAGCGATGCGGAGGCCGGCGCGGTGTATGATATTTACACAAACGAGCACAGGATCACGCCCGAGGAGCTCGAGGAGGCTTCCGAAAAGGCGCGCAGGGCAAAGGCCGAAGCCGAAGCAAAGAAAGCTGAGGAAGAAAGAAAAGCCGCCGAGGAGGAGAAAAAGGCCGCCGAGGAAGCAAAGAGAAAGGCGGAGGAAGAAAAAAGAGCCGCCGAGGAAGCTGCAAGAAAAGCCGCGGAGGAGAAAAAAGCGGCAGAGCTGGCAAAAAAACGCGCTGAAGAAGAAAAGGCTGCCGCGGAAAAGGCAAAGCGCGAAGCCGAGAAGAAGGCTGCCGCCGAAAAGAAAGCCGCCGAGGAGGCCCAAAAGCGCACCGAGCGCAAAAAACATCATACGGCTGCCAAAAAGCAGGGCGGAACAAAGATTGATATAAACAGCATGAAAACCGACGGCGATGAAATAGTTATAAAGACCGAGGACAGAAAGCACCGCTATGTTGATACGCGCACGTCAACCGTTGAGCTTGACAAAATAAACGAGCGCGAAAGAATAGAAGATTACGTTCCGGATAATATAAATATCGGCGGCGGCAGACATAAGAACAAGCGCAAGAAGCAGGGACGCGAAAACGCGAAGGATACAAAGAAAGCGGCGCATAAGAAGAAGGTAATACCCGTAAAGGTAATAACCGAGGTTGAGCTGCCCGAAACGATAACTGTCGGCGAATTTGCTTCGAAGATAGGCAAAACGGGCGCCGAAATCGTTAAAAAGCTTATGCTTTTGGGCGTTATGGCAACGATGAACCAGAGCATAGACTTTGATACGGCCGAGCTTATAGCATCCGATTACGGCATAACGGCAACAAGGGAAGTGGTTCTCACAAAGGAAGACCTGCTTATGCAGGAGCAGCCGGAGCCCGATAAGCCCGAGGAGCTTGTTGAAAGACCGCCGGTTGTTGTTGTCATGGGTCACGTCGATCACGGTAAAACATCGCTTCTTGACGCAATACGCCACACAAACGTTACAACGTCGGAGGCCGGCGGCATAACGCAGCATATAGGCGCGTACAGCGTTAAATTAAACGGCCGCGATATAACGTTCCTCGATACGCCCGGTCACGAAGCGTTCACAACGATGCGTGCGCGCGGCGCTCAGGTAACCGATATAGCAATACTTGTTGTTGCCGCAGACGACGGCATAATGCCGCAGACGGTTGAGGCGATAAACCATGCAAAGGCTGCGGGCGTTCAGATAATCGTTGCAATAAACAAGATAGACAAAGAGGGAGCAAATCCCGAGCGCGTTAAACAGGCGCTTGTGGAATACGAGCTTGTGCCCGAGGAATGGGGCGGCGATACGGTTTGCGTTGAGGTCAGCGCAAAGCAGCATATAAATATAGACGGGCTGCTTGAAATGGTATTGCTTGTTGCGGACATGGCGGAGCTTAAGGCCAATCCGAACAGATCTGCCGAGGGTACCGTAATAGAAGCGCGCATAGATAAGAGCCGCGGCCCCATAGCAACAATACTTGTTCAGAACGGTACGCTTAACACGGGCGATTTTGTTATAGCCGGAACGGCTGTCGGACGTATAAGGGCGATGGTAAACGATAAGGGACGCCGCGTTAAGCAGGCGCTGCCGTCAACTCCAGTTGAGATTCTCGGCCTTAACGAGGCCCCGTCGGGCGGCGATAGGTTTATGGTTGTAACAAACGAAAAGCTTGCGCGCGACGTTGCGGAGCAGCGCAGACAGGAAATACAGGAAAATAAGTTTAACCAGGTCGTTAAGGTATCTCTCGATAACCTGTTCAGCCAGATAGACGAGGGCAACATGAAGGAGCTTTCCGTTATCATAAAGGCGGACGTACAGGGAAGCGTCGAGGCGGTAAGGCAGTCTATAGAAAAGCTTTCAAACGACGAGGTAAGGGTAAAGGCGATACACGGCGGAGTCGGTGCGATAAACGAGTCGGACGTAATGCTTGCGGATGCGTCAAACGCAATAATCATAGGCTTCAACGTAAGACCGGACGCCGGAGCTCTGAGCTTTGCCGAGCAGCATGACGTTGATATAAGGCTCTACAGGGTAATATATCAGGCGATAGAGGAAATGGAAGCTGCCATGAAGGGTATGCTTGACCCCGAATTCAAGGAAACCGTTTTGGGCTATGCCGAGGTTCGTCAGACGTTCAAGGTTTCGGGCGTCGGAACAATAGCCGGCTGCTACGTTACGCAGGGCGTTATCCGCAGAAATGCCGAAATACGCCTTGTGCGCGACGGTATAGTCATCCATGAGGGCAAGATAGATTCGTTAAGGCGTTTTAAAGATGACGTTAAGGAGGTTGCCGAAAACTTTGAATGCGGTATAGGCATAGAAAACTTTAACGACGTTAAGGACGGCGACACGTTGGAGTGCTTTATCATGGAGGAAATTGAAAGGTAAGCATTATGGCAAG
Organism: Candidatus Ornithomonoglobus intestinigallinarum; assembly: GCA_018715365.1. Classification (GTDB taxonomy): domain Bacteria; phylum Bacillota; class Clostridia; order UBA1381; family UBA1381; genus Ornithomonoglobus_A; species Ornithomonoglobus_A intestinigallinarum. The sequence continues at coordinate 44,013 of DVLU01000065.1, read as the reverse complement.
AATAGATAAAATAAACGAGGAGGTGCGCCGCGAGCTTGCGTCTGTCATACGCGACCTCAAGGATTCGCGCATACCTATGATGACAAGCGTCGTTTCGGTAAGCGTGACGAGCGACCTCCGTTACGCAAAGGCGTATATCTCCGTAATGGGCGACGAGCAGACGCAGAAAAAGGCGCTTGAGGGCTTAAAGAGCGCCGCCGGTTTTGTCCGCCGCGAAATGGGAAAACGCGTAGATTTAAGATATACGCCGGAATTTGTGTTTGTGCTCGACCATTCCATAGAGCACGGCGCAAGGATAGACGAGCTGCTGAAAAAAAGTAAAAAGTGATATTAGTGTTATTATGGAAGAAGTAATAAAAAAAATACTTTCCGCAAAGTCGGCCGCCGTTATGGCGCATATCCATGAGGACCCCGACGCGCTCGGCTCGTGTTTTGCCGTTGCGTCGGTGCTGCGCGAGCACGGAAAAAAAGCCGTCGTTTATGTGAGCGGGCCCATTGAACAAAGGCTGGACTTTATGGGGAAGGATTATGAGGAATATGTCCCCGGCGCCGTGTACGATCATGATCTGTGCATATGCCTTGACTGCGGCGACGCCGACAGGCTCGGCGCCAGAAGGGCGCTCATGGAGAGCATAGGCCATTCGGTAAATATAGACCATCATTATTCAAACACGCGCTTTGCGGAGGAGAATTACGTTGACGGCGGCGCGTCGTCAACGGGGGAAATATTATACAGGCTTTTTAAAGGCGCCGGAATAAAAATAACAAAAAGCACGGCGGCGCAGCTTTATACGGCAATATGCTCCGATACGGGCTGCTTTAAATTTTCGTGCGTTTCGCCCGATACGATGCGGGCGGCGGCGGAGCTTATGGAAACGGGCATAGACCACGCCGAAACGGCAAGGCTGCTTTTTGACTGCGAAACGCTTGCCGCGGCAAAGCTGAAAGCCGAGGTCACGTCGGGTATGGAAAGCTTCTTCGGCGGAAAGGTGAGAGTAGTCACAATGCCGGAGGGTATGTGCGGGCGTTACGGCATTGCCGAGGCGGACGCGCCGAACCTTGTTGATATTCCGAGAGGCATTGCCGGAACGGAGATTGCGGTGTGCTTAAAGGAGCTCGGCGGCGAGGTGCGCGTAAACCTGCGCTCAAACGGCGGCGCCGACGTATCGCTCATTGCTGCCCGGATGGGGGGCGGCGGTCACAAAAAGGCTGCCGGCTGCAGCGTTAAAAACGCTCGGGCGGCAGAGGTAAAGGAGGAAATAATAAGGGAATGCATGTGCCTAATCTGAACGGGATACTGATAGTAAACAAACCTGTGGGGCTTACGTCGCATGACGTTGTAAACGTGGTGCGCCGCATGACGCATCTGACAAAGGTCGGTCATGCCGGAACGCTTGACCCGATCGCAACGGGAGTGCTGCCGGTATGTATCGGCGTGGCAACAAAGATCACGGGAATGCTTCAGGATGCGGATAAAGTGTACAGGGCGGAGCTTGTGCTCGGAATGACTACGGATACGTATGACTGCGAGGGCGAGGTGCTCACCGAATGTGAAGTGACGTGCACAAAAAAGCAGATAATAGATACAATACTCGATTTCCAGGGCGAGCAGGAGCAGATACCGCCTATGTATTCGGCAATAAAGCAGAACGGCAAAAAACTTTACGAGCTTGCGCGCCAGGGCGTTGAGGTGGCAAGGAAGCCGAGAAAAATAAATATATCGGCAATTTCGGTGCTCAATATTGATATGGAAAACTATACTGTGGAAATAGAGGTGGAGTGCTCAAAGGGCACATACATAAGGACGCTGTGCCACGATATAGGACTGAAGCTCGGCGTTGGCGCATATATGAATAAGCTCGAGAGGGTGAAATCATATTCGTTTACGATAGACAATTCATATACGCTCCAGGAGGTGCGAGAGCTTATAAAGAGCCACAAGCTTCAGGAGAAGCTTATAAACGTTGAAAACATTTTCAAGGGCTATCCGAAGCTGTATCTCACTCCGCGCCAGGCATTCAGCGTAAGAAACGGCTGCCAGATAACGTGGCCCGATGCGGTAGAGGGTATGCGCTACAGATTGTATTCAAAGAAAAATAATTTCCTGTGCATATCGGAATGCAAAAAAAAGCGTCTTGTGCTTGTGCAGTCGTTCTGGAATGAGGAAAATATGAGAAAATAACGGTACGCTCATATAAATGCGCCGTAAAAGGGGGCGGAAAAATGCAGGTATTCCATGCGGGAGAGGATATTGTAACAGGCGGCAGCGTTGTTGCTCTGGGCGATTTTGACGGGCTGCATATAGCGCATATGACAATAATACGCAGCGGCATAAATTACGCGCGCGACCGCGGACTGAAAAGCGGCATACTGCTTTTTGAGGAAAACACAAAGGGAGCGCGCCTTATAACGCCGAACGAAGCAAAGCTCGAGCTTTTGGAGCGCGAAAAACCGGATTTTGTTTATCTGCGCAAATTCACAAAGGAATTTATGCGCCTTTCGCCGCGCGAATTTGTTGAGCTGCTTATAAAGAACCTAAACATAAAAGCCGTATGCGTCGGCTATGACTACAGCTTCGGCTACAAGGCCGAGGGCGACGTTGAGCTGCTTAAAAAATTCGGAGCCGAATACGGCTTTGACGTGCTCGTTACCGGGGCAATGAGCCTTGACGGGAAAATAATATCCTCGACATATATACGGAGCCTTATAGAATCGGGCGACATCGAGGAAGCAAACAAATTTCTCGGCAGACGCTTCTGCGTTGAGGGCATAGTTTTAAGCGGTCTGCAAAACGGCAGGAAAATGGGAATACCCACGGCAAACGTAAATTACGACCCGAAAATGGCAATGCCGAAAAGCGGCGTGTATGCGGGAATAACGTACGTTGACGGCAGACGATTGAAATGCGTTATAAACGTCGGCGCAAATCCGACGTTTAACGCCGATAAAATAACGATAGAAAGCCATATCCTTGATTTTGACGAGGATATTTACGGTAAGTATATACGTGTTTCGTTCGCGCTCAGAATGCGCGGCGACATAAAATTCGACAGTATCGCCGCTCTTAAGGAGCAGATACATTCCGACATCGATAAAGTGAGAGAGATGGAGCTGTAAAACGTTAATCGGCAAAGGGGAGGTATAAATTATGTTTACAAGTATTATTTTGGCGGCTGGAATGGGCACCAGAATGAAATCGGAAAAGCCGAAGGTGCTTCACCGCGTATGCGGGAAGCCGCTTTGCGCATGGGTTATAGACGCGTCAAAAAAAGCGGGCGCGGGAGAGGTTGTCTCCGTAATAGGCCATAAGGCGGAGCTTGTCCGCGGGGAATTGGGAAACGCGTGCGAGTTTGTGCTGCAGGCCGAGCAGAAGGGCACCGGCCATGCCGTTATGCAGGCCGGTGAATATATAAAGCGCGCCGATGGGTACGTCGTTGTATTAAACGGCGACACGCCGCTCATAACTGCCGAAACGATAAAAGCGGCAGTTGAATATCATAAAGAAAATGGCAATTTCGCAACGGTGCTGACTGCCGTTTTGCCGGACGCCGCGGGCTACGGCAGAATAGTAAGGGCAAATGACGGCAGCGTTTTGAAAATAGTGGAGCAAAAGGACGCAAGCGAGGAAGAAAAGCTCATAAAAGAAGTAAACTCCGGTATGTATGTATTTGACGCCGAATCGCTTGCATATGCGCTCGGCAAGCTTACGCCGAACAACGCGCAGGGCGAATATTATCTTACGGACACGCTCGAGATACTTCTTGCCGCGGGGAAAAAGATAGGCGCGTATATAATAGCTGACAGCGACGAGATACGCGGCATAAACGACAGAGTCCAGCTTAACGAGGCGGAAACCATAATGCGACGCAGAATAAACGAGAATCATATGAGAAACGGCGTAACAATACGCATCCCCGAAAGCGTATATATAGAGGACGGCGTTGAGATAGGCGCGGACACCGAAATCTGCCCCAACGTTACGCTTAAGAGCGGAACAAGGATAGGCAGAAACTGTACGATAGGTACGGGCTCGGTGCTTGACAAAGCTGTCATACACGATAATGTTGATATTTTAAGCTCAGTTATTCTTGACAGCGAGGTCGATTCGGAGACGCACGTCGGGCCGTTTGCGTATATACGTCCCAATTGCCGCGTCGGCAAGGATGTTAAGGTGGGCGACTTTGTCGAGCTCAAAAATTCAACGATAGACGATTCAACAAAAATATCGCATCTTACTTATATAGGCGACACCGACGTCGGAAAATCCGTCAATTTCGGCTGCGGAACGGTTACGGTAAACTACGACGGCAAAAAGAAATACCGTTCAACAATCGGCGACCACGCCTTTATCGGCTGCAACACGAACCTTGTTTCGCCGGTAAATGTCGGCGAGGGAGCGTATATTGCCGCCGGTTCGACGATAACGGACGATATTCCGGCCGACACGCTTTCCATAGCGCGCGCAAGACAGGTAAACAAGCATGTTTCCGATGAATGGCTTGAAAGCAAAAGAAAATAAAAAATCTCCCCGTGTAATGAGCGGGGAGATTTTTTTTGAAAATTGTGCAATAATCAGGCCTTCCCGATTGTATTATATATGTATACGAAATATGAGCGCTCTAAAACGGAAAGGAGCTGTTTTAAGTGACGAAGGAGGCGGCGGAATATTTTTCGGCGGTATACGAAAAGTATTCCGATGACGTGTACAGGCTGTGCCTGATATACATGAAAAACAAAGACGACGCGGAAGAAGCCGTATCCGAGGCGTTTGTGCGCCTTATGGAGGCGCGCCCCGAATTTGAAAACGAAGCGCATGAAAAAGCGTGGCTTATGAAAACGGCCGTTAATATATGCCGGAATATTCATAAATCGTTTTGGAAGAAGAACGTTGTCGGAAACGAGGAGGTGCTCGGATATATGACATGCCCGGAGGAAACAAGCATAATGGAGGAGGTATTGTCGCTGCCGCCGAAATACAGGGCGGTTATATACCTTCATTATTATCAGGGCTATAAGGCACGCGAAATATCGGAAATGACCGGCATAAGCACTTCTGCGGTGCTGTCGCGTCTTGCAAGGGGCAGGAGGAAGCTTAAAGAGCTTATAACGGAGGGAGGCTTTTCGTATGTATGAGGAATGCTTAAACAGGGCCTTTTCAAGAATAACGGCAGATTCGGAGCTTAAGGACAGGACTTTGGAAAGGATAGATAATATGAATAAAAAAACAATGAAGCGAACGAGGAAGGCTGCCGGCGCTGTAATATGCGCCGCGGCGATAGGCATCACAACGGTATTTGCCGCATCACCCATGGGGCGTGAAGCCATAGGCGGTATAATAGATTACTTTGCGAGCGATAAGGCAAGGGAGATCACAAGCATGGAGGAGCTGAGCCGCCATAACGAAGCAATAGGGGAATCGGTTTCAAAAAACGGCATAACGCTGACGCTTGACAACGTCGCTGCCGACGATAATTTTGTCCATGTGTTTTATACGGTTAAGCTGCCGGAAGCGTTTGATACGCGGACGGGATATTTAAATATAGAGAGCATAATTGACGGTGAAATAGGAATAAGCGGCAATAATAACAGCCATGAAAATTATTTTGCCGATGATTCCGCCGTGAAGGGTGTTATGAAGATAAACGTTTCAACGCGCAGCCTCCCCGATAAATTTAAGCTTGAGCTTTTAATGGCTTACGATGAAACGGGAAACGACATTATAAGCGCGCAGTATATGAAAAACTCAAACGGTGAGCGCGCCGAGCTTTCCGAGAACGACAAGTCGGGGCTTTTGTATATAAGCACGGATATCGATAAGTCCGCCGTAAGCGTTGAAAGCGTTGTGAAGGAGATCAACAAAGAAATAAGCGAGAGAACGGAAATAGAAAAAATAATCTTTTCGCCGTTCGGGAATCAAATGGTTTTAAGGTACGACACAAGAGGCCTTGACGAAGGCGGCGAAGCGGGCAGCACGGTATTTAACGATAACTTTGCGCTGTTTGACGAAAACGGAACGTGTCTTGACGTTTTGAACACCGATCTGATGTCTGTGGAAAACGGCATAGGCAGAAATTCGTTTGAATTTTTAAAGGCCGATAAAAATTTAAAGAGCATTACGTTTGTTCCTGTAAAAATCACGCCGTCATATGAGGACATGCCGGTTATAAGGCAAAAAACGGGCGCGTATCCGCTCACATACGAAACAAACAAATACGGGAAAGTCGTTGTGACGGGTATACGCTTTAAAGACGGCGAGATACTTATAGATTATTATAAGGACGGCTATGTTATGTACGACCCAGGCTTTGTTCTTGAAAACGACGCCGGTGAAAATGCGGAGCCGGGCGGGAAATTTAACTGCATACTGTACACGGACGTCCATTACGAAACAAACAGCTACACGGCAAGATACGTTTATGCTCCGCTTGACGAAAACGGCAATGTACTGCCGCCGGACGAAAGCGTAAGCGCCGACAAGCTCGAGGCAAGCCTTACAACACTGGGAGTGGTTGAAAATAAAGGCGTTGAGCTTGATTTTGACAATGCGGTTATATTGGATGTAGATTAAATTCACAAACGGGGCTGCCGCCGAAGGGGGCAGCCCCGTGCGATTCCGGCATAATACTTTATTTTGTCTTTATCCTGAAAACATTTACCGACATCGGCGGTACGGTGTATTTTATAATATTATTTTCAACCGCCGCATCGTCTTTTTTCGGCGAAACCCTGCAGGGCTCATCAAACGTATTTGTATCATCCGGCGCAAAGCCGTCCATATGAAATACCTCCGCGCTTTTTATATTCAAGCCGTCAAGCTTAAATTCGGCAGCATATCCATTGTTTCTTAAATTGACGGCCTTAATCAAAACGTCCCCGCTTCCGTATTCTTTTGATGCGGAGCAGTATATCGGCTCGATAACGGCTTCGGGACAGGATACATCGTTTACGGTAACGCCGTTTATGATATTTACAATGCGTCCGCGCCGAACGCGTATTTCAACGTCGTACAAAACTCCCGTTTCCACGTAAAAATCGGCCTGGTCAAAGCTTGTATTCCTGCCGTCAATATCCTCTTCGGCCGAGCAGCATTGATTTTCCCAGCCGCCGTATTCGATCTTGCGCTTATTGTCTTCATTGGCGCAGTCAAACCATACGGCCATGCCGAGCCTGCCGCTTATGCGCTCCGCCTTGAAATTGATCGTGAAGCTGCCCGATGCATCGCCTATATAAACGGGTTGCTTTTCGGCTGACAAAAGCATAAAGTCGGGGTGCGTCAAAACGCCGTTTTCCGTTGTGATTTTAATATCGGTGCAGCGGAAAACAGCGCTGCCGTCTCTCAAATTCGGCATAAAATATATTTTATTTCCGAGCTTTGATTTAACGGCTTCGTTTTTAAGCTCCGTTTCGATTTTTGTTTCAAGCAAAGCGTCGCCCTGGTTTACCGTAAAAAGCTGCTGAACATAATAATTTGCGCTGCCGTATACGCGGTGATTGTCATACCATATCATGTCGGGCGCCCAGTTTACGTAATCGGCATTGCAGAGCAGCGGCGCATAGCACGCCAGAGCAACGCTTTCGGCATTTCTCTCAAGCCCTATCATATAGCTTGCTTCGGCAAGCGCGCTGTACCAGGTGTTTGATTTCGACGCGTATTCGCCGAGGAACACCTTCGTTTTTCCGCCCTTGTAATTGTCGTAATGATGATGGTTTGCGATAAACCACTCCGGCGACTGATAATAATGCTCGTCTATAAGGTCCGAACCGTTTTCGGCGGCGCTTTCCCAGCCCATTCTGTAGGCGGTGCCGCTTACGGCGGGGCCGGCGCTGTTTATTATTTTTATATCCGGATATTTTTCTTTTACAGCCTTGTGGAAATACGCATACCGCTCAAAAAAAGCCGCGCCGACCTCCTCGTTGCCTATGCCGATGTATTCCAGCCCGAACGGCTCGGGATGACCGAGCTCAGCGCGTAGCTTACCCCATTTTGTGTCCGTACCGCCGTTTGCAAATTCAATCAGATCGAGCGCGTCGTCTATCCATTCGCCGAGCGCATCGATTGGCGCGGCGCATTTTCTGTGCGGGTCGTAGCCTGCCGGAAGCACCGGCAGCGGCTTTGCGCCTATATCCTCGCAAAACAGAAAATATTCGTAATAGCCAAGCCCGAAGGTCTGATTATAGCCCCAGTAATTGCGTCTTGACGGCCTTTCCCAAATGTCGCCTATGGTGTCCTTCCATCTGTACATGGAATCCCTGTCGTCTTTATTGAGAGAGCCTTGATGAATAAGGCAGCCTCCCGGAAAACGCATGAATTTAGGCTTTAGGTCGGCAATAAATTGTGCAATGTCTTTTCTCATGCCGTTTTTGCGCCCGCAAAACGTATCGGCCGGAAACAGCGAGCATGAGTCTATGTAAACGCGCCCCGGCTTTTTAAGCTTAAGAGAAAGCCTTGCCGTATTGTCCGCGGCGGGGGATTTGAATTTTATGGTGTAAAGACGCCATTCCTTATGCGAAAAACATATTTCCTCGCTTTGATACGCATTGCCGTTTTTATCCTCAAGCGCAATTTCCAGTACGGCAGGTCTGCCGTCGCAGCAAATGCGGCAGGAAAAATCATAGGCCGCGTCTTTGGCAAGCGGTATGCCGCCGTTGTAGCCCTCGTTTCTTACGCCTATGCCGCTTGACGCGTCTATTGCGTCTATAACAAGGAAATGCGGATTTTTCGGGTTATGGGAATGTCCCGTCTGAACCGAAACGGAGCCCGATGCGCCGTCCGGCATAACGGTCTGCCATGCAGTAAGCGAATCGTAAGAGGGATTATCGATACGGCAAAATTCAAAGCTGCGGTTTTGCAGCAGCTCGCCGTAAAGGCCGCCGTCGGCGGCATGGTTTATATCCTCGAAAAATATGCCGTACAAATCGCCGAGCTTTGCCGTTTCTTTGTTTGCGTTAACAGTTATTTTCATCTCTGTACTCTCCCGGTTTTATGTAAAATTTGCTTTTGCGGAGCAAAAAGCCCCTGCTTTAAATATACACCGCCGTGCATTAAAAAATCAATACGCAACATTAACATATATAAAATTTATTTCCGCGCCGTCTTTGGCTGAATTTTATATATCCGCGCGCCGGCGAGCACGGGAAAAATATTGACATCAAAAGCAAAGAGTGATATACTTTAAATTGCCGCAAAGGCGTTGCGCGAGATATAAAACGCGTGCGGCGGCAAAAATAAAATAAAAAACGGAGGAAAAATGGAGGATAAAACGGCAAAAGGCACGGAGCCGGAAAAATTTATGAAGGAAGCGATCCGCCAGGCGAAAAAAGCGGAAAAAATAGCGGAAACGCCCGTGGGCGCCGTTATAGTAAAGGACGGCGCTGTAATCGCGCGCGGCTATAACAAGCGCGAAACAAAACAAAACGCGCTTTGCCATGCGGAAATATCGGCCATAAACAAGGCGTGCAAAAAAACAGGCAGCTGGCGTCTTACGGGCTGCGAGCTGTATGTTACGCTTGAGCCGTGCCCCATGTGCAGCGGCGCGATAATAAATTCACGCATAGATAAAGTCTTTTTCGGCGCATACGATAAAAAAGCGGGCTGCTGCGGTTCGGCGGCCGACCTTTTTCAAAAGGGGATGTTTAACCATCTGCCAGAAATACACGGCGGCATATTGGAAAGCGAATGTGCCGGACTGCTGACCGGTTTTTTTCGGCGGCTCAGGGCGGAGAAGAAAAAGAAATAAAAAGAATTTACAATAAAACTGTTGAATTTGACGCTGTTTCATAGTATAATAAAGCTATGCGTAAACCATTTATTTTATGACGAAAGGAAAGCGAGGATAATATGAAAAAGCTTATGGCATACATAACGGCGTGTTCGCTGCTTATGACCGGCATTTCGGCGTTTGCCGCCGATGAGACCTTTGACGGCGATGAGCAGGTATACGATATGGCGGGCGAAAACGAGCTTACTGTTGAAGTTCCCGACGGCGATTACACCGTTACGGTAACGCTCGGCAGCGATACAGATACGCAGGCGACCGTTTATATAAACGGCGGCGCGCGCATAAAGTCGGCATCGCTTGAGGCGGGCGAGGATATGACGCAGGAGCAGCCGGCTGTTCCGGATAACGGCACGATTACGGTAACGGCGGAGAGCGAGGTATCCGTGTTAAAGGAAATAAAAATAGAGCGTATTCCGGAGCGTGAAGCCGGAGAGTACCCGGCAATTTATATTGCCGGTGATTCCACGGCTCAGACGTACAATTACGATACGGCATATCCGCAGACGGGCTGGGGACAGGTTTTTGCCGACTATTTTACCGATGAAACAGACGTGCGGAATATCTCAATAGGCGGCAGAAGCACAAAGAGCTTCAGAAACGACGGACGCCTTGACAGGATTTTGACTCAGATACGCCCCGGCGATTATCTCTTTATCCAGTTCGGTATAAACGACGGCGCCGTTGACAAACCGGAACGCTATACAAGCATTGAGGATTACAAAAAGCTTTTGACTGATTATTATATAGGCGAAACGATAAAGCGCGGCGCAACTCCGATACTTCTTACGCCCACGGCGGCAGCGTGGTGGGACGGGGAAAACGGCCGTTTTATGGAGTCAAGGCAGGATTATGCCGTTCCCACCCGCGAAGTTGCCGAGGAAACGGGCGTTGACTTTATAGATATAAACCAAATAATGTATGATACCTACAACGCGCCCTTTGATTCCGAAACGCTGGGCGATGCCGAAAAGGAACAATGGAAAAACGATATTCGTTCGGGATATTTTATCTGCGAGCCGCTTGAAAGCAAAGCGTACCCCGAGGGCACAAACGATGAAACTCATCTGAAGGAAAAGGGCGCAAGGCGCATTGCGAAGATGATTGCCGGAGAGGTTAAGGAAAATATAGACGGTCTCGGCGATTACGTTGTGCTTGAAAGACGGTTTGACGATATATCGGACCACTGGGCAGAGGATTTTATAAACGCGTATGCCGATAATCTTAATCTTAAAGGCAGAAACGGCAGCAGCTTTGAGCCCGAAAGCGAAGTGACGCGCGCGGAGCTGCTGAAAATGGTAATGGACGCCTGCGGCATTGCCGGTCATGCCTACAGGGAGGACGAATGCCTTGATACGGCAGCCGACGCGTGGTACAGATTTTATCTGCAGGGAGCGCTGGATAAGGGGATAATCCCCGCCGAAATGGCAGAAGGCTGCACCGGTACCGAAACGCAGACAAAAACAATAACGGAAGCAACCGAGGAAAGCGAAGCCGTGACGGCCGATATTACCGTATATACCGGCGGCAAAAGCTTTAACGGCGACACGCCGATAACGCGCGGCGAAGCTGCGGCTGTGGTTTACGGCTGCATTAAGGCGGCGGCGGGGGACGAGCTTGAAATCCCCGCAGAGCAGCAGGGGGATTTTGCCGATGAGGACGAGATACCTGCGGAATATCTTGATGCGGTAAAGGCATTGAGAGCGCTGAACATTCTTTACGGCTATGACGACGGAGAGTTTAAGGCCGATAAAACAATAACGCGCGCCGAAGCCGTAAAGCTTGCCTCGGAGGCAAGCGGATACTGCGGCTTTGCCGAGCTTGAAGCCTTAACGGCGGCGCAGCAGGGCTGACGTGACGGATAAAAGGGAAGTGTGTAAATGAAAAAACAAATAATTGCGGCCGCCGCGGCGCTTGCAATATCGTTTTCGGCAGCGGCATATGCCGCCGAGTTTAACGATATAAAAGGGCACTGGGCGGAAAATACGATAAACAGAATAGCGGATCTCGGCATAGTAAACGGCGTGAGCGAGCATGAATTTGACCCGGACGGCGCCGTAACGAGAGCCGAATATCTGAAAATGATAATGGAGCTTACAGACATCGAAACCGTAACGCCGCGAGAAGGGGAATGCCTTGACGGTGAAGGCACGTGGTATGCGCCGTATCTTCAAAGCGCGTTGGATAAAGGCCTTATACCAAAGGAGATGATAGCATCCTACAGGGCCGATATAAACGTAACAACAGACGAAAGCGGCAATACGATGTCAAGCGTTGTTTACCGCGGTGCGTTTAACGGCGAGCTGCAGGTTGACCGCGAGGAAATGGCGGTGCTTACGATGCATATGTATCAGTATGCGTCAGACAGTGCGGGAATGCTTAATACGCAGGGAAGCGTCAGCTTTACCGATACCGACAGCATAAGTGTGTGGGCGCAGCCGAGCGTCAGGCTTGCCGTTTCCGTAGGCTTTATCGAGGGCATGGGCGACGGCAGCTTTCAGCCGATGAATACGGCCACGCGGGCTCAGGCGGCGACAATAATAGGCAGAATACTCGACAGGCAGGCTTTGATGCAGCAATAAAAACGAATACGGAGGTGCTGGTAATATGTTCGGTCAGAAACAGAAAAAAATAATATGTATAGTCATAGCGATAGCCATGATAGTACCGGTATGTATAAGCGTTGCATATATGTTTATGCAGTAACGCCCGGTGATATAATTATATCATGCGGGATGTGCGGGATAAGAGGAAACACAGGAAAGGAGGAGCGCCGTAATATATCGGCGCAAAGACAGCAATGACGGAAATTTCAAAATCGGTAATTTATATAGGTGCGGACGATAAGGACCTTGACTTGTTCGAGAGCCAGTATATCGTCCCGGAGGGAATATCGTACAATTCATATCTCATACTTGATGAGAAGGTTGCAGTAATGGACACAATAGACAGGCGCAAAACAGACGAATGGTTTGATAAGCTCGATAAAGCGCTTGGCGGCAGGACGCCCGATTATCTTGTTATATCGCATTTGGAGCCGGACCATGCGGCAAACATAAAGGCTGCGGCCGAAAAATATCCGCAGATGAAGCTTGTCGGCAACAAAAAGACATTTGCAATGCTGCCGCAGTTTTTTGATATGAGCCTTGACGGCAGGACTGTCGAGGTGGGAGAGGGGGACGAGCTCTCCCTGGGAGAACATACACTTAAATTTATTATGGCGCCGATGGTACATTGGCCCGAGGTAATGATGACGTATGAAACGTCGGAGAAGATATTGTTCAGCGCCGACGCGTTCGGTAAATTCGGAGCGCTTGACGTTGACGCCGACTGGGACTGCGAAGCAAGACGCTATTATTTCAATATAGTCGGCAAATACGGCGCACAGGTTCAGGCCGTGCTTAAAAAGGCAGCCGCGCTTGACATTAAGACGATATGCCCGCTTCACGGCCCGGTGCTCAGTGAAAAGCTTGAGTATTATATAAACAAGTACGATATATGGAGCTCATACCGTCCCGAGGACGAGGGCATATTTATAGCGTATGCGTCAATCCACGGCAACACAAAGGCGGCGGCAGAGCAGCTCAAGGAAATACTCGACAAAAAGGGCGCGCAAAAAACGGTTATAACAGACCTTTCGCGCTGTGATATTGCCGAAGCCGTTGAGGATGCGTTCAGATACAGCAAGCTTGTTGTTGCCGCGTCAACGTATGACGGCGGCGTATTCCCGCCGATGGAGGAATTTTTGGCGCATCTTAAGTCAAAGGGCTATAAAAACCGCAAGGCGGCAGTAATGGAAAACGGTTCATGGGGGCCGGTTGCCGGCAGAAAAATGCGTGAAGCGCTTGAACAGATGAACGGCGTTGAGATATGCGATAAGTCCGTAACGATAAAATCAACCGTTAAACCCGAAACGGTAACGGCTATGGAGGAAATGGCGGACGCGTTTATCGCGATGTGATATATGATTTCGGAAATAAAAAAACAGCGGCAGCAATCGCCGCTGTTTTTTTATAGGGGATGCGGGGGCAGAGCCCCCGCGTAAAAATCAAATTATTCCTCCGATGCCATCTTAACGAGCTTAGCGTATTTCTCCTCGGCATTTTTCTTAGCCTTGGCGAAGAGCTCCTTGGCTCTTTCCGGATTTGAACGTGCGAGCGAGTTATAACGAACCTCACCCATGATAAAGTCATCGTAATCCGCTGTCGGAGCCTTTGAATCAAGCTGGAACGGGTTCTTGCCCTCGAGAGTGCGTCTCGGGTCAAATCTGAACAAGTGCCAGTAGCCTGCGTCAACGGCCTTCTTCTCCTCTGTCTGAGCAATCGACATACCGCCCTTTATACCGTGATTGATACACGGAGCGTAAGCGATTATAAGCGAAGGTCCGTTATAGCTTTCGGCCTCTATTATAGCGTTTAAGCACTGCTGCGGGTTAGCGCCCTGAGCAATCTGGGCAACGTATACGTAGCCGTATGTCATGGCTATTGCGGCAAGATCCTTTTTCTTTGTTTCCTTACCTGCCGCCGCAAACTGTGCGATAGCGCCTGTAGGAGTCGATTTTGAGGACTGACCGCCTGTGTTTGAGTAAACCTCGGTATCGAATACGAGAACGTTTACATCTTCGCCCGAAGCGAGCACGTGGTCAACACCGCCGAAGCCGATGTCGTATGCCCAGCCGTCACCGCCGAATATCCAGCAGGACTTCTTTGAAAGGAATTCCTTGTCGGCAAGCACGTCCTTTGCTTCCTGTGACGAAAGGTTTGCTATAGCCTTAAGCAGCTCGTCCGTTGCGACTTTGTTTGCCGCAGCGTCATTCTTTGTTTCTATAAACTTATCAACAGCCGGCTTAACGTCAGCGTTTTCCTCGGCTATCTTTTCAAGCTTTTCTATGTTTCTTTCTCTTAATGTGTTCTGAGCAAGGAACATACCGTAGCCGTATTCCGCGTTATCCTCAAACAGCGAGTTTGCCCATGCGGGACCGTGGCCGTTTTCGTCTGCGCAGTAAGGCGTTGACGGAGCCGAACCGCCCCAGATCGACGAGCAGCCCGTAGCGTTTGCTATGAACATTCTGTCGCCGAAGAGCTGAGTTACAAGCTTGGCGTACGGTGTTTCGCCGCAGCCTGCGCATGCGCCAGAGAACTCAAGATAAGGCTTCTTGAACTGCGAGCCCTTAACCTTTGTCGGCGGGAATTTGTCAAGCACTGCCTGCTTCTCACCGAGAGCGGCTGCATAATCGTAATTGGCCTGCTCATGAAGCTGTGTATCGAGCGGCTGCATAACGAGCGTCGGGTTCTTCTTGTTTGACGGACATACGTTGGCACAGCTGCCGCAGCCTGTACAGTCAAGAACCGATATAGCCATTGTGTAATATAATCCGTCGAGCATCATTGCGTTCTTATACTTTATGCCCTCGGGAGCGTTGTCAAGCTCCTCTTTTGTGAGCACAACGGGACGGATACAAGCGTGAGGACATACATAAGCACAGTTGCCGCACTGTACGCAGGTGTCTGCATTCCAAACGGGAACGTCTATTGCGATGCCTCTCTTTTCAAATGCCGATGAACCGAGCGGAACCTGACCGTTTACGTAAGGAACAAACGTTGAAACGGGCAGCTTTGCGCCGTTGAACTGGCTTACGGGACCCAATACGCTGTTTACGTAGTCGATAAGCTCGCCTTCGCCGTCAAACTTCATCGAGATGTCCTCATCCTCGGCGTTCTTCCAGCTTTCGGGAACGTCAACTTTAACTATCTGCTGAGCGCCGGCGTCTATGGCGTCATGGTTCATCTTAACTATTGCGTCGCCCTTCTTCGAATACGAAGCTGTTGCGGCGTCTTTCATGTACTGAATTGCGTCAGCCTCGGGGATTATATTGGCAAGCGTAAAGAATGCCGACTGAAGAACAGTGTTTATTCTGTTTCCGAGACCGATCTCCTTGCCTATCTTAACACCGTCTATTGTGTAGAAACGAATGTTGTTTTCGGCAATGTATCTCTTAACCTGACCGGGCAGATGCTCCTCGAGCTCTTCGGGACCCCATGAGCAGTTGAGAAGGAATACGCCGCCGGGCTTAACGTCCTGAACCATATCGTATGTTCTGATGTACGAAGCCTTGTGGCAGGCAACAAAGTCTGCCTTCGAGATAAGATATGTCGATGTGATTTTCGGGTGACCGAAACGCAGATGCGAGCATGTAAGACCGCCCGACTTCTTTGAGTCGTAGTCGAAATATGCCTGAACGTTCATGTCCGTGTGGTCGCCTATGATCTTTACCGAGTTCTTGTTTGCACCAACGGTACCGTCCGCGCCAAGACCCCAGAACTTACAGCTTGTTATGCCCTCCGGAGTTGTGTCGGGATTTTCCGTAATCTCAAGCGAGTGACCCGTAACGTCGTCAACTATACCTATTGTAAAGTGATTCTTTGTTTCGTTCTTAAACGCAGCGATTATCTGGCCCGGTGTTGTATCCTTCGATGCAAGACCGTAGCGTCCGCCGAGAACCTTAACGTTGAGACCGGCTTCCGAAACGGCCGATACAACGTCAAGATAAAGCGGTTCGCCAACAGCGCCCGATTCCTTTGTTCTGTCAAGCACGGTTATAGTCTTAACGGTTGAAGGAATAGCTTCGGTGAAGTGCTTTATCGAGAACGGTCTGTAAAGACGTACTCTTATCATACCGTACTTGCCGCCGTTTGCGTTCAGGTAATCTATCGTTTCTTCTATAGTATCGGTTACGGAACCCATAGCAACTATGATATGCTCCGCATCGTCAGCGCCGTAATAGTTAAAGAGCTTGTAGTCTGTGCCTATCTTGGCGTTTACCTTGTCCATGTATTCCTGAGTAATCTCGGGAACAGCCTCGTAATATTTATTAACGGCTTCCTTTGCCTGGAAGAAAATATCGCCGTTCTGGGCGGTACCTCTCTGAGCGGGATGCTCGGGGTTTAATGAGCCGTGTCTGAATGCTGCAAGGGCGTCCCAATCGACCATCTCCGCGAGATCGTTGTAATCCCAGCATGCAACCTTCTGATATTCGTGTGATGTTCTGAAGCCGTCAAAGAAGTGAAGGAAAGGAACTCTGCTCTTTATCGTTGTAAGATGAGCAACAGCGCCCAGGTCCATAGCCTCCTGAGGGCTTGATGAAGCGAGCATTGCGAAGCCCGTCTGGCGGCATGCCATAACGTCCTGGTGGTCGCCGAAAATCGACAGGGCATGCGAAGCAAGCGTTCTTGCCGAAACGTTGAATACGCAGGGAAGAAGCTCACCGGCTATTTTGTACATGTTCGGTATCATAAGCAGCAGACCCTGCGAAGCTGTGTAGGTAGTTGTCAGCGCACCTGCTGTAAGTGAGCCGTGAACGGTACCCGAAGCGCCCGCCTCTGACTGCATTTCAACAACCTTAACGGGCTGTCCGAAAATGTTTTTCATGCCGGCGGCAGCCCATTTGTCTGTGACTTCCGCCATTGTGGATGATGGTGTGATAGGATAGATTGCCGCAACGTCTGTAAACGCATATGAAGCATATGCCGCGGCGTTATTTCCATCCATGGTTTTCATTTTTCTTGCCATCGGAATCTCCTCCTGTTTATTATTGTAAGAACTGCGTTCTTTTGGAACTTGCTCTTAAGTATTTAACTATACTGACAATATAATATCACTTTTTTGTAATAAAATCAAGACAATATCGTATTTTTTTTGTAATTTGTTTATATTTTCGCGTTCCGTTTCGCTTTTTCATCCTCAAGCGAGGCCTTCACATCGGCAAGCCTTTGCGAAAGCGCCGTAAAACGCCGCTTTGTGTAGGCGTTTGCGGTCATGTTCATGATGGTGCGCTCCGAGCCGACAAGTATGACGATATCCTTTGCGCGCGTAACGGCGGTGTAGAAAAGGTTTCGCGTCATAAGCCTCGGCATATATTTTCCGGCAGCCATAACGATTATCGGAAATTCGCTTCCCTGGCTCTTGTGCACGGTTACGGCATAGGAAAGGTCGAGGTCGTCAAGCATGGAGAACGGATATTCAACGGATTTTTCTTCGTCAAAAAGAATGTCCATATATTTCCGTTCCGTGTTTATCGATGTGATTATACCCATATCGCCGTTAAAAATGCCGCTGCTTTCCTTGCCGTCCGGCAGCGTATACGATATATCGTAGTTGTTTTTTGTCTGCATAACCTTATCGCCCTCACGGAATGAAAGATGGCCGAACGCAAATTCGGCTTTTTCGGGCGAAGGCGGGTTATACGCCTCCTGCAGGATCCTGTTAAGATTAACTGTCCCCGTATCGCCCTTTTTTGTCGGCGAAAGCACCTGTATTCCGAAAACGGGGTCAACATCGTAGCTTTTCGGCAGCCTTTTTACAAATAAATCGCGTATTGTTGAAACAATCTGCTCCGGCGTACCGCGTCTTAAGCAGAAGAAATCGTTTGTTTTTGTGTTAAGCTCGGGCATTTCGCCGCGGTTTATGCGGTGCGCGTTTACTATTATAAGGCTCTGCTCCGCCTGCCGGAATATTTTTGTAAGCTTTATAACGGGCACGGCGCAGCTTTCTATTATATCCTTCAGCACGCTTCCGGGACCTATCGACGGCAGCTGGTCGCTGTCGCCGCAGAGGATAACGCGCGCGCCGGTTTTTACGGCGCGCAGGAACGACTGCATAAGCGGCGTGTCAACCATGCTGACCTCGTCGAGAATTACGGCGTCGTACGAAAGCGGATGCTTTTCGTTAAACGAAAATGTGTGCACGCCGTTTTTGTATTCCGAGCCCAGAAGGCGGTGTATCGTTTTTGCTTCAAGCCCCGTCACCTGCGAAAGGCGCTTTGCGGCGCGTCCCGTCGGCGCGGCAAGAGCAACGCTCAGCTTCATATCCTCAAGTATTTTTATTATGGTGTTCACCGTTGTTGTTTTTCCCGTTCCGGGACCGCCGGTAAGCACCATGCAGCCCGTTGAAACGGCGGTTATAACGGCGTTTTTCTGTTCCGCGGCAAGCTCCGTGCCGCCGGAGAGCGCATCGATGCGCTCCTCCGCAAGTATGGGAGAGAGCGTATGCTTCTGCGGCATATGCGCCATAAGCGCAAGACGGCTTGCAATATACATTTCCGCTTCGAAAAGCTCGCGCAGGAAATACACGTTTTCGCGGTCTATGATATCGCTCTTTATTTCCTCATCGCCGGCAAGCGAAAGGAGCGCGCGCTCGGCTTCGTCCTCCGATATTGTCAGCTTGTATGCAGCGTCCTCCTTAAGCAGCTGTCCCGGCATATAGGTGTGGCCGTCGCGGTAGGCGGCTGTCTGCAAAATGTATTTTATTCCCGAACGCACGCGTACCGGATCGTTTTTCGGTATGCCCATGTTATAGGCTATAATATCGGCCGTGTTAAATGATATTCCCGAAACGAGATCGGATATGGCATACGGATTTTGCTCTATAATGCCGAGAGCCTTTGTGCCGAAAACGTTGTATATTTTCATTGCCGCCGAAAGCGATATTCCGTATTTCTGCAAAAAGAGAAGCAGATCCTGCATGGAACGCGTTTCGTTATACGACTTCGATATTTTTTTGGCTTTGTCAAGGCTTATGCCCTTTAAGCCGGCAAGCTTTTCGGGTTGTTTTGAAATCACCTCGAGCGTGTCCGCACCGAAGGCGTCAACGAGCTTTTTCGCCGTAGCCTCACGCACTCCCTCAACGGCTCCCGACGCAAGATAATTAAATATCGCTTCTTTATCCGCGGGAGCGGACATTTCGTAATATTCCACTCTGAATTGGTCGCCGTAATCAAAATGTGTCGTCCAGTACCCCGTTATTTTCAAATGCTGGCCGGGGCGGACGTACGGCAGTATGCCGACGGCGGTAAAATAATTGCTGCCGTCGTCGTATGACGCGTCAATTACAGTGTAGCCGTTGTCCTCGTTTGTATATTTTATATCTTCAACCAAACATGATATGGTTTCATTTCCCATTGCTATAACCTCTTAACCGTATATACGCTTTTGCCGCCGTCGCAGAGCCCGGTAATTTTTGCGCCCGCCCCTATAAGCTCCTTCACCGAACGCACAGCCTCCTCTGTTATAACGGCGCCGCAGCATATAACGGGAATCCCGGGCGGATATGACGTAACGGTGCAGGCAGCCGTTTTGCCGGCGGCGTTTTCAAAAGCCGTTTCCGTGCTTTCCGAAAAGAAGCCGGCGGCGGGGGAAAACACGCCCTCGGGCGGCGATACGCGCGGAATGATCAAACGCTGCCGCTTTTTAAGCGAGGATATGTAATTAAGCGCGCCGCAGAGGGCGTCAAGCTCTTTTTCGGTGTTTGAGGGCGTGACGATAAGCACAATCGAGCCTGCGTCAGCCATTTCAATGTCTATGCCGAATTTATCGGCGAGAATTTTTTCGGCTTCAAAGCCCGAAACCGTATCGGTAAAAAATACAAGCCGCGTTTTGTCGTCGTTTTTTAAAGCTCTTAAATTTACGGAGCTCTTTAATTTGTCGCAGAGCAGCGCCGTCCGTTCCCAGTTCTCACGGCTCATGGTGAGCGCGGCCGTTTCGGCAGACGCGGCGATAACGTAAGACGGGCTTGACGTTTCAAGCGCGCAAACCGCGCGTCCTATTCGCCGCTTGTCCGTAATATTTCCGTTTATGTGAAGATACGCCGCACCGGTAAGGGCGTTAAGCGTTTTATGCGCGCTCATGACGGTGCAGTCGGCGCCGCATTTTGGCGCGGGCGCCGGAAAAATATCGGAAACGGCAAAATGCGCCCCGTGCGCCTGGTCAACAAGCAGCGGCAGGCCGTGCGCGCGGCAAATTCCGGCAAGCTTTTCAATATCCTTTGAGCGGCCGTAATAGTCGGGCGATGCGGCAATAAGCGCCGACGCGCCTTCAAGCGCCGCCGTAAGCTCCGCTTCGTCAAAGCCCGCATAATGGCCGTCGTTATCGAGCGACGGCGAAAAAAATTTAAGCCTTATGTTAAACAGCGCGCAGGCGTTTACAACGCTCATATGGCAGTCGGAAAAAGATACAAGCGTATCGCCCGGCTTAAGCGCCGCGGCGATCATCGCATGAACGCCGAGCGTTGAGCCGCCCGTCAGGATAAAGCTTTCGTCCGCGCCGTATTTTTCGGCCAGAAGCTCAAGAGAACGCTCGATTGCTTTGCCGGGAGAGTGAAGGTCCTCCGTGTGCGCAAGCTCCGTAACGTCGCAGCATATAAGACCGTCCGGCAGGCCGCGCCCGTTTTTATGCCCGGGCATGGCAAAGCTTATTCTGTTTTGACCGTTGTACCGCATAAGCCGTGAATAAAGCGGCGTTTCCAAAGCGCATCGTCCCTTTTCAAAAAATATTTCATTATATATTATACATAAAAAGCGAACATATGTAAAGGGTTTTTTAAAAAATTCATATTAAAAAAGAACATATATTTCTTAAACGGATTTAGAAAAAACATATATTGCGGACAGCTTTATACGGCGAAAATTTAACAAATATAAATAAATAATAAATATTTGGTCAAAAAAGCATTGTCAAAACCGTTCGGCAGGTATATAATATATAATCGGGCAGAGTTGTACCCGTATGCTCTGCGCGCGAATTAAACGAATAAATTTCAAGAGGGATGAACTGAATGATTTCAAGAGAAAATATAAGGAATATTGCAATAATCGCCCATGTTGACCATGGCAAAACAACGCTCGTTGACGCAATGCTTGCGCAGAGCGGTACGTTCCGCGAAAACGAAGTCGTTGAGGAGCGCGTGATGGATTCAAACGATCTCGAGCGCGAGCGCGGCATAACGATACTTGCGAAAAATACATCGCTTTATTATAAGGGTGTAAAAATAAATATAATAGATACGCCGGGGCACGCCGATTTCGGCGGCGAGGTGGAACGCGGGCTTGAGATGGTCGACGGCGTTCTGCTGCTTGTCGATGCATTTGAAGGCTGTATGCCGCAAACGCGCTTTGTTTTGTCAAAGGCGCTTGCGCTGGACCTTCAGCCCGTAATAGTGGTAAACAAGGCCGACCGTCCGAATGCAAGGCCGTACGAGGTTGTCGATGAGGTGCTTGAGCTGTTTATAGACCTGGGCGCAACGGAGGAGCAGCTCGATACTCCCGTTATATACGCTTCGGGGCGCGACGGCTGGGCGTCGGCGGAATATAATCCCGAGCAGCCGAAGGGCGATCTTACCGAGCTTTTCGAGCTTATAGTAAATTCGATACCGTGCCCGAAATGCGAGGACGAAGCGCCGTTCAGGATGCTTGTTTCAAACATAGATTACGATGAATACACGGGCCGCATTGCCGTCGGCAAAATAGACCGCGGCTCGATAAAAACAAATATGCAGCTTTCCGTTTGCCACACCGACGGCAGCGTAACAAAGGGCAAGGCGGTAAAATTATATACGTTTGAAGGCCTTGAAAAGAGCGCCGCTGACGAGGTGGGCGCGGGCGATGTTGTTGCAATATCGGGAATATCGGATATAAATATAGGCGACACCGTATGCGACGCCGATAACCCGGAGCCGCTGCCGTTTGTAAAGATAGACGAGCCGGTGCTTTCGATGACGTTCAGCGTAAACGACAGCCCGTTTGCCGGACGCGACGGGAAATTTGTAACGTCAAGGCATTTAAGGGACAGGCTTTACCGCGAGCTTGATTCAAACGTCAGCCTGAAGGTTGAGGATGCCGATACAACGGAAGCGTTCACCGTATCGGGGCGCGGCGAGCTGCATCTTTCGGTGCTTATAGAAAATATGCGCCGGGAGGGCTATGAGTTCCAGGTTTCAAACCCCGTTGTAATATACAAAACGATAGACGGCGAGCTTTGCGAGCCGATAGAACGCCTTACCGTTGACGTTCCCGATGAGTATACGGGCACGGTCATGGACAGCGCCGTCCGCCGCAAGGGCGAGATGGTGAATATGGCGCCGACGTCGCAGAGCTATACGCGCCTTGAGTTTCTCATACCGTCAAGAGGCCTTATAGGCTACAGAAGCGAGCTTATGACGGCAACAAAGGGAACGGCCGTTATAAACAGCATACTTGAAAAATACGAGCCGTATAAGGGCGATATGCGCGGAAGGAGCCGCGGCGTTATAATAGCCTGGGAGGACGGAGAGTCTATAACCTACGGGCTTTACAACGCACAGGAACGCGGCACGCTGTTTATAGGTCCGGGCGTTAAGGTATACGAGGGCATGATAGTCGGCGAAAGCTCACGCCTTGAGGATATAGTCGTAAACGTATGCAAGAAAAAGCATGCGACAAACACAAGAGCGTCGGGCTCCGACGATGCGCTGAAGCTTGTACCGCCGCGCGAGATGAGCTTGGAGCAGTGCCTCGACTTTATAGCCGACGACGAGCTTGTTGAGGTAACGCCCAATAATCTGAGAATGAGAAAGAGAATATTAAAAACCGATTTAAGGGCAAAAGCAAGAAACAAAAAATCATGAAGCATTCAAATATGAAAAAAGCCGGGGTTGTTTTAAAATCCTCGGTGAAATTTATGGCGGAGTTTATCAGATGGACGGCAATTGCCGCCGCTATAGGCTGCGCCGGCGGGCTTATAGGCGCGGCGTTCCATACGGCCGTTTCCGGTGCGAACGAATTCAGGAGCGAAAATTCATGGCTCGTATTTTTACTGCCGTTAGGAGGGCTTTTGATAGTTGCGCTCTATAAGCTTGCGTCAATGCTCGATAACCACGGAACGGACGATATAATAGACGCTGTGCGCGGAACAAAAAAGCTGCCGTTCCGCACTGCGCCGCTTATATTTGTATCAACGTTTATAACGCACCTTTTCGGCGGAAGCGCCGGGCGCGAAGGCGCGGCTCTTCAGCTGGGCGGCACTGTGGGCTACGGCGCGGGACGTACTTTCGGGCTCGACATAAAGGACAGGCACATAGCCGTTATGTGCGGAATGAGCGCCGTGTTTTCCGCGCTGTTCGGCACGCCGCTCACATCCGTTATATTTGCGATTGAGGTAATATCTGTCGGCGTTATGTATTATTCGGGGCTTATACCTTGCCTTACGTCGGCGCTTGCTGCATACGGCGTAACAAGGCTTTTTGATATAGAGCCGACGCATTTTGTGCTGCGGGCCGTCCCGGAGGCGGGGATAATACCGATACTTCAGACGCTTGCGCTTGCGGCGCTTTGCGCCGGCCTTAGCGTAATATTCTGCATAATGCTTCACGGCGCCGACAAGGGGCTTAAAAAGCTCATAAAAAATCCGTTTATCCGAATCGCCGCCGGCGGGCTTGCAATAATAGCGCTGACGCTTCTCGTAAGATGCGGCGACTACAACGGCGCGGGCGAGCAGATTATAAAAAACGCCGTAAACGGAACAGCAAAGCCGGAAGCGTTTGCTTTAAAAATGATATTTACGGCAATAACGATAGGCGCCGGCTTTAAGGGCGGCGAAATAGTCCCGACGTTTTTTGTAGGCGCAACCTTCGGCTGCTTTGCCGGCGGGCTTATCGGCCTTGACCCCGGCTTCGGCGCGGCCGTCGGTATGATTGCGATGTTCTGCGGCATGCTTAACTGCCCCGTTGCGTCGGTGATACTCAGCATAGAAATGTTCGGCGAGCAGGGGATAGTGCTGTTTGCCGTTGCGGCCGCGGTAAGCTATATGCTTTCGGGCTATTACGGGCTTTACCACAGCCAAAAAATAATGTATTCCAAATTCAGGGCTGAATTTATAAACAGGAAAACGCATTAAAAACAAACAGAAATCGGAGGAGCTTATGGGCATATATTCGTTTTGCGACATTGCACTTATGTTTTTTATTTACAGCTTTATCGGCTGGATGCTTGAAGTGGTATTTTTCACGGTGACAACGGGCGGCTTTGTAAACCGCGGCTTCCTTAACGGCCCCGTATGCCCGATATACGGCGTCGGCGCGCTGCTTGTCATAATGTGCCTGCTGCCGCTGAAGGAGCATTTTCTGCTGCTTTACATATGCTCCGTGATAATAACCTCGGCGCTTGAATTTATAACCGGCATGGTGCTTGAAAAGGTTTACCATGTAAGATGGTGGGATTATTCCGATCATCCGTTTAATTTAAAGGGACATATATGCCTCGGCTTTTCGCTTATGTGGGGAGTTGCGTGTGTTGTGCTTATGTATGTTATACACCCGCCCATATCGGCAATGACGCTGAAGCTGGGCGATACGCTCAAAACCGTTATCGTGTGCGTTTTCGGCGCGGCTTTTGTTTCGGATATAGCCGTTACCGTTGCAACGCTTAAGAAGCTGCGTCTGCGTTTAAGGACGATGCACAGGATAGCCGACAAAATGCACGAGCTTTCGGACGGCGTGGGAAGGCATGTTTTTGAAGCAGCCGAAAGCGCGGTAAAGCGCTATGATAAAATAACCGAAAGCGATGAATTTAAGGAGCTTAAGGAAAAATACAACAAGCTGATTGAGGAAAACGGCGCGCTTCAGAAGCGTATAATAAAGGCGTTCCCGACAATGCGCTCAAAGAATCATTCCGCCGTGCTCAAGGCCGTGCGCGAGAAAATAGAGCGGCATAAAAAGAAGTAAAAAGAAATAACCGCAAAAAATCAAAAAAAACTAAAAAAAACTATTGACAAACCGTTCGGCATATGGTAGAATAGAAAAGCAGTCGATTTAAGACTGCTTTATACGGCCCGGTAGTTCAGTTGGTTAGAACGCCAGCCTGTCACGCTGGAGGTCGTGAGTTCGAGCCTCATCCGGGTCGCCAAGCCGCTGTGCAAATGCACGGCGGCTTTTTTTGCGTTTTGCCGGTATACTGAAAATTTTCACTGATTTTTTGCTTGACCGAACCGCGCGCCGCAATATAAAATAGCAGATAAGAAACACTATAAAAACATCATAAAAATATCGGAGGAAAAAAATGGGCTTTGAAATAAAAAACAATGAAATATATTTTATGCGTCAGGGCGAGCTTGTGCGCCTTTGCGCCTGCGGAAGGGACTGCATACGCTTCACCGCGTCGCCGAACTGTGAAATCGGGAGCGGCGACCGGACGCTGATCCCGCAGAAGGCGGACGCAAGGGCGTATATGAAAGACGGCGCCGCCGTGCTTGAGACGGGAAAGCTCCGCGCGGAGCTGCATTGTGACGGCAGGGTGATATATTATTCAAACGGCGGAAAAATACTTGAGGAGCAAAGCGAGCTTGCGTTCGGCGCGGGAATACGGAACTACAGGAATAAAGCAAGCGGCCTTTGGGAAGCGAGGGTGACGTTTAAGCCCGCAAAAAACGAGCATTTCTACGGGCTGGGACATGAGGCGACCGGCTGCTTTGACCTTAAGGGCTGCACGATCGATTTAAGGCATCTTAACGCAAAATGCGCAATGCCGTTTGTGTATTCGTCGCTGGGCTACGGTTTTTTGTGGAATATGCCGTCAACGGGGCGGTGCGAGCTTGCAAACAACAGGACGCGCTGGACAAGCGACTGCACACGGTGCGTGGATTACGTTGTTCTGGGCGGCAGCCCGCGCGAGGTGAGCGCCGCGCTTGCGGACCTGACGGGGCACGCTCCCGTTATGCCGCATTGGGCAACGGGCTTTTGGCAGAGCAGGCTGCGGTATGAAACGCAGGAGGAGGTGCTTGCCGTTGCCGGTAAATATAAAGAGCTCGGAATACCGCTTTCGGTTATCGTTATAGATTATTTTCACTGGACCGAGCAGGGCGATTACAAATTCGACCCGAAATATTGGAGCGATCCGAAAGCGATGGCCGAAAAGCTTCACGAAGCAGGCGTGAAGCTTATGGTTTCGATGTGGCCCACGATAAACGAAAACAGCGAAAATTATAAATATATGCTCGATAACAATATGCTTATAAGAACGGCAAGCGGCTCAAACAGGGTCTTTGACTTTTACGGCCCGCAGGCGGAAATAGACCCGACCAATCCAAAAACACGCAGCTTTGTGTGGAGCAGGTTAAAGGAAAATTACATAGACAACGGCGTCGACTGCCTTTGGTTTGACGAAGCGGAGCCGGAAATACATCCCGAGCATTTCGATAATCTTATACTGTCGATAGGCAGGGGAGATGAAGTAGGGCTTATGTATCCGTATTATTATTCAAAGCTTGTGTACGACGGCATGAAGGCAGCGGGCAGGGATGATATTGTAACTCTTTCGCGCTGCGCGTATATCGGCGCGCAGAAATTCGGGACGCTTGTGTGGTCGGGCGATATACCGTCAACGTTTGAGAGCCTGTCGGCACAGGTGAAGTCGGGGCTTAATATGTCGATGTGCGGCATACCATGGTGGACGACCGATATAGGCGGCTTTTACGGCGGAGATCCGTCGTCGGAATATTTCAGGGAGCTTATTGTCAGATGGTTTCAGTACGGAGTGTTCTGCCCCGTTATGCGCCTTCACGGCAACAGGGAGGGACACGACAGAACGCGCGGAATTATAGAGCCGAGCGGCGGCGGCAACGAGCTCTGGAGCTTCGGCGACCGCATTTTTGAAATTTTAAAGCAGCTTGTAATGCTGCGCGAAAAGCTCCGCCCGTATATCGAAAAGCACATGAAAATCGCATCGGAAACGGGCTGCCCCGTTATGCGGCCGATGTTTTTCGATTATCCGGAAGATGAGCTGTGTTACACATTGGGAGAACAATATATGTTCGGGGACGATATTTTGTTTGCGCCCGTAACGGAACGCGGACAGACGGAAAAGAAAGTATATCTGCCGGAGGGCGAATGGATATACGTAAATGACGGACGCCGCTTAAAGGGCGGCGGCTCATATACCTTTACGGTCCAGCTCGATAAATTTGCAGCCTTTGTAAAAAAAGGCGAAGATGTGATAAGCGCCTTTGACCGCGTAATGCAATAACCGAAAATACATAAAAAAATCGTAAATTCCGCCTTGACAAACGGCGGAAGCTGTGTTAAAATGCCGTTTGCGGCAAAATGACGCCGCGGATAATCATTGACAGCGAGGTTTTGATATGTACTTACTACTGCTTGCCGTAATTTACATAATATTTATAAGTCTTGGCCTGCCCGATTCGCTTCTCGGCTCGGCATGGCCGACGATTTACGAAACGTTTGATGTGCCGATTTCATATATGGGCTTTGTTTCCGTTATAATTTCCGGCGGGACTGTTGTGTCGGGGCTGTTTTCGGAGCGGCTTATACTGAAATTCGGAACGCGAGCCGTAACGATCACAAGCATATTTCTTACTGCTGCCGCAATGTTCGGGTTTTCGAAGTCGTCGGAGTTTTATATGCTGTGCCTTTGGGCGGTGCCCTACGGTTTGGGCGCCGGGGCGATAGATGCGGCGCTTAACAATTACGTGGCCCTTTACTATAATTCGCGCCATATGAGCTGGCTTCACTGCTTCTGGGGCGTCGGCACAATAATAAGCCCGTATATCATGAGCTATGCGATTACGCACGGCGCATGGACGGACGGCTACCGTGCCGTATCGTATATGCAGGTTGTTATAGCGATCATCGCGCTCGTTTCGCTGCCGCTCTGGAAAGTAAACAAAAACGGCGGCGACGGCGGTGAAGAAAGAAAGCCGGTCGGATTAAAGGGCGCGCTAAAAATAAAGGGCGTTCCGTATATACTTGTGGGATTTATGTGCTACTGCGCGGCGGAGGCGACGGCGATGCTGTGGTCAAGCAGCTTTTTGCAGGGTGCAAGGGGAGTTACGCCGACAAGAGCCGCGGCGTTCGGCGCGCTGTTTTTCATAGGCATAACGGCCGGCAGATTTTTGGCGGGTTTCATTTCGGATAGGCTCGGCGATAACCGCATGATACGCATGGGCGCGTGCATAGCGCTTGCGGGCGCGGCGCTTACGGCTCTGCCGTGGCAGGCGACGTCGATAGCCGGGCTTGTTGTTATAGGTCTTGGCTGCGCGCCGATATATCCGAGCATAATCCATTCCACTCCCGATAATTTCGGGGCTGAAAATTCGCAGAGCATAATAGGCATACAAATGGCAAGCGCCTATGTGGGATCTACGCTCATGCCGCCGCTGTTCGGGATTATCGCAAACCATATAAGCGTTGCGCTTATGCCGTTTTACACGGCGTTTTTTACGATACTTCTCGTTATTATGATTTCAAAAACGGAAAAGGCGGCAAAGGAGCGGCGTGAAAAGGAAATCCGCAATTAAACGTTTTATTCAGCAAAAACAATGCGGCTGACAAATTTTAGCTGCATAACGAACAAAACGCACCGGACGGCGTAACTCGATTACTCCGAAAGGTGCGTTTTGTTTACCGTTAAACGGCGTTATTTCTCTATCGCAAATTTATCGTCCCTGCAGACGACCTTAACATGGTCGCCCTTCTGCACTTCTCCGCTTATTATCGCTTCGCTCAGCATATCCTCGATTTCGTTCTGGATAGCGCGCCTTAACGGCCTTGCGCCGTAGACGGGGTCGAAGCCCGATTTGGCTATTTTCGCAACGGCCTCATCGCTGAATTCAACCTCCATTTCGTTTTCCTTCATGCGCTTTTCAAGCGACTTAAGCATAAGCCTTGCAATGTCTTTGATGTTTTCCTCGGTAAGGCGGTCGAACACGATTATTTCATCTATACGGTTGAGGAATTCCGGCTTGAACGCTTTTTTAACCTCATCCATAACCTTGCGGCGGATGCGTTCGTTTTCGCTTTCGTTTTCCGACTTCTTGTCCGCTTCGCTGTCGGCGAAGCCGAGCTTTGAGTGCATGTTGCCGAGTATTTCCTTTGCGCCG
The DNA here is from genome assembly GCA_018715365.1 of Candidatus Ornithomonoglobus intestinigallinarum. Lineage (GTDB taxonomy): Bacteria > Bacillota > Clostridia > UBA1381 > UBA1381 > Ornithomonoglobus_A > Ornithomonoglobus_A intestinigallinarum. The sequence continues at coordinate 14,540 of DVLU01000065.1, read as the reverse complement.
AGGTTCGATGTCATTATGATAACGGTATTCTTAAAGTCTATGCGTCTGCCCTGTGCGTCGGTCAGGATACCGTCGTCAAGGATCTGGAGCATAATGTTGAATACATCGGGGTGCGCTTTTTCCACTTCATCGAAAAGTATTACCGAATACGGGTGCTTTCTTATCTTTTCGGTGAGCTGTCCGCCCTCCTCAAAGCCTACGTATCCCGGAGGTGAGCCGATAAATTTGGATACCGAATGCTTCTCCATGTATTCCGACATATCAACTCTTATAAGCGCGTCCTCACTGCCGAACATTACTTCGGCAAGCGTTTTTGAAAGCTCCGTTTTGCCGACGCCGGTGGGACCGAGGAACAGGAACGAGCCTATCGGACGGTTCGGGTCTTTAAGCCCGGCACGGCCTCTTTTTATCGCTTTTGCAACGGCGCTTACGGCCTTGTCCTGACCGATAACGCGCGCGTGCAGCAGCTCCTCGAGCTTACGGAGCTTTTCCTTTTCGCCCTCTTTAAGGCTTGACGCCGGTATGTGCGTCCAGTCTGCAAGGATAGCCGCAATATCGTCCTCTGTAACAACAAGCTCCGACGACGTGCCGCTGCCCTTCCATTCCTTCTGCATGCTTTCTATCTGCGCCTTTAATTCCTTTTCCTCATCGCGCAGCCTTGCTGCCTTTTCAAAGTCCTGGGCCGTAACGGCTTCCTCTTTTTCGTTCAGAAGCTCCGCCAGCTTTGCGTCCTTTTCTCTCAGCTCGTTCGGCTCCGTCTGCGATGACAGACGCTTCTTTGACGACGCTTCGTCTATAAGGTCTATCGCCTTGTCGGGCAGGAACCTGTCGCTTATATATCTTGCCGACAGCGAGGCCGCAGCCCTTAACGCTTCGTCCGTTATTCTGACGCCGTGATGGGCCTCGTATTTGTCGCGTATGCCGGTAAGGATTTCCACCGTTTCGTCAACGGTAGGCTCGCCGACGGTGACGGGCTGGAAACGTCTTTCGAGAGCCGCGTCCTTTTCGATATATTTCTTGTATTCCTTAAGCGTTGTTGCGCCGATCAGCTGCAGCTCGCCTCTTGCAAGGAACGGCTTTAATATGTTTGACGCATCCATTGTGCCCTCGGCGCTGCCCGCGCCGACTATGGTGTGCAGCTCGTCTATAAAGAGTATAACGCTGTCGTCCTTCAGCACTTCGTCAACCGCGCCCTTTAATCTTTCCTCAAATTCGCCGCGGTATTTTGCGCCCGCAACCATCGAAGTCAGGTCAAGCCCGACAAGACGCTTGTTTTTAAGCGGCTGGGGAACGTTGCCCTGTGCAATCCTTTCGGCAAGCCCTTCAACAACCGCCGTTTTGCCGACGCCCGGCTCGCCTATAAGGCACGGATTGTTTTTCGTGCGCCTTGAAAGAATCTGAATAACTCTTTCTATTTCGTTTTCGCGGCCTATAACGGGGTCGAATTTATTGTCGCGCGCAAGCTGCGTAAAATCTCTGCCGTACTTGTCAAGCGTCGGTGTTTTTGCCGCCGCGCCGCCGCGGCCGCTTCGTCCGTGCGAACTCTCGCGCTGGTTTTCGGACGGCGCCGCGTCAAGGCTGCTCAAAATGTCATCATATATATTCTGCGGGTTTGCCCCGAGCGACGTAAGTATTTTCAGGCCGACGCCGTCGCCGTCGCGCAGTATCGCCATAAGCATATGCTCCGTGCCGATATAGCTGTGCCCCAAACGCCTTGCTTCTGCCGCGCTTATTTCAAGTATGCGCTTTGTTCTCGGAGTGAGCGGCAGCTCAACCTCTTTTGAAAACGCTCTGCCGCGCCCGATATATTCGTCTATGCGCCCGGTAACGCCGTCCTCCGTGATGCCGTTATCTTCAAGCACCTTTGCCGCAACGCCGCTTCCTTCTTTTATAAGCCCGAGCAGAAGATGCTCGCTGCCTATATAATTGTGCCCCAGCTCCGCGGCGCTGTCGTGCGCCTCGCTGATGGCTATCCTTGCTTTTTCTGTAAAGTTTGAAAACAGCATAATTATCATTCCTTTCTTTCGCTGCATTGCTGCAGGCTGTTTTATATGTTTTCGTTAAGATACGATGCACGCTTCAGATCCCTTTCGGCGGGCGATGACGCGCCGATGAACGAAGGCGTGACGTTTATCATACATTCAAGAGGCAATGTCTTGCCCTTTGGGAGTATGCCCATATTCTGCCCTAAAATTACATCGCTCAAAAGCTCGCGCGCTTCGGAGCTTTCCATTGTGTATGCGTATTTTAAAAGCCCGTAGGAGCGCATGATTTTGTTTTTCAGATAGCTTTCGTTTTTTTCCGCAAGCGCCGCGCGCGTTTTCTTTTCGGCGTCAACTATCTGTTTCGCTATATTTTCGAGCTTGTCGATTATTTCCTCCTCGCTGAGCCCAAGCGTTACTTGATTGGACACCTGATAAAGATTGCCGTATGCTCTTGTGCCTTCGCCGTAAAGCCCTCTGACGGCTATGCCCATGTTGTTTACCGATGATAATATTCTTCCTATATTATCGGTCATCGTAAGCGCCGGCAGATGAAGCATAACGGACGCCCTTAATCCGGTGCCGGTGTTTGTGGGGCAGGCGGTAAGATAACCGAACTTCTCGTCAAACGCATATGACAGGCTTTCTTCTATAACGTCGTCAACGCGCGACGCCGTTTTGAACGCTTCTTTGAGTTTGCCGCCGTTCTCGATTATCTGCAGCCTTATGTGATCCTCCTCCATGAGCATTATGCTCATTGTCCTGTCGCTGCTTATCAGCACCGAGTGCCCGCTGCCCTCCGACATTTCGGGGCTTATAAGATGCTCCTCCCTTAATTTGTCCTTTTCGTTCTGCGGCGTTTTGTCAAGGTCGATAAATTCAAATTCTCCGGCAAGCGTTGAATTTGAACCGAGCACCGCCTCTTTTATTTTGTTTGTTACCGAAGCCTTATCCTTAAGCGCACCGGGGAACGGAACGCCTTCAAGATTCCTTGCAAGGCGTATTCTTGTCGATACGATTATATCGGCGTCGTTATTCTTATACCATACCATTTTACCTTGCGCCTCCTTCCGCTTCCTTTATCTGCTTATGCAGCTTTGCCGCAGTTTCGTAATCCTCATTTTTTACAGCCTCCTGAAGCTTTGATTTCAAAAGCTCCAGCCGGCGCCTTTTCTTAAGCTCGCCGCCGGATTTCGACGGTATTTTTCCTCTGTGAACCGAATTGGAATGTATCTGCCTCAGCATTTCTTCAAGCGCGGGCCGGAATGTGCTGTAACATTCGCCGCAGCCCAAACGCCCCGTGCGCCTTAAATCCGAAAGCGTCCTGCCGCACACCGGGCAGCGCTTTTCCTCCTTCGGCTGAACGCCCATGTGAGAAGGGGAGCCGAATATCCCAAAATCGTTCCATATGTCGTTAAATAAATCAGAAAACAAATCCATCATAAATTCCTCCGTTCTCAGCCTCGGCCGCCGTTGAGCGCCGACAGCATATTTTTCATTATCGATGCCCTTAATTCATCCTTGAACGGCTGCGGTACGGTCAGGGCATTGTCCGATACCGCGCTCAAAATAAGCGCCGCCGTCTGTTCGTCCGCGGCGTTCGACTGCAAAAGGTTCAGCACAAACGCACGCGCCCGCGGATAATCGAGCGATGAGCCTATCTCGTTTATTGTCTCCCGGACGGGATCGCTCAATTCCGTGCGCCGTATCCTCAGATAACCTCCTCCGCCGCGCCGCGATTCAACCGTATAACCCCTCTCGGGGCAAAAGCGCGTCGATAAAACGTAATTTATCTGTGACGGCACACAGCTGAAAATATCCGCAAGCTCGTTTCTGCCAAGCTCAACGCAGCCGCCGCTGTCCTTTAAAAGCTCGTTTATGAAAGCCTCTATCCTGTCGCTTATACCCACTTTGCAGTCACCCTCTTTCATTTTGCTTCACTTTAACTTTGTCTTTGACTTTCTTTGACCTTTCATCTACCATTATACACGGATTTTCGGATTTGTCAATTAAAAAACTGTATTTAATATATGAACATTTTATTAAGCAGCATCAATATTTTGTGCCCTGTAATTTAAATTGCACAAAAAGCACTGAAAATTATACATTAAAATATGTCAAAAGGCTTTAAAAAGACGAATGTTTATGGTATAATAATATACACATATAGTTATGATACAAATCTCAAAAAGAGAGGGAGGAGAGTTTAAATGATAAGTAAAATCAAAAAGAACTTACGAAAGCTAAGCATATTCTCTCTTGTGCTTGCGCAGGTTGCGACGGCGGGCATTGCACTTCCGGCAGTGACGGCAAGCGCACAGGCGTCTGCCGCAATGACGAGAAATATGGAAAATCTGGACAGAGGCGTTGTTGCCGTAAAAACGGACGACGGCGTATTTGTTTCATGGAGAAGGCTCGGAACGGAGCCGGCGGAAACGCAGTTTTCGCTCTACCGCAACAAGGAGCTTGTTACCGAGGGTGCGATAACAAACTTTGTTGACCCCGACGGCAATCTCGGTGATAAGTATACTGTGGTTGCTAACGGGCAGATGTCCGACAGCGTTGACGTGCTTGAGGACCAGTACATAGAAATACCGCTTCAGGATCCCCCCGAGAGCTCGGCTCTTATAATGGACAGAAACGGCGTTTACTACGGTTCGTATGCACCGGGCGACGGCACGTACGGCGACCTTGACGGCGACGGCGAGTATGAGATAATCATGCTTTGGAATCCTTCGGACGCAAAGGACGCGGCTTCCGGCGGTCAGACCGGCAAGGTGTATATAGATGCGTACAAGCTTGACGGTACGTTTATGTGGCGTATCGACATGGGCTACAACATAAGAGCCGGCGCACACGATACTCAGCTTTGCGTTGCCGACTTTGACGGCGACGGCGCGTCGGAGCTTATAGTAAGAACGGCTGACGGTACAACGGACGCCGAGGGCAACGTTATAGGTGACGCTTCAAAGAGCGAAACCTACGAATCGTCATGGGCAGCCATGGACGGCGGCAAGAACTTAAGAGGCCCGCTTTATGTAACGTGCTTCGACGGTGAAACCGGTGTTGCGCTTGACACGATAGATTATTTCCCGAACAACGTTGCCGGTTCGAATTCGGTATCGCTAAGCTTCGGTGACGATTTCGGTAACCGTTCGGAAAGATACAATGCGACAATAGCATGGCTTGACGGAACAAACCCGTCCGCTGTAATGGGACGCGGCTACTACATGGGTAAGAACGGCCAGCAGAGAATGGCTGCCGCGGCTTATGATTTCAGAAACGGCAAGCTTTCACAGAGATGGACGTTTGATACGGCAGATGCGGCAAACGCTCAGTATGTCGGCAATGGTAACCATAATATAGAAGCGGCGGATCTTGACGGCGACGGCAAGGATGAAGTCTGCATAGGCGCTACGGCGTGGGACGATGACGGCACGGTTCTCTGGTGCACGGGTCTCGGTCACGGCGACGCAATGCACATAGGCGATTTCGACCCGACGAAGGAAGGACTTGAGGTACTCACGGCTCACGAGGAGAGCGGCAACTCATTCGACGATCCGCTCACAGCTCCGTTAAAGCTTAAGGAAGCAATGGGCGTTGACCAGTCGGCAGATACATTTAACTGGGGTCTTACGCTTCAGTCGGCAAAGACGGGCGAATTTATCCAGGCATATGCAGGTCAGAAGGATACGGGCCGCGGTATAATCGCAAATATCGGCTACGGTGATTCGTATTATGTAATGTGGGGCGCCGCGTCAACAGGATATCACGATAACGAAGGCAATGACCTCGGCGATCTCAAGCTTGCGATGAACGGCAGGATCTACTGGGACGGCGACCTTCAGTCGGAGCTTCAGGACCACAGAGGCGCAGCTCAGGACATAGTTATCTCAAAGTGGAATGACGAAACAAAGCAGGGCGAAGAAATATTCGTTCCCGAAGGCACACATTCAATCAACTCAACAAAGGGTAACACAAACGGCCAGGGCGATATAATAGGCGACTGGAGAGAAGAGTTTGTTACTTATGTTATAACGGATGAAACAACGGAAACAACAACGCAGACGATCAAGGGCAACTTTGACAAGGACGTTGAGGTTGAAGTAAGCAGGCCTTCATACAAGTACGCTTTAAGAGTTTATACAACAACAATACCGACAGAGTATAACTTCTATACTCTTGCACACGACGACGTTTACAGAAATTCGTCGGGTGCATACAATAACTGCTACAACCAGCCGCCTCATGTAAGCTGGTATATGAACGACGCTATAGAGAACTCCGAGTACACAACTCAGCCTGCGGCAAACATCAAGCTTGTAAGCAACAAGTATACGGCAAAGGCGTTTGACGCGGCGGCTCTCCCCGAGGGCGGAGCAGCTCCCGAACCGTCAGACGGACCGTTCAGCGATATAAGCGGTCACTGGGCGGAGGACGCTATACTTGAAATGTACGAAGCAGGTATCATAGACGGTATGGGCGACGGAACGTTTGCTCCCGAGGGCGGCGTTACGATAGGTCAGTTTATAAAGCTTGCGGCAGCGGCTCTCGAGCTCGAGGTTGCCGAGCCGGCAGAGGGCGAGCACTGGGCACAGCCGTATGTTGCGGCGGCGCAGGCGGCTTCGCTTATAAACGAAGCAATCCCCACGGATACGGCAAGCCTTGATACGGCAATAACGCGTGAGCAGATGGCGTCGATAGTTGCGGCGTCGGCGGCATATAAAGAGTTTGATGTTGAAGACACGGCGGCGGAGTTTACCGATGATGACTCAATAAGCGAATGGGCCGCGGACGATGTTTATAAAGCCGCTTCGATGGGTATCATCACAGGCTTTGAGGACGGTTCGTTCAAGCCTGCCGAAGGCGCAACGCGCGCTCAGGCGGCAACAATGCTTTCAAGACTTATTGCAATGTTCTAAAGCTTTGATAACAAAAAAATCCCGGGCGGAAAGCCCGGGATTTTTTTGTGCGTAAATAAAAATTGCGCCGTATTATTCCTCCTCCAGATGTATAAGCACCTGTTCGATTATTCGTTTAACGTGCTCGTCATCGAGCGAATAGAACGTATTTTTGCCGTCGCGGCGTGCCTTCACAAGCCTTGCCTGCTTTAACGTCCTTAACTGATGGCTTATTGCCGATTGCGTCATACCGAGCTTTTCGCTTATATCGTAAACGCACATTTCCTTGTCAAACAGCGTCCAGAGTATACGGATGCGCGTGTTGTCGGCAAAAACCTTGAAAACGTCGCTTATGCTTGCCGTCATTTTTTCGTCCGGCAGCTCGTTTTTTATTTTTTCCAATATCCGCGGATTGTATTTACAGGTGCTGCACTGTTCATCGATAATTTCAACAGACATTCTATCGGCTCCTTTCAGCTTTCTTTTTTCGCGGCTTTGACTGCGCCATTTGTATATCGGCTGCCGCCGCAGTCAAAAGCGGCAGTATAATAAAATTATATCTCGGCTGTATCTCTATAAGCGAATACGCCGCCATATATCCGAAAAGTATTATCGCAATGGGGAAGAGCTTGTTTTCCTTGTCCTTTATAAGGCGGATTGCCGCAACGGAGGCGATTATTATCATATATGCGCTTACGGCTCTTCTGCATATAATATGTGAAAACAGCGGGTATTCCGCGGTGTTCATTATCCAGTGGTATGAATAGCTGCCGAATTGGTATACAACCTTGCGGAACAGCAAAAACAAATTCCCCGGCTGCGTTATGCGCTCCTTAAGCGTTTCCGAAAGCAGCTCGGGAGTATGCAGCAGCGCCGCATCGGCTTCGCTCCAGCCGCCGTGCGTTGCTTTGTTAAGACCTATGCACAGCTTATAGCCGAGATTGCCGCTGTATATATGTCCCGATATAAGCCCGCCGCCGCGCATACATATGTCGCATACAATAATCGCGGCGATAAATACCGCGGCAAAAACAACGGCGCGCCTGCCGGCATATTTGTCGCCTTTTATGCGGGATATAATATAAAATATTATGATCCCGACAGCAGCCGGATACATTTCCGGGCGGATTATCTGCGCCGCTCCGAGAGCGGCCGCGCCTATGGCGGCTCCGGCAAGGTTTCTGTATTTTATTATTATCCATATTGACGCGGCCATGAGCATAACGCCGGGGTGCTGGTTTGAAAGCACAGATGTATACAAAACGGCAAGCGGGTTAAACGATGCAAACATCAGCGCCGTTGCAAACGCTTTGTTCCCGAAAAGCTCCTTTGCGATAAGCGCCGTAAATATACAGGCAGCCGTGCCGTAAAAGGCATTCAAAAGCCCGGGGCTTATGCCGGCTTTTATGACGATTGCCTGATACAGTATAAACGGCATATGCGCCGACCAAACGCCGGTGTATTCGGTGCCGAGCTCGTGCAGGAACCGCCCCCAATAGCCTATGGGAATCGTTGTCAGAAGCTCCGAAAGCTCATAGTTCGTTTTGAAATCCGATACGGGCTCCATATTCCATGCAAGCAGCGCCGCGCATCTTAAGCCGAGAGCGATAACCGACAGCCAAACGGCTGTTTTTATAACGCCCGCGGCGTTTGTGTGCTCCTTTGACGCAAGCTTCAAAAACAGGCAGAATACGAGCGACACGATAATAAATACCGTAAATCCGGCGGCTATCGACTGCGGGTCGCCCTGCGATGATATTATGCCGCTTAAGCCGTTTGAAAATACGGTCGAAACGTCAAGCATATCAAAAAATTCGTCTGTAAAAAACAGGTTCACAAGCCCCATCGTCAGCGCGCCGATAAGCAAAACGGCGGCCGCGGCAATGCGCACCGCCGCCTGCGGAAAACGCATTGCGCCGCTTTTGTGTTTATATTTTTCCATAATACTTTACTATCATTTCCGACAGTGTACGTGTGTTCGGAGCTGTGCGTATCATCTTGAGAAGCGTCATCATAACGTCGGCGCTTCCCGCCTGGGACGCCCTGCGGCGTATAAGCCATGCGGCCTCGCGCTCGATATTCGTAAGCATTGTTTCCTCGCGGCGCGTTCCCGATTTGACGATGTCTATCGCCGGGAATATCCTGCGCTCCTGCAGGCTTCTGTCAAGCTTCAGCTCCATATTGCCCGTGCCCTTGAATTCTTCGAATATAACGTCGTCCATGCGGCTGCCCGTTTCAACGAGCGCCGTTGCAAGTATCGTAAGGCTTCCGCCCTCGCGGATATTCCTTGCCGCGCCGAAGAACTTTTTCGGCTTGTAGAGCGCATCCGGGTCAAGACCGCCCGAAAGCGTTCTGCCTGTCGGCGCAACGGTCAGGTTGTTTGCCCTTGCAAGACGCGTTATCGAATCGAGGAGAATAACAACGTCCTTTTTCTGCTCAACAAGCCTCATTGCGCGCTCAAGCACCATTTCCGATATTTTGCAGTGATTTTCGGGCATCTGGTCAAAGGTTGAAAATACAACGTCGCCCTGAATCGATTCCTTTATATCGGTAACTTCCTCCGGACGCTCGTCAATAAGCAGAACGATCAGCTTTACTTCGGGGTGATTGCTTGTTATCGCGTTTGCGATTGTCTTTATAAGCGTCGTTTTGCCGGCCTTTGGCGGGGCAACTATCATTCCGCGCTGGCCCTTGCCTATGGGCGCGATAAGGTCTATCAGCTTTGCCGCCGGCGTGCCGGGCTGTCCGCTGTCAAGCACAAGCTTTTCCGTAGGATATATCGGCGTAAGATATTCAAAAGGACGGCGCTTTAGCGCAACGTCTATCGGATCGCCGTTTATTTTTTTTACGAATATGAGCGGGGCGTATTTATCCGGGTCCTGCGACGGACGGCAGTCTCCCAAAATTTCGTCGCCCGTTTTCAGATTGAAACGCTGTATCTGCACAGGCGAAACGTAAATATCGCCGCGGCTCGAGCTGTAATTTTCAACGCGCAAAAAGCCGAAGCCGTCGCCCATAACGTCAAGAATACCGCATACCTCAACAGCGTCCGCGGGACGCTCGCGTTTTTTCGGCTGAGCCTGCTCCTGCGCGTTTTTCCTTTCCTCTATCTCTTTTCTCTTTTCGCGTATTTTGGCTATTATTTCATCTTTTTTAAGCGCCGATATACGCTCTATCTCAAGCCCCTGCGCTATTTGCTTAAGCTCCTCCTTTGTCTTTCGCTCCAATGCTACTCCATCCTGCATATATTAAAATACCTCACTTTATTGTTTTATTGTTCACGGAATTATCGGACACATGAGAATCACGCGGTTAAATTATCAGGAAATATACGAAATCCGAAAAATTTAAAGAAAAATAATTTGTGACAATGATATTATATACCAAAAAAAACAAATTGTCAAACGTCGTTATGCACAAATTTACATAAACACGCATGAAAAAATGCGGCGGAAAACGCATTTCAAAGCGATTCCGCCGCATAATATACCGATTTGAGTTATTTATTCATTGCCTCTTCAACGGCAACGGCAACGGCAACGGTCATACCAACCATCGGGTTGTTGCCGGCGCCTATAAGACCCATCATTTCAACGTGAGCCGGAACGGAGGAGGAGCCTGCGAACTGAGCGTCCGAATGCATTCTTCCCATTGTGTCCGTCATGCCGTATGAAGCCGGGCCTGCCGCCATGTTGTCGGGGTGGAGAGTGCGTCCCGTACCGCCGCCCGAAGCAACGGAGAAGTATTTCTTACCCTGCTCGATGCACTCCTTCTTGTATGTGCCCGCAACGGGGTGCTGGAAACGCGTCGGGTTTGTTGAGTTACCGGTGATAGATACATCAACGCCCTCAAGGTGCATTATTGCAACGCCCTCGCGGACATCGTCCGCACCGTAGCAGCGAACCTTTGCTCTTTCGCCGTTTGAGTAAGCTATCTCGTCAACTATCTCAACCTTGCCCGTGTAGTAATCAAACTTTGTCTGAACATATGTGAAGCCGTTTATTCTCGAGATTATCTTTGCCGCGTCTTTGCCGAGACCGTTAAGTATAACTCTTAAGGGCTCTTTGCGCGCCTTGTTTGCCGAGCGTGCAAGACCTATAGCGCCTTCTGCCGCCGCAAACGATTCATGGCCGGCAAGGAATGCAAAGCATTTTGTTTCTTCTCTTAAAAGCATCGAGCCCAAGTTGCCGTGACCGATACCAACCTTTCTGTCGTCGGCAACGGAACCGGGTATGCAGAACGACTGAAGCCCGAGGCCTATCTTTTCGGCAGCGTCGGCAGCCTTTGTGCAGCCTTCCTTTATTGCTATCGCAGCGCCAACAACATACGCCCATGCGGCGTTTTCGAAGCATATGGGCTGAATGCCCTTTACTATATTATAAGCGTCAACGCCCTTTTCGTCGCATATAGCCTTTGCTTCCTCTATTGAGGATATACCGTGCTTTGCAAGCTCAGCGTTGATCTGGTCTATTCTTCTTTCATAACTTTCAAATAATGCCATTATAGTTTTACCTCCCTTTCGATTATTCATGTCTCGGGTCGATTAGCTTAACAGCATCATCAACTCTGCCGTACTGACCGCTTGCTTTTTCCATAGCCTCGTTGGCGTCCATGCCGCCGGCTATCATTTCCATCATCTTTCCGAGGTGAACAAACTTGTAGCCTATTATCTGATCCTGATCGTCTATGGCTATCTTTGTTATGTAGCCTTCCGCAAGCTCAAGGTATCTGGGACCCTTTTTGAGCGTTGCGTAGGTTGTGCCGACCTGTGATCTCAAGCCCTTGCCGAGGTCCTCAAGGCCTGCGCCTATCGGGAGACCGTCCTCCGAGAACGCCGTCTGCGTTCTGCCGTATACTATCTGGAGGAAAAGCTCTCTCATTGCCGTGTTTATGGCGTCACAGACAAGGTCTGTGTTAAGAGCTTCAAGTATCGTTTTGCCGACGAGTATCTCCGATGCCATAGCTGCCGAATGAGTCATACCCGAGCAGCCTATCGTTTCAACAAGAGCCTCCTGAATAACGCCCTCTTTAACGTTAAGAGTGAGCTTGCACGCGCCCTGCTGCGGTGCGCACCAGCCGACACCGTGAGTAAGGCCCGAAATGTCCTTTATTTCTTTTGCCTGCGTCCATTTTCCCTCCTGGGGGATGGGAGCGGGACCATGGTATGCACCCTTGGCAAGAGGGCACATCTGTTCTACTTCGCTTGAATACTTCATACTGTTTCTCCTTTCAAAATAGTGCGGAAAGACCGCTCGCTGCTCTTATTATAACACATTTTTCATGCTCGTGCAATAAATTTGCGTATAAAAATCGCAAATAAATTGTCAAAATTCCGTCAAACTATATAAGCCTTCTTTGTGTAATTGTTACCTAAGGAAATGTGACACAAAAAATGAAAAACGGCTATTGACATGCGTATTTTGTTGGTGTATAATGTGCAAGGCAATAAAATAAACGGACGCCGGAGTGATGCGATATGAAAAAGAAAAATGTAAGAAAGCCGGATAATTCTCTGCCGGATTACAGAAGCTTTTTTGAAGGAGTTAAGGACGATGACAAGGTAGCGTCTAAGCTGCTCAAAAACTTCCTTGCAACAAACGTCAGGGAGTTTATTGTTTCAACGCTGCTGTTTATTGTAAAGCACTGTGCGGTGTGGATAATACCGCTTATAACCTCGAACGTTATAAACATAGCAACAAGCCCGTCAAGCCATTCCGTCAGTGAGCTGTTTTTGAACGGCGTTGTGCTTGTGCTGCTTGTTGTGCAGAACCTGTATACGCATGTGCTGTACATAAATTACACAAGCCGTGCATTGCGCGGTATTGGAGCGGGGCTGAGGAATTCGCTTATAAAAAAGCTGCAGCAGCTTTCGATAACATATCATAACGAGCTGAAATCGGGAGCGCTTCAGTCAAAATTCATAAGGGATATAGAAGCCATAGAACAGCTGCTCCATCAGCTTATATTCAGCCTTATACCGTGTATTATGACAATCGCCGTGACCGTATGCGTAACGGTTAGCAAAAGCCTTACAGTCACGGCGTTTTTTGCCATTATAATACCCATAAACGTTTTTGTTGTGCGTATGTTCAGAAAGAAAATGTCAAAGGACAACAGGACGTTCAGAAAAGAAGTTGAAAACGTATCAACAAAAATAACAACAATGCTCGAGATGATACCGGTAACAAAAGCGCACGGGCTTGAAAACACCGAAATAAGCAAAATGGAAACAAGCCTGAAGCATCTTAAAAGCGCCGGGATAACGCTTGACCGTTCTCAGGCGCAGTTCGGGTCGTGGTCATGGGTGGTCGGCAACCTTATGAGCGTAATATGTCTTGTGTTTACGGGATATATGGCATATATAGGCAAATTGTCGGTAGGCGAGGTTGTGCTGTTTCAATCGTATTTTTCAACCATAACGGGAAACATACAGTCGCTTTTGAATATTTACCCCGAATTTGCAAAGGGCACGGAATCGATCAAGTCCGTTTCGGAGGTAATGATCTCCGACCGCATCGAAAATAACGACGGCAAGATAAGGCTGCGCTATGTACACGGCACCGTGCGTTTTAAAAATGTATATTACAGGTATCCGGGAAGCAGCAAGGACGTAATAAAGAATTTTTCGCTGAATGTTGAGCCGGGCGACTGCGTTGCGCTTGTCGGCGCGTCCGGCTCCGGCAAATCAACGGTAATGAATATGATAATAGGCTTTCTTCACGCAACCGAGGGAGAGGTGGATATAGACGGCAAGCCGATAGAAATGCTCAACCTTCAGGATTACAGGCACTTCCTGGCGGTAGTGCCGCAAAACTGTATCCTTTTCAGTGGGACGATAAAGGAAAATATACTTTACGGAATAACAAAATACACCGATGAGCAGCTTGAGCGGGTGCTTGAGCTGGCCAACATACATGAATTTACGGATAAGCTCCCCGACGGCATAAACACGATGGTGGAGGAGCACGGAGGAAATCTGTCCGGCGGTCAGAAGCAGAGAATATCGATCGCGAGGGCGCTTATGCGAGATCCGCGGATAATTATTCTCGACGAGGCAACGTCGGCTCTCGACAACATATCGGAATACCACGTGCAGCAGGCTATGGCCGGGCTGATAAAGGGAAGGACGACGTTTATCGTTGCGCACAGGCTTTCCACAATACGTGACGCCAACAAGATAATAGTTATGGAAAACGGTGAATGTGTTGAAAGCGGAACGTATGAGGAGCTTATGAAAAAGAAAGGGAAGTTTTACGAGCTTAAAACGCTGAGCGAAATCAATTCATAAAAGCAGGCTGCCGCTCCGATGAAGGGGCGGCAGCCTGTTCTTCTCATATTGCTTATATCGTTAAGATCCCGTTTTCGCTTTCCAAAAGCAGAAGGATGTTTTCTTCGCGCCCGTTGTCGGCGTTTATATAAATTATAAAGTTTTTGCCCTTAAAATTGCCTTTGAATTCATAGCACAAAACCTCCTCAAGACTGTCCTTCGGGATAAGCGCAAGGCCGCTGCACGAAACATCGAGATTTTCCGAAACGCATGCTTTTGCGGACGCTTCGTCAAGCGCCGGTGTGCCGAGCTCGCGCTCCGCATGATTCATAAGATAGCCGTTGCTCTCAAAGCCGACTATGCTGCCGTCGTCAAGCGCAACGCGCACCT
>DVLU01000064.1 GCA_018715365.1 Candidatus Ornithomonoglobus intestinigallinarum | reverse complement strand
AAACGCCCTTTAAAAGCTCGTCGAGCGCGCCCTCGAGCGCACAGGCTCCCGAGGAATGGCAGTGCTTTATTACGGCGCCGCATACCTTCGCCTGCTCGGACGCTATGCTTACCATTTTGTGCGCCACGGTTTTTGTGAATACTATAAGTATGTCGGGACTGCCTATCTGGCTTCTGAAGTTTGCCGGAAGCTGCGTGAATACCTTGCATTTGCACCCGTGCTTTTTGCATATGCTCTTATACTGGCAGTGCATTCTGTCATGCCCGCCCACTATAACAACGCTCATTGCTGTGCTCCTTTCGGTTAGAATTAACTAACCCAATCTGTTAAAAATATGGTTAGCTAAAACTAACCATATACATAATACCATACGGCAAGGCGTTTGTCAACACTTTTTTTGATTTTTCTGCCGCCTTTTTGTGCGGGAGGGGCGGCGTTTTTGCGAAGGGAAATCCGCTTCTGCGATAAACCGACAAAATCCGCGTTAAAACGCGGGCGCAAAACTGCATATTTTGCTACTTGACTTAACGGGTGAAAATCATTATAATATAATAGGTATGATATATGCGGTTTTTATGCGGGCCGGGGCGTTTTTGCGCCGGACGTATTTACAGTGAGGAGGAACCAATATGACAGACGCCGGAATACTTCATATGGGTATAGACGTCGGCTCAACGACTGTCAAGGTTGTTGTGCTTGACGACAACAGGAACATACTTTTTTCCGAATACAGGCGCCATTTATCAGATATAAAAAGCACCGTTGCGGGGCTTTTTAAAGAGGTATACGAAACGATAGGCGGGCGGCGTTTTACCGTTGTTATAACAGGCTCGGGCGGGCTTTTGCTTTCAAATTCCCTCGGGCTGCCGTTTGTGCAGGAGGTTATCGCAAACAAAACGGCGATAACGGAATTTCTGCCGGAAACGGACGTTGTTATAGAGCTCGGCGGCGAGGATGCGAAGATATTGTATCTTTCGGGCGGGCTCGAGCAGAGAATGAACGGCACGTGCGCCGGCGGTACGGGTTCTTTTATCGACCAGATGTCGATACTTTTAAAGACCGACGCCGCCGGGCTTAACACGCTTGCGGAAAAGCATAAGATAATTTATCCCATAGCGGCGCGCTGCGGAGTGTTTGCGAAGTCGGACGTTCAGCCGCTGTTAAATGAGGGCGCGGCAAGGGAGGACGTTGCGGCGTCGATACTTCAGGCTGTCGTTACGCAGACGATAAGTGGCCTTGCGCAGGGCAGGCCGATAAAGGGCAACATCGTATTTCTCGGCGGCCCGCTTTATTTTCTGCCGCAGCTTCGCAGGCAGTTTGAGGAAACGCTCGGGGACAGCGCAAAGTCGTTCACAACTCCGGAAAACGCGCAGCTCTTTATTGCCATAGGCGCGGCGCTAATGTACGACAAACGTGCCGTCACAACGCTGCCGGAGCTTATGGAAAACATGAAAAACGCCAAGGACGCCGACACCGAAATAACGCGCATACGCAAGCTCTTTTTAAATGATGAGGAACGCACGGAATTTTTTGAGCGTCATGCGGAGCATGTCGCAAAGCGCGGCGATATTTCAAAGGCGAAGGGACCCGTGTTTCTCGGCCTTGACGTCGGTTCCACAACGATCAAGGCGGCGCTCATAGATGAAAAATCAAATATACTTTATACATACTACGGCAAAAACGAGGGGTCGCCGATAACGTGCGGCATAAGTATCCTCCGCGATTTGTATTCAAAGCTGCCGAAGGAGGCGTTTATAGCAAACGCCTGCACAACCGGCTACGGCGAACTGCTTCTGAAAACGGCGTTCAGGATAAACGAGGGCGAAATAGAAACGATAGCGCACTATAAAGCCGCGAACCATTTTTCGCCCGGCGTCGATTTTATAATCGACATCGGCGGTCAGGACATGAAGTGCATGAAAATCAAAAACGGCGTCATAGACAGCATAATGCTTAACGAAGCGTGCTCATCGGGCTGCGGTTCGTTTATACAGACGTTTGCCGAGGGGCTGGGAATGGACACGATAAGCTTTTCGAAGGAAGCGCTTACGGCGGAGAACCCCGTTGATCTGGGAACGCGCTGCACCGTGTTTATGAATTCACGCGTTAAGCAGGCGCAGAAGGAAGGCGCCACGGTCGGCGATATAAGCGCCGGGCTTTCGTATTCCGTTGTCAGAAACGCATTATATAAGGTCATAAAGCTCCGCGATCCCGAGCTTATGGGAGATAATATAGTTGTGCAGGGCGGAACGTTTAACAATAACGCGATCCTCCGCTGCTTTGAGCTCCTGACGGGCAAAAACGTTATACGCCCCGATATAGCCGGAATAATGGGAGCGTTCGGCTCGGCCATAATCGCGCATGAGCGATGGGACGGCGGCGAGTGCGATATACTTGCGGCCGACGAGCTTGACGAATTCAAATTCAAAACGTCGCTTACGCGCTGTAAAAAATGCTCGAACCACTGCCAGCTCACAATAACCGATTTCGGCGACGGCGGACGTTTTGTTTCGGGCAACCGCTGCGAGCGCGGCGCCGGGCTTGAGCGTCCGAAAAACAAGCTGCCCAATCTCTTTGACTACAAATATAAAAGGGTGTTCGGCTATACGCCGCTTGCGGCGGAGGACGCGCCGATGGGCGAGATAGGCCTGCCGAGAGCTCTTAACATGTATGAAAATTATCCGCTGTGGTTTACGATATTTACGGAGCTCGGCTTCAGAGTCAGGATCTCGGGCAGAAGCTCTCACGATATGTACGAAAAGGGTATAGAATCGATACCGTCCGAAAGCGCCTGCTATCCGGCAAAGCTTGTCCACGGACATATACAGGACCTTATAGACAAAGGCGTAAAAACGATATTTTATCCGTGCATACCGTATGAGCAGATAGAATACAGCGATGCGGGCAATCACTTTAACTGCCCGATGGTAACGTCGTATCCCGAGGTTATATACAATAACATGGACGCAGTGCGCGCCCCGGGCATGAAATTTATATACCCGTTTTTGAACCTTGCCGACAAGCCGTCGTTTAAACGACAGATGTTTAAGGCGTTCGGCGAATACGGCTTTACGAAGGAAACGATAGACAGGGCGTGCGATAAGGGCTTCGAGGAATTGCAGAACTTCAAACACGACATACGGCAAAAGGGCGAGGAAACGCTGCAATGGCTTGAGGATAACGACAAGCTCGGAATTGTGCTTGCCGGCAGGCCGTATCATATCGACCCGGAAATACATCACGGCATACCCGATATGGTAAATTCGCTCGGCTTTGCCGTTTTGACCGAGGACAGCGTTGCGCATCTCGGACATCTGCAAAGGGATATACGCGTCGTTGACCAGTGGGCGTACCATACGCGTCTTTACGAATCGGCGGCCGAGGTTATAAAAAACAACAGGCTTGAGCTTATACAGCTTAATTCCTTCGGCTGCGGACTTGACGCCGTAACAACCGATCAGGTGCAGGAGATTTTGCAGTCGAACGAAAAGATATACACAACTCTTAAAATCGACGAGGTGTCAAACCTCGGCACGGCGAGAATCCGCGTCCGTTCGCTGAAGGCGGCAATAAAGGAAAGAACGGAAAGCCATTTTGTGCCGCATAAGATTGAGGATTACACGATAAACCGCGTCCGCTTTACGGAGGAGGAACGCAAAAAGCATACGATGATATTCCCGCAGATGAGCCCGACGCACTTTAAGCTTTTTGAAGCTGTTTTAAGAACAAACGGCTATAATGCGGTATGTCTTGAAAACGTAACGCCCGAGGACGTTGAGGCGGGGCTTAAAAGCGTAAATAACGATGCGTGCTATCCTTCGATAATCGTTGTCGGCCAGCTTGTGAACGCGTTTATAAGCGGAAGATGTGACCCGGACAATACGACGGTCATGATAACGCAGACGGGCGGCGGCTGCCGTGCAACGAATTATATAGCGTTTTTGAGGAAGGCGTTAAAGGAAGCGGGCTATCCGCAGGTGCCGGTGCTTTCGCTTAACGTTTCGGGCCTTGAGGGGAATCCTGGCTTTAAGCTTACTCCGAAGCTTATGGACGGTCTTGTTAAAGCGTGCACGTGGGGCGATCTGCTGCTGACCGTAACGCTGAGGATACGTCCGTATGAGGTAAACAGCGGCGAAACGGACAGAATGTACGATAAGTGGCAAAAAAGGCTTTATAACGATATAGTTTCGAACAACAGGAAAAATACAAAGCTTAAAAAAGTCATAGATGAAATCATAGAGGACTTTGACAGCATAGAAATCGACGAAAGCATCCAAAAGCCGCAGGTGGGCGTTGTCGGCGAGATACTTGTAAAGTTCCACCCCGACGCGAACAATAACATAATAGACGTTATAGAACGCGAGGGCGGCGAAGCCGTAATGCCCGGCCTTGCCGATTTTATGCTCTATTGCCTTTACGGCGCAAACTTCAAGCGCGATAATCTCGGGACGAAGTCTACGTCGGCAATGCTTTGCAATCTCGGCATATGGGCGATAGAAAGCTACAGGAAGCATATGGCCAAGGTGCTTGCGGAGCGTCCGAAATTCGCAAAGCGCGCGCCCAAGCATATAAGGGATATTGCGCACGGTGCGGAGCGCGTTCTGCAGCTCGGCCACAGCACGGGCGAGGGCTGGTTCCTGACCGGCGAAATGATAGAGCTTATAGAAAACGGCGTGCCGAATATTGTCTGCGTCCAGCCCTTTGCCTGCCTGCCGAACCATGTTACGGGCAAGGGCATGATAAAGGAATTGAGGCGCCAGTTCCCGCAGGCAAATATCGTTGCCGTTGACTACGACCCGGGCGCGAGCGAGGTTAATCAGCTGAACAGGATAAAGCTTATGATGGCTGTTGCGTTTGAAAACCTTGAAGGCGGGGAAAAGGCGGCAAATCTTAAAACGGAACAGGAAGCTGAATATGCGGGGGCTTGACCGCCCCCGCACCCCTGCCTTTTGCGTGCGCATCCGCGCCCTGCACTCCTGCCGTGCTTCGGCGTGTCTGCGCGCGGCAGCTGTTATCTGTTCCGCTCAAAAATCGCCTTGCCGCGCTCACGCATACCACGCGTCCCAAGCCGGGCGGTAAGTCTTTATCGTATTCACGAAGACGGCATGCGTTTCGTTTGCCGCGGCGAACATTTCGCGTAACAGACAACAGCCGCTGTGCAAAAAAAGCGCCGTCAAAGTATACAAAAATAAAACTTAAATTTCTGTAATTTTGTCAAATAAAAAATAAAAATATTTTGCAAAAACCCTTGCAAAAACGGGTAAAATCATGTATAATAGATGCGTTGTGACACTTGGCAAACGATGAAGCGGGAGGTTGCGGCAGGAGGCTGCCGGTTTTTCCGTGGAGAATGTCCGATTCAAGAAACCGGGCGGCAGTCACGCTTAAATAAAATCCTGTTTTTGACGCGGCGTTTTTACCGGAACGGCACGGGTATGGGATTTTTGCGGCGAAAATTGGCTATTACTGCTCAAATCTTGATTTGTGAGGTTTGAGCTTTTTAATTGGGTGAAAGAGAAACACCCGGCAGTGTGTGCAATTTTCAAATGAGCTGTCGTGCTGAAACAACAAACAATTTTTAAGGAGGGAAAAACATGGCAGCAAATCAGAAAATCAGAATCAAGCTTAAGGCTTATGACCATGTGGTGTTGGATCAGTCCGCTGAAAAGATAGTGGAGATCGCAAAGAGAACGGGCGCGAAGGTATCGGGACCCATTCCCCTGCCCACAGACAAGGAGATAATCACAATCCTCAGAGCGGTTCATAAGTATAAGGATTCGCGTGAGCAGTTCGAAAGAAGAACTCACAAGAGATTGATTGATATCGTTGTTCCCGGCGCAAAGACGATGGAGTCGCTCATAAAGATCGACCTCCCCGCAGGCGTTGAGATCGACGTTATTCAAAAATAAGACCTAAGGGCTTATTTCAATAACTGCCCGTCAAACGGGCCGAAAAGTGCAGTAGCGCGTATGCGCTATGATGCAGGTCAAGTTTCCGCCGGCTTTTGCGGAAACCAATAACTGATAAGGAGGAAAAGTAATGGAAAAAGCAATTTTGGGTACAAAAATCGGCATGACCCAGATTTTTGCCGAGAACGGCACAGTTGTTCCCGTAACCGTAATAATGGCGGGACCGTGCGTTGTAACTCAGAAGAAGACCGTTGAGAACGACGGTTACGAAGCCGTTCAGGTAGGCTACGGCGACGTTAAGGAAAAAGCGCTTAACAAGCCGCAGAAGGGTCATTTTGCAAAGGCAAACACTGCCAACAAAAAGTACGTCAGAGAGTTCAGGCTCAGCGACTGCTCATCGCTTAACGTAGGCGACGAGATAAAGGCTGACGTTTTCGAGGCCGGAGACAAGATAGATGTCAGCGGCATCTCAAAGGGAAAGGGCTTTGCGGGTCCGATGAAGCACGGCCTGCACAGAGGTCCCATGTCCCACGGTTCAAAGAGCAAGAGAGTTTCCGGTTCAATGGGTATGTGCTCCAACCCCGGACGTGTTCTTAAGGGTAAGGTACTTCCCGGACATATGGGTGTCCAGAAGGTTACTATCCAAAACCTTGAGGTAGTAAAGGTAGACGCCGAACAGAATCTGATCCTTGTTAAGGGAGCTGTTCCCGGAGCAAAGGGCGGACTTGTTACTGTAAGAAACAGCGTTAAGGCGTAATCGAGGTTATTGGAAAGGAGGAAATATAATGGCTACAGTTGCTTTATATAACATGGAAGGCGTAAAAACGGGCAGCATGGAGGTTTCCGATGCGGTTTTTGCGGCTGAAGTGAATAAGCCGGTTCTACATCAGGTAGTTGTAAATTACCTTGCGAACCAGAGACAGGGCACGCAGAGCACAAAGACGCGCACGGAAGTGAGCGGCGGCGGTGCAAAGCCCTGGAGACAAAAAGGTACGGGCCGCGCAAGACAGGGAAGCATAAGAGCTCCTCAGTGGACGGGCGGCGGCGTTGCTTTGGGACCCAAGCCCAGAAGCTACAGATTCAGCGTAAACAAGAAGGTAAAGAGGCTTGCGTTAAGATCGGCGCTTTCCGCTAAGTATGCCGATTACAAGGTATTTGTTATAGACGGTCTTGAGGTTGACGAAATAAAAACTTCAAAGATCGCGGCTCTTCTTAAGGGCCTTGAGGTTACAAAGGCGCTTATCGTAACGGCAGACGCCGATGAAAAGGTATATAAGTCGGCAAGAAATATAAAGAATGTAACTCCTACTCACGTAGGTACGCTCAACACATACGACGTTATGAAGCATGACGCGTTCATCGTTTCAAAGGACGCCGTTGCAAAGATTGAGGAGGTGCTCGCATAATGAATTCCTATGATTTGTTAAGACGCCCCATAATAACGGAGAAGTCGATGACTTCATACTTCGACAAAGAGGGCAATGAGATCAAGAAATACACGTTTGAAGTACCCCGTTCGGCAAACAAGATAGAAATCAAAAAGGCTGTTGAAGAAGCGTTCGGCGTTAAGGTCACAAAGGTGAACACAATGAACGTTCTCGGCAAAGTCAAGAGAATGGGCAGATTTGAAGGCAGAAGACCTTCATGGAAAAAGGCTGTTGTTACGCTTGCTGCCGACAGCAAGTCGATCGAATTCTTTGACCTTTAATTTGTAACGCACAGGCCATACGGCGTTATACGGTATATTATTATAAGAAGAAACAGGTCAAGGATATTGAATTTGAGTAAAGGAGATAGAGGATAATGGCTATAAAAAAGTATAATCCTACTTCGCCTGCCAGAAGATTTATGACAGTTTCCGACTTTGCGGAGATAACAAAGTCAACGCCGGAGCGTTCGCTGCTTGCCAAAAAGAATAAGCACGCAGGAAGAAACTCCTACGGAAGAATCACTGTTCGTCACAGAGGCGGCGGAAACAGAAGAAAATACAGAATTATAGATTTCAAGAGAAACAAGGACGGAATGAACGCTACGGTTATCGGCATCGAGTACGATCCGAACCGTTCGGCAAATATAGCGCTCCTTCAGTATGAGGACGGCACAAAGGCTTATATCATAGCTCCGCTCGGACTTACGGACGGCGACGTTGTCGTATCGGGCGAAGGCGCGGATATAAAGCCGGGCAATGCGCTCTTTATAAAGGACATTCCCGTCGGTACGCTTATCCATAACATAGAGCTGTATCCGGGCAGGGGCGGTCAGCTTGTCCGCTCGGCAGGCAACAGCGCTCAGCTTATGGCTAAGGAAGGCGATTATGCGCAGGTAAGACTTCCTTCGGGCGAGGTTAGAATGGTTCGTCTTGACTGCAAGGCTACGATAGGTATCGTCGGCAACCAGCAGCATGAGAACATCTCGATCGGTAAAGCCGGAAGAAAGCGTCACATGGGCTGGAGACCGACCGTTCGAGGCGTTGTTATGAACCCGAACGACCACCCGCACGGCGGTGGTGAGGGTAAGTCGCCCATAGGCAGACCGGCACCGGTTACACCCTGGGGCAAGCCCGCTCTCGGCTTAAAGACGAGAAAGAAGAAGAACAAGACAAACAAGTTTATCGTAAAGCGCAGAAACGACAAATAAGCTCGGTTATTGCGTATATTCCTGAAAGGAGGAGCATTACTAATGGGCAGATCGCTTAAAAAGGGACCTTTCGTTGAAGAGCGTCTTATGAGCAGAATAGACGCCATGAACGCGGCAAACGAAAAGAAAGTCGTTAAGACTTGGTCAAGAGCTTCCACAATATTCCCTGAGATGGTAGGTCACACAATAGCCGTTCACGACGGCAGAAAGCACGTTCCCGTATTCATCAGCGAGGACATGGTAGGGCACAGACTCGGTGAGTTTGCTCCCACAAGAACCTATAGGGGACACGCCGGAGCAAAAACCTCTAAATAATTCCGGCGCGGGGCGGTTTCCGCAGCAAATGCGGAAACACCCGCCGAATTGAATAAAAGATATTAACAACTTACAAAGATATAGAAAATATATCGGAAGGAGGATTTTCGACATGGAAGCACGCGCAGTATTAAAATACGCTCGTATCTCACCGAGAAAGGTGAAGATAGTGCTTGACTTGATAAGAAACAAGCCCGCAAACGTTGCTATGGGTATCCTTGAAAACACGCCCAAATCGGCAAGCGAGTATTTGAAGAAGCTCCTTGCATCGGCAATGGCAAACGCGGAAAACAATCATAATATGGATAAGAACAAGCTGTATGTGGCAGAGTGCTATGCGGGACAGGGTCCCACGCTCAAGAGAATTCAGCCGCACGCAAAGGGCAGAGCGTTCAAGATTTTGAAGAGAACGAGCCATATTACTCTCGTATTAAAGGAAATGGAAGACTAACGGAAAAGGAGGTCAACTAATGGGACAGAAGGTTAATCCGCACGGCCTCAGAGTCGGTGTTATAAAGGACTGGGACTCAAAATGGTTTGCGGGCAAAAAGGAGTTCGGCAACCAGCTGGTTGAGGACTACAACTTAAGAGGATTTATAAAAAAGGCTTGCTATGACGCAGGCGTTGCGAAAATTGCTATCGACAGAAAGCAGAACAGAATATTTATAACGATCCATGCTGCAAAGCCCGGTATCATAATCGGTAAGGGCGGCGCTGAAATAGATAAGCTTAAGGTTAAGCTTGAGCAGCTTACGGGCAAAACCGTAAACGTAAATATCATGGAGGTAAGAAACCCCGATACAAACGCACAGCTCGTTGCCGAAAACATTGCGGCGCAGCTCGAAAAGAGAATCTCGTTCAGACGTGCCATGAAGCAGGTTATGGGCAGAGCCATGAGAATGGGCGTTAAGGGTATAAAGACGGCAGTTTCGGGCCGTGTGGGCGGCGCTGAAATCGCAAGAACAGAGCAGTACCACGAGGGCACAATCCCTCTGCAGACTTTAAGAGCTGATATAGACTACGGCTTTGCCGAGGCAAAAACAACCTACGGTATTCTCGGCGTTAAGGTTTGGATATACAAGGGCGAAATCCTCAACGTTGCGGAGGGCAGAAGAAAGGAAGCTGCCGCCAACGCTTCGGATAAGAGGGAGAGAAGACAGAGAAGACCGAAGGGAGGCAGACAACATGCTAATGCCTAAAAGAGTTAAGTACAGACGTGTTATGCGCGGCAGAATGAAGGGTAAGGCAACACGCGGCAACGTTGTTTCAAACGGCGAGTACGGCCTTCAGGCTCTTGAGCCGGCGTGGATAACCTCAAGACAGATAGAGGCTGCGCGTATCGCGATGACGAGATATACAAGACGTGGCGGTCAGGTTTGGATAAAGATATTCCCCGATAAGCCCGTAACAAGAAAGCCTGCCGAAACTCGAATGGGTTCAGGTAAGGGATCACCGGAGTACTGGGTAGCGGTTGTAAAGCCCGGAAGAGTGCTGTTTGAAATGGCCGGAGTTTCCGAGGAGATTGCAAGAGAGGCTATGCGTCTTGCCATGCACAAGCTGCCTATCAAGTGTAAGTTTGTTAAGCGTGAAGCAGAGGATGGTGAATAAGAATGAAAATAAATGAGCTAAGAGAGTTATCTACCGCTGAGCTGGAGGAGAAGCTTGCTTCCTATAAGCAGGAGCTTTTCAACCTGAGATTCCAGAACGCTATCAATCAGCTTGAGAACCCCAAAAGAATAGGCGACGTTAAAAAGACCATCGCTCGCATTTTAACCATCATTCATGAAAGAGAACTGCAGGGCAGCGCGCTTTAAGCAGACGATTTCGGAATAGGAATTAAGAAGATTTGATAGAGTTCATCTCGAAAGGAGGATACTTCAGTGGAAGAAAGAAACAGACGTAAGGTCAAAATCGGCAAGGTTGTAAGCAATAAAATGGATAAGACCGTTGTCGTTGCTATAGAAGAAAACAAAAAGCATCCCTTATACGGCAAAATCGTTAAGAGCACCTATAAGCTTAAGGCTCACGATGAGAACAACGAGTGCTCGATAGGCGATAAGATAAAGGTTATGGAAACAAGACCGCTCTCAAAGGACAAGAGATGGAGACTTGTTGAAATCGTAGAAAAGGTTAAGTAATAAAGCCCGGAAGGAGGAAGTTTGAATGATTCAGCAGCAGACACTTTTGAAGGTTGCCGATAACACAGGCGCCAAGGAAGTTATGTGTATCAGAGTTATGGGCGGATCAAGAAAAAGATACGCTCAGGTCGGAGATGAGATCATTTGCAGCGTTAAAAAGGCAACACCGGGCGGCGTTGTTAAGAAGGGTGACGTTGTAAAAGCCGTTGTTGTAAGAACGGCGAACAAATCAAAGCGTGCCGACGGCTCATATATAAGATTTGACGAAAACGCAGCAGTTATCGTAAGAGATGATAAGAACCCCAGAGGTACCCGTATCTTCGGTCCTGTTGCCAGAGAGCTGAGAGATAAAGAGTACATGAAAATCTTATCATTGGCTCCGGAAGTTCTTTAATGGGAGGAGCGAAACACGATGAAAAAGATGCATGTTAAGCGCGGCGATATGGTAAAGGTTATCGCCGGTAAGGATAAGGGCATGGAAGGCAAGGTAATAACGGCTATGCCCAATGAAGGCAAAGTCATCGTTGAAGGCGTTGCGATTGTGTCTAAGCACCAGAAGGCGAGAAGACAGGGTCAGGAGAGCGGCATCCTTAAGATGGAGGCTCCCATAGACGCTTCAAACGTAATGAGAGTTTGCTCAAAATGCGGCAAGGCCGCAAGAACAGGTATCAAAATTCTTGAGGACGGCTCAAAGGTAAGATACTGCAAAAAATGCAACGAAACATTTAACGATTGATTTTCGAGAGGAGGTAAATTCTAACGATGAGTAGAATGCGTGATAAGTATATAAAAGAAATTGCTCCCGCGCTGATGGAAAAGTTCGGCTACAAGTCAACAATGCAGATACCGAAGCTTGAAAAAATCGTTATTAACATTGGTATGGGCGAAGCTAAGGACAACCCCAAGGCAATCGACGCGGCGTGCGGCGACCTTGCAAAGATAACAGGTCAGAAACCTATTGTAACAAAGGCAAGAAAGTCGGTGGCAAACTTTAAGCTCAGAGAGGGTATGAACATCGGCTGCAAGGTTACATTAAGAGCCGACAGGATGTATGAGTTCATGGACAGACTCTTTAACGTGGCTCTTCCGCGAGTAAGAGACTTCAGAGGTATAAACCCGAACGGATTTGACGGCAGAGGAAACTATTCCTTGGGCGTTAAGGAACAGCTTATCTTCCCCGAAATCGACTATGACCAGATCGACAAGATCAGAGGTATGGACATTAACTTTGTTACTACCGCAGCCACAGACGAGGAAGCACGCGAAATGCTCAGACTTTTCGGCGCTCCCTTCCGTTCATAGTTTTTAAGGAGGAAAAAATCATGGCAAGAAAAGCAATGGTTATAAAGCAGCAAAGAAAGCCTAAGTATTCCACAAGAGCTTACACAAGATGTAAGATCTGCGGCAGACCTCATGCATATCTGAGAAAATTCGGAATATGCCGTATCTGCTTCAGAGAGCTTGCTTACAAGGGCCAGATACCCGGCGTAAGAAAGGCTTCCTGGTAAAGAGGGCTTCCTTGCAATCGGAAGGAATATACACAACTTGATATAGAGCACGAATTCTGTATAGATTTCGGAAGGAGGTAAATTAAATGCAAATAACCGATCCTATCGCGGACCTGCTTACAAGAATAAGAAATGCCAATTCTGCAAAGCACGATACGGTTGACGTTCCCGCTTCCAACATCAAAAAGGCTATTGTTGATATTCTCGACAAGGAAGGCTACATCAAGAGCTATAAGCTTATAGAGGACGGCAAGCAGGGCGTTATAAGAATAAACATGAAGTACGGACCCAACCACGAAAAGGTAATAAGCGGTCTTAAGAGAGTATCAAAGCCCGGCTTGAGATTTTATGCCGGAGCCGATGAAATGCCCAGGGTTCTTAAGGGCCTCGGCATCGCCATCGTTTCAACATCGCGCGGTATAATGACCGACAAGCAGGCGAGAAAGTTCAACATCGGCGGCGAAGTTCTTGCTTTTATTTGGTAATCACAACGCAAGAAACTGAAAACCTGTTTTGCAATGCATGCACAGCAGAGAGAATTTAAGTTAAGGAGGAAACATACCTATGTCAAGAATAGGCAAAATGCCCATCACTGTTCCTGCCGGAGTAGACGTCAAGATCAGTGATGCGAACGAGATAACAGTTAAGGGCAAGAACGGCACATTGACAAGAACGCTCCATCCGGATATGATAGTAAAGCTGGATAACGGAGTTATAACGGTCGAAAGACCTTCGGAAGATAAAATGCACAAGTCGCTTCACGGCCTTACAAGAACGCTTGTAAACAACATGGTAATCGGCGTAACGGACGGCTTCTCAAAGGAGCTTGAGATAAACGGCGTCGGCTACAGAGCGCAGCTGCAGGGCAAGAAGCTCGTGCTTTCGCTGGGATATTCGCATCCCGTTGAATACACTCCGGAAGAGGGTATAACCCTTGAGGTGCCTGCACCGAACAAAATCATTGTAAAGGGCGCAAACAAGGAAGCTGTCGGCGCCACGGCTGCAAAGATAAGAGAGTACAGAATGCCTGAACCGTATAAGGGCAAGGGCATTAAATACGTTGATGAGCACATCAGACGTAAAGAAGGTAAAGCAGGCGGCAAAAAGAAATAATTGAAAGGAGTGTTCTAAAATGATAAAAAAGAAAAGTTCTAATGCTGCAAGATTAAAGCGTCATATGAGAGTCAGAAAGAACATCTCCGGAACGGCGGAGAAGCCTCGTCTGAACGTATTCAGAAGCTTAAACCACATATATGCACAGGTCATAGACGACACAAAGGGTGTTACGCTTGTAAGCGCATCGTCGCTCGATAAGGGCTTTGAGGGCTACGGCGGCAACATCGAAGGCGCAAAGGCAGTCGGCAAGGCAGTTGCCGAAAAGGCTCTTGCGGCCGGCATAAAGCAGGTCGTATTTGACAGAGGCGGATATGTATATCACGGCAGAGTTGCTGCTCTTGCGGAAGGCGCAAGAGAGGGCGGCTTGGAATTCTAAGAAAAGGAGGACGAGTTAAGTGGCACAGAAAATTGACGCATCAGTATTAGAGTTGGAAGAGAACGTAGTGGCAATAAACCGTGTTGCAAAGACCGTTAAGGGCGGACGCACAATGCGCTTCAGCGCACTTGTTGTCGTAGGCGACGGAAACGGTCACGTAGGCTGCGGCCAGGGCAAGGCGGCTGAAATCCCCGACGCAATAAGAAAGGGAATCGAAGCTGCAAAGAAGAACCTTATCGAGGTTCCGCTCGTGGGCACAACCATCCCTCACGAGGTTATAGGCGTTCACGGCGCCGGCAGAGTTCTGCTTAAGCCCGCTTCACAGGGTACCGGCGTTATCGCGGGCGGTGCTGCACGTGCAGTGCTTGAGCTTGCGGGAATAAAGGATATAAGAACAAAGTGCCTGCGTTCCAATAATAAGAGAAACGTAGTCAGCGCTACAATTCAGGGCTTGTCTGAGCTTAAGCAGATAGAAAAGGTTGCAAAGCTCCGCGGCAAGACAGTTGAGCAGATAAGAGGCTAAGGAGGGCGCATAGATGGCTAAGCTTAAAATAACATTGGTCAGAAGCACGATAGGCAGAAAAAAAGACCAGATTGCAACTGTCGAGGCTCTTGGCCTTCGCAAGATAAGGTCTGTGGTTGAAAAGGACGATACGCCGCAGATCAGAGGAATGATAAACAAGGTATCACACCTTGTTGAAGTTACCGAACTTTAATCGATAGACAGGAGGTGCAGCAAATGAGATTAGACGAACTGCAGCCCGCAGCCGGTTCAAAGTTCGCTCCCAAAAGAGTGGGCAGGGGCATAGGCTCGGGAAACGGCAAGACCTCGGGTAAGGGTCACAAGGGCCAGAACGCAAGAAGCGGCGGCGGTGTAAGACCCGGATTTGAGGGCGGTCAGATGCCTTTGTACAGACGTCTGCCGAAGCGCGGCTTCAATAATATATTTGCAAAACAGTATGTATCCGTAAACGTTGAGGAGCTTAACAAGCTTGAGGACGGAACGGAGGTAACTGCCGAAACTTTAAAAGCAAACGGAATAATCAGCAAAACACTTGACGGAGTAAAGATTTTGGGCAGAGGCGAGCTTAACAAAAAGCTTTCCGTTAAGGTGGCGAAGTACAGCGCATCCGCCAAGGAAAAGATAGAAAAGGCAGGCGGAAAGGCTGAGGTGATGTAATATGTTCCAGACATTCAGAAATGCGTGGAAAATAGCAAGCCTCAGAACAAGAATTATATTCACGTTCCTGATGCTTGTCGTATTCAGATTCGGAGCGCATATTCCCGTTCCTTATCTGAGCAGCGAGGCAATGCAGGCATTCCTCGGCGCGGGCGGAACAGACCTGTTCAGCCTGTTTGATGTGTTCACCGGCGGCGCGTTTTCAAATGCAACCGTGCTTGCGCTCGGTGTTTCACCATACATCAACTCATCAATTATAATTCAGCTGCTTACGGTTGCAATACCGGCTCTCGAACGTCTTGCAAAAGAGGGCGTTGAGGGAAGAAAGAAGCTGAACAAGATAACAAGATATGTTGCGATAGCCCTTGCGTTTATCCAGGGCGCCGGCCTTTATGTAACTCTCTACAACATGAGCGTTACATCGGGCGTTGACGCAATAACAAACCCGAGCCCGCTGACGTTCTTTATAATCGTGCTTACGTTTACGGCAGGTACGGCGTTTATCGTTTGGATAGGCGAGCTTATAACGGAAAAGGGACTCGGCAACGGCGTTTCGCTGCTTATCTTTGCAGGTATCGTATCAAGAATACCTTCGGGTATATACGCTGTATACAATCAGTTCCTCGGCGCCGGCGTTACGGTTAAGGGACTTATAGCCGCGGTGCTTATTGCGGTTGTTGCAATAGCGGCTGTTGCGTTTGTTGTATTCTTCTCCGATGCGGAGCGCAGAATACCCGTTCAGTACGCAAAGCGTGTCGTCGGACGTAAAATGTACGGCGGCCAGAGCACAAATATACCGATCAAGGTTGCAATGGGCGGAGTTATGCCGATAATCTTCGCGTCGTCCATTATGGCGTTCCCCGCAACGATAGTAAGGCTTGTTTCCGGCGGCAATATGCCGACCGAAGGCTGGGGCTATTACGCTCTCGGCTGCTTGTCTGCGGGCTACAGCACTGCATGGTGGACCAGCGTTGTTTACGCGGTAATATACTTCCTGCTTATAATCTTCTTCACATACTTCTATTCATCGATACAGTTCAATCCCATTGAGCTGTCGAACAATATGAAGAAGAGCGGCGGCTTTATCCCCGGTATAAGACCGGGCAAGCCGACGAGCGATTATATCGGAAAGATTTCGTCAAGACTTAATCTTGTCGGAGCGTTCTTCCTCGGCATGGTTGCGATAATGCCCGTTATCATAGGCGCGGTGTTCAATATCCCGTCGCTTCAGATAGGCGGTACGTCGCTGCTCATTATGGAGGGCGTTGCGCTTGAAACGGTAAGACAAATCGAATCACAGATGACAATGCGTCATTATAAGGGCTTCTTGGAATAAGAAAGGCGGAACTGCTATGAATTTAGTATTGATGGGACCTCCGGGAGCAGGAAAAGGCACCCAGGGAGAGATTTTGTCAAAGAAATTAGGTATAGACACAATATCCACGGGAGTTATGCTCCGTTCCGCCATCAAGGAGGGAACGGAAATAGGCAAGCTTGCCGAGCAGTATATAAATGACGGTAAGCTCGTTCCCGACGAGGTTATAGTCGGCATAGTAAAAGAAAGGCTTTCAAAGCCCGACTGCGAAAAAGGCTTTATATTGGACGGCTTCCCGCGCACCATTGCCCAGGCAAAGGCGCTTACGGAATCGGGCGTTAAAATAGATAAGGTCCTTTCGCTTGAGGTTGAGGACGAAAAGATAGTTGAAAGGCTTTCGTCAAGACGCGAGTGCTCAAAATGCGGCGCTCCGTATAATGTTATCTCAAATAAGCCCGCGGAAGAGGGCAAGTGCGATAAGTGCGGAGGTCAGCTTATCAGGCGCGCCGACGATAACCCCGAAACAATCCAAAACAGGCTCGATGTTTATCATGAGCAGACAGAGCCCATAAAGGATTATTATGCGGCCGAGGGACTGCTCGTTACTGCCAAGGGCGAGGAACTGCTTGAGGATACAACGAGAAACGTTGCAAAAGCCCTCGGGCTTGAGGAGCCTGACGCGGTATGATAACAATCAAATCGGCCAAGCAAATAGAAAAAATGCGCAGGGCCTGCGCAATAACAAAGGAGGCGCTGGACGTTATAGGGAAAAATATACGTCCGGGCATCTCCACAAAGCAGCTTGATAAAATCGCACACGATTTTATAATATCAAAGGGCGGCAAGCCCAATTTCCTGAACTACAACGGTTTCCCGGGCAGCATATGCGCTTCGGTGAACGACGAGGTGGTCCATGGATTTCCCGATAAGCACACCATCCTTAAGGAAGGCGACATAATAAGCATCGATATGGGAACGGTGCTTGACGGCTGGCACAGCGACGCCGCAAGAACATTCCCCGTCGGAAAAGTCAGCCCCGAGGCACAGAGGCTTATAGATGTAACGCGCGAATGCTTTTTTGAAGGCGTAAAGCATATAAAGCACGGCGTAAAGCTCGGCGATGTGTCTGCGGCAATTCAGCAGCACGCGGAGGAAAACGGCTACGGCGTTGTGCGCGACCTTGTGGGTCACGGAGTAGGCCGGGAGCTGCACGAGGATCCGAGCGTGCCGAATTTCGGCAAGGCGGGTCACGGAGTGAGGCTCGCAGCCGGTATGACCCTTGCAATAGAACCGATGATAAACGAGGGTACGTACAAGGTGGAGCTGCTCGACAACGATTGGACAGTTGTGACTGCTGACGGAAAGCTGTCGGCTCATTATGAGAATACCGTTCTCGTCACAAAGGACGGCTATGAAATCCTGACACTGTGAGGTGCCGGTATGGAAATATCAGTAGGAACAATCGCGCGCTCAAAAGCGGGACGCGATAAGGGCGGTCGGTTTGTGGTTCTTGCGCTTGAAGGCGAATACGCCTATCTTGCGGACGGGGACCTGAGAAAAACGGAACGCCCCAAAAAGAAAAAGCTCAAGCATCTTCAAGGTTCAAAAACAATCTGCCGCACAATCGCCGAAAAGCTCGGCGCCGGCGGGTGCGTGACAAATTCTGAGGTGCGAAAAGCATTGGCGGAAACAATAGGTTCTATAGGTTCTGATTTAGGAGGAAATAACATTGGCTAAGAATGATGTTCTGGAACTGGAAGGCAAGGTAGTTGAAAACCTGCCGAACGCAATGTTTAGGGTGGAGCTTGAAAATGGTCACAGAATACTGGCGCATATTTCAGGCAAATTGAGAATGAATTTCATAAAGATACTTCCCGGTGATAAGGTCAAGCTCGAAATGAGCCCGTATGACCTTGATAAAGGTCGTATCACTTGGCGTTCAAAGTAATAGGAGGCAGAAAGATGAAAGTACGTCCGTCAGTTAAACCGATCTGCGAAAAATGCAAGATCATAAAGAGAAAAGGCAAGGTAATGGTTATCTGCGAAAACCCCAAGCATAAGCAGAAGCAGGGCTGATCGCAGAACCTTAACCGCGCCGCGGCGTTTTGCCGGTGCGCCGCGCGCATAAAACAATATATCGGCAAACTCAAAATTGCTTGACTTGTTCGGGCAGCGGCTGGCGCATTTTAGCGCAGCTTGAAGAGGTTAAGTCCGGAGCGTATGCTCCATAAAAGCACACTATTAAATTTTTTGATGATATCTTTAAACGGAGGTGTAGAAAAGTATGGCAAGAATAGCAGGTGTTGACTTACCGAGAGAAAAGAGAGTTGAGGTAGGACTTACTTATATATATGGAATAGGTCTTAAGAGCTCTCAGAAGATTTTAGCCAAAAGCGGAGTAAATCCCGACACAAGAGTAAAGGATCTTACGGATGCAGAAGTAAACAGCTTAAGAGAAATAATCGATGCTGAATACACTGTTGAAGGTGATTTGAGAAGACAGCTGGCATTGGATATTAAGCGTCTTATGGAAATCGGCTGCTACAGAGGTATTCGACACAGAAAGGGACTGCCCGTAAGAGGACAGAACACGAAAAATAACGCAAGGACGCGCAAGGGTCCCGCGAGAACTATAGCAGGTAAAAAGAAATAAAGGAGGGACTAAGCTAAATGGCTAAGGTAGCAAAGAGAACAACGCGCACAAGACGCCGTGACAGAAAAAACGTTGAAAAGGGCGCAGCGCACATTCGTTCAACATTCAATAATACAATAGTTACAATAACAGATACGGCGGGCAACGCCATATCATGGGCAAGCGCAGGCGGCTTAGGCTTCCGCGGTTCAAGAAAGAGCACACCGTTTGCTGCGCAGACGGCGGCTGAAACGGCTGCGAAGGCTGCAATGGAGCACGGCATGAAAACAGTTGAGGTTTATGTTAAAGGCCCCGGCGCAGGCAGAGAAGCTGCAATAAGAGCGCTTCAGGCAACAGGTCTTGACGTTACAATGATCAAGGACGTTACTCCTATTCCTCATAACGGATGCAGACCGCCCAAGAGAAGAAGAGTCTGATTATAGAGAAGGAGGAAAAAGAGCAATGGCAAGAAATACTCAGCCTATACTGAAGAGATGCAGAACACTCGGACTTGAACCTACAGTTCTGGGCATTGATAAGAAATCAAACAAGAACCCCAAAAAGGGCAGAAGAAAGCAGTCGGAATACGGCCTTCAGCTCAACGAAAAGCAGAAGGTTAAGTTTATATACGGCCTGCTTGAGAAGCAGTTCCACAAGTATTACGTTATGGCAACAAAAAGACAGGGCATAACGGGTGAAATGCTGCTTCAGATTCTTGAATCAAGACTTGACAACGTTGTGTACAGACTCGCACTTGCAAACACAAGACGCGAAGCAAGACAGCTTGTTAATCACGGTCACATAACGGTAAACGGCAAAAAGGTAGATATTCCTTCATATCTTGTTAAGCCGGGCGACGTTATCTCCGTAAGGGAAAAGAGCAGAAGCTCGGTAAGAATAAAGGAAATCGTTGAAGAGAACGCAAAGCGCGTTATTCCTCAGTGGCTTGATATGGACAGAAACACACTCACAGGCAAAGTCATCAGACTGGCAAACAGAGACGATATAGACTATGAGGTTGCAGAGCACCTTATCGTCGAGCTGTACTCGAAATAATAACAATTTACCCTCGGTAAAGTGGATACGAATTATATTTATAAGAGGCTGCCGCAGCTTAATGCTGCGGACGTCTCGGAGTTAAAAGGAGGGTTCTGAATGATAGAAATGGAAAAGCCCAACATCGAATGTGAAGAGCTGAGCGAGGACGGACGCTACGGAAGGTTTGTTGTTTCTCCGCTCGAGAGAGGCTACGGCACAACGCTCGGAAATTCGCTTCGCAGGATACTGCTGTCATCTCTGCCCGGCGCCGCCGCAACATCTATAAAGATAGACGGCGTTCAGCATGAGTTCTCAACAGTACCCGGTGTTACGGAGGATGTTACGGAGATGATCCTTAACATCAAGAAGCTTGCGATAAAGCTTCACGGCGATTCGCCGAAAACCGTATACATCGAAGCTAAAGGCGCCGGCGAAATAACGGCTGACGATATAAAGCGCGACGCGGACGTTGAGATATTCAACCCCGATCTTCACATAGCAACGCTTAACGATGACGCGCACCTTTACATGGAGATCACGCTCTCAAAGGGCAGGGGCTACGTAAGCGCCGACAAGAACAAGAGCGGCGCGCAGTCGGTGATAGGCGTCATACCGGTCGATTCCATTTACACGCCTGTAACAAAGGTGAATTATACTGTTGAAAATATGCGCGTTGGACAGTATACAGACAGAGAAAAGCTGACGGTCGAGGTTTGGACAAACGGGACGATAAAGCCCGACGAGGCAGTCAGCCTTGCCGCAAAAATCATGAACGACCTTCTGTGCCTGTTTGTTGACCTGTCTGAGGAAGCAAAGAATACTGAGATTATTGTTGAGAAGGAAGAAAACAAGAAGGAAAAGGTTCTCGAAATGACAATAGAGGAGCTGGATCTTTCCGTTCGTTCCTACAACTGCTTAAAGCGCGCAGGCATCAATACGGTCGAGGATTTGACAAACAAGTCCGAGGAGGACATGATGAAGGTCAGAAACCTGGGCAGAAAGTCGCTTGAGGAAGTCATAAACAAGCTGAACGGTTTGGGACTTTACCTTAAGAAAGAAGAAGATTAACGATTATACGATATAGGAGGTAAACCGATATGCCGGGAACAAGAAAGCTCGGTCTTTCAACGGCTCAGAGAAAAGCTATGCTGCGTAACCTCGTAACAAGCTTTTTGGAGAACGGAAAGATTGAAACAACCGTAACCAGAGCTAAGGAAACTCAGAGCATGGCTGAGAAGATGATAACTCTGGGTAAAAAGAATACGCTTCATTCTCGCCGTCAGGCTTTGGAGTTCATCACAAAAGAGGACGTTGTAACAAAGCTCTTCAGCGAGATAGCTCCCAAATATGCCGAGAGAAACGGCGGATACACAAGAATACTCAAAATAGGACCTCGCCGCGGCGACAGCGCCGAGATGGCAATCCTTGAGCTTGTGGATTGATTTGAGGTTTATAAAACCCGAAACGGATACCCGGAACGGATATTTTCCGTTTCGGGTTTTTTGTATGGCGGGAACGATGTGCGGTTAAAAAAACAAAAAATCCTCAAGGCAAAAGCCTTGAGGATTGGTGCCGATGACCGGGGTCGAACCGGTACGGGGATCGCTCCCCACGGGATTTTAAGTCCCGGGCGTGTGGGCAAAAAAAACAGAGTGTCATATATAGCGCGGTTATCCGCTTTTTTGGCGTATGTATGTGTGTACGTGAGCAGGGGGAGAGCGGGAGCGGCTTCAGCGAGTTATCCAAGGCGGCGGCGTGGGTAAGTCCGGCGGACTTATCCACGGTACGCCGTGGGTAACCGCGGCTGTGACAGAAGGCAAGGCGGCGGCGGGCTGCCCCCGCGGGGGCGGTGGCGAGCGCGCGGACGGACTGCCGACAGCAAACCGCAAGCAAACCGCAAAAAAGCGACTGCGCGGCGGCGCACAGCTTGCCGATGAGCAGCCTTGACCGCCCCCGAGTGCGCCTGCCGCACGGAGCGCACGGACACAGACAGCCCAAACCGCCGGACCAGCCGACACAGCCGAGCCGAGCGGCGGCGGAAGATAAACCGACACACCGACGCTGGAGCCGACACAAAAGCCGCCTGCACGGCACGGCGGAAAGACACCGACACACCGACGGCACAACCGACAAAAACAGACACGCGCAAGCAGACGGCCGGAATAGCGTACCCCGCGGGGGCAGCCCGCCGCCCAGGCTTGCCGGAAACAGCCGCGGACCCGCGGCGGAAAGAAGGAGACAAAACCATGCGAAAAATCATACTCAAAAAAGCCGTCTTGGATAAGCTCGCGGCCGCTCCGCGCATCGACCACTGCTGCGACGATGAGCTGACCGCGCTCCGGGCCGACATTTTACGGCTTTCCGGTCTCGGCTACGGCGCATACGGTGCGCACCGCGCCTTCGGCGGCCTTGTGTACCTTGACGATGTACTCACGCTTATAAAACGCCGCATAAACGCTTTGCCTGTGAGCTGCTGCCGCAGTACGCTTTTTAACTTCTACTTGCTTTTGTCCTTCGGCAGCGGCTTTCTGGAGTAGCCGCCGCCACTTTGCAAAGCCAAAGCCTTATACTGCTGCGAAACCGCAGCGGACACGGGCCAAAAAGCCGCTCCGGCGCAGCGGCGCACGTCCCCGAAAAGCCCGATCGCACAAAAAGCCGCCAAAACGCTCTTAAGCGCCTTTGACGTGCGAGGGCTGTGGGGGAGTATGCGTCGCAAGTCTAAAACGGCTTAGAAAGGCGGACAGATTGCTTAAACTGCAAAACAGAGTGTCATATACCCAGTCAAACACGATCATAGTACACGTACACGACTACACCCACCACCCACCACCCCCATGGTTTACCACCAACAGCCGCGAGGGCGGGCGGAGCGAGCGCCGTCCGATGCAAAGGGCAAAGCCCGCGCAGAGGGTGGCAGGCGCGAAGCAGCGCCCGAGCGGCCGGGGCAGGGGGGCACGGGGGGATCACCCGGAAAAAAGCCGCCGCCGCTGCGGCAAAAGAAGCAAAAAAAACGCCCCGCCGAGGGCCAAGGCGAAAGCCGCGGCAGCCAAAAAAACGGCTTTGCTCAAGCTTGAGCTTGCGCAAGCTACTGCACCGCAGCTACACATACGGGTATCGACCGCAAGAAGGGGGGGCTACTGCCCCCCCGTATTAAATGCGCCGCACCAGCGGCGCAACCAAGCGCGCAGCGGCGCGAAAAGCGACCTCGGCGGCGCATTTAATACCAAAAGGGGCAGCAAGGGCAACCGCACCGCAGCGGACGGCGGGCCACAACTGCGCGCCCGCGGCCCGAGCTGCAGCAGCGAAGCGGATCCCGATGAGCGAGGGCCGGCAAGGAGCGCAGCGACGCGCAGCGAACGCAAGCGAAGCGAGCGGAGCGAAGGCGCCCGAAGGGCGCACGGACGCGGGCGAAGCGCGCCGAAGGCTGCGCGCAGCAGCGCGGAAGCGAGCATGGGCGAAGCGCGCCCGCAAGGGCTGCGCGAAGCAGCGCGAGCGGAGATCTAAAGCGAAAAAAAGCGTGACAGCGCGAGCTGTTGATGGTAAACTAGTACCGGAGGTGATAAAAAATGTACACGTTAAAGGCATGGGTCAAAGAGTGGTTGGACACATATAAGCGAGTGCTTATAAAGCCGAGCACATACGACAGCTATGTACAGTACAGCACGCACATAACGTGCGAAAAAGAGCTGACCGAGCTTACAAGCATAGACATACAGCACATGATCAACGCTATGGTTATTGAGCGCAAATCGTACAGCACAATCAAGCATATGCTTACGCTCTGCCGCCAGAGCCTGCGTAAAGCTCGAGCGCTCGGGCTTATAAAAGAGCTGACCTGTATGGACAATCTCGAGCTTCCGCGCTCATGTGCCCGAGCTGTCGAGAGCTTAAGCACGGCGGACGCTGACAGCATACTTTCGCATATGAGCGAGAGCGCTTACGGCGATTTTTTCGCCGCGTTGCTGCTTACCGGCTGCCGCGTCGGCGAGCTGATCGCGCTCCGCTGGCAAGACGTAAGCTTTTTTGCCGGCATGATTTACATCGAGCACACGGACTATCATGGAGAGCTTCAGCGCTGCAAGACGGCCAGCGGAGCACGACAGCTGCCAATGACCGCACAGCTTCGCCAGATACTTATGCGCCGATCGAGAGCCGGTAAGGGCGAGCGCGTTTTTTTAAACCGCTACGGCAAGCCGATAAAGTATCGATCGCTGCTCGATTGCTGGCACTGGTACACAAAACGCTGCGGGATCCAACGCTGCGGCCTGCACGTTTTAAGGCACACTTTTGCACATCGAGCACTGCGCACCGGCATACCAGTACGAGTAGTAAGCGCATGGCTCGGCCATGCAAGCGTGACTATTACGCTCGGCATATATGATACCGTTACCCGTGACGATATGACCGCCGCAGCTGACACGCTGACAGAGCTTTTCAGCGCAAAAAAAAGAGCCTGAAAGGCTCTTTTTTGCTTGGCTCGCCGCCAGGCTTACCAACTATGTGTTTGTGAGTAGTATAGTTAGCGGTCTTATCATCACCGGCACGACCCTCGGCCTGAGCCGCGTATATAATTATACCACTTTACTATGATTTTGTCAAGATAAGCTATCAAGCTTGTTTTTCTTGTTGTATTCCGCCTTTTTATATGCTTTGTCATACAGTTGCCAGAGCTCGCCGCTCCACGGCCACAGTGACAGCTCTTTTATAAACTTCCGCAGCGTTCTTTTTGACGGCGTCCTTTTATCATTTTCGTATTCCGACACCCGATTTTGCCATGTGCCGAGCAGCTCGGCCATATCCGCTTGTGTCATGCGCTGCCGGAGCCGCTCATGAAGCATTGCTTCGCCCAGAGTTTCCGGCGGCTCGGACGGCATACGAAAGTGATTTTTCCGCTTGTACATACCCAGTTTCATGTTACAACTTCCTTTCACTTACATTACATTGCTGTTACAACACTTGACAGTGTGTTATAATCTGTGATACAGTCTGTCATAACTGAAATATGGATTTTATGGGGATCTTACGCTGATACTCATAATATCATATTTTGGGCGAAAAATCAATATTTTTAGCTTTTTTTCGTGCGCCCTTTTTCGAAAAAAAGGGCGGGTTTAGCTGAGCCGCTGCCATAAAGTCAGCTCGGCGTCCTATACGCTGCCTATGGGACAGGCAGACGGAGCCGTCAGCCGTGAACGAATATACGGGATATAAAAAATTCGGGTTGGATTGATGTCTTTGTGTACATATGTGCGATGGTGTGGGGGACATACACCCCGGCAGTTACCAGCTGCCGGAGCGATCGTACATAGTCCCCTGCTGCCTTCCGTGGGCCAACACTTCAACTCGTCCGCGGGAAAGCTCTACAAGACCGCTACAAGCCGGGCTGTAAGATAAAGCAGATGTGCCGTGATTTTGCGGTACACCTGCGCCCTTGAAAGATACAGACATACATCCGAACTGTAAGAGAAAGCCCTTGCTTGTAGGTTGTCTTTGGTGCCGATGACCGGGGTCGAACCGGTACGGGGATCGCTCCCCACGGGATTTTAAGTCCCGGGCGTCTGCCAGTTCCGCCACATCGGCATTATGTCATAACAGAATTATTATATCATAATATGGCGGAGGTGTCAAGCAGTTTAAAAAGAAATTTTAATTGAATTTTTTCGATCTTCTCAAAAAAAGAGGCCCCGTCCGTTTGGAATCACGGGGCTGCTGCGGTTTATTCCGGTATCTGCATACCGGTGTGATCTATAGTATAATTTTCTGTATATATCATATCGGAAACGGTGGAAAATTCATACGTTTTCGACAGCTTTTCGAGTATTTCGGGAAGCACCTCGGCCGTGTGCTCCGTACCGTTATGGAGCAGGATTATGTCGCCTGCTTTTGTTGCGGCCGCGGCACGGCGTATTATGCCTTCGGGGTCTGCATTCCCGTAATCTATACCGTCAACCGACCATTGTATGCACGGAGTCTGCCTTTCCCTGCATACGCGCACAACCGTTTCGTTCCAGCCGCCGGACGGCGCGCGGACAAGGCGCGGCTTTTCGCCCGTAACGGCGGCAATGGCTTCGTCGCATTTCTCCATGTCTGCAATAAGCGCCGCGGCGTCAAGCTTTGTGTAATCGCTGTGATTATACGAATGTGCGCCTATCTCGTGACCTGCGTTATATATTTTAAGCAGGCTCTGCGGATATTTTTCCGCCCAGTCGCCGACGATGAAAAACGTTGCGCGGCAGTCGTATATATCAAGAGTTTTTAGTATTGCGTCAATGTCGCTGTCGTTCCACGCGCAGTCAAACGTTACGGCTATTTTGCTGTCGCTGCGCTGCACGCAGTATATCGGAACCTCGCGCGTTTCTGCCGAATTGAAAACGGAAACGGCGCGCGATGCGTACATAAAGCACAGCGGCAGAAGAATTGCGCAGGCGAGCGCGAAAACTATGTATTTTGCCTTTATTACCATAAACCTCATTGTAATCTTCTCCCCGGAAACAGAAATACGGAATAAAACTATCCCTATATAAATTATATGCACTCCTGTCCCCGGTTAGAACATCACAAAAGCCATGACGGAAGATTTTTTTTGGCGTTGTTTATCTTTTCCGGCTGCTTTGAAGCTGCCGTGCCGGCGCCGGTGTCTGACGGCGACGGCTTTTGCTTTGGCGCGGCAGGCTTGCTGCGCGCCGTTCTTTTTACCGGTTCGCCGGAAACCGAAGCAAAAAACGCCATGGGCGTATACTCTGCGCCCGGCTCGCCCGAGAAGGAAACAAAGCTGCTTTTTGAAAGCTTTGCGATATTTCCGATGCAGTTCTGCACGTCGTTTTCGCCGATCGGCATACTTTTAAAGCGTCCGTAAAAAATTTTTCCGCTGCTGTTATGTGCGTTGTTATAGCAGCGCGCGTAAGGGATCGTAACGGAACGCATATCCGCGGCAAGCCCGGCGCCGCTTTCGCGTACACACAGCAGCGCGCAGCCGGCGGTAAATCCCGCGGCGAGCGTCTGCGCGTTTGAATTTTCAAGCAGATTCATAAATTTTTCGCGGTCGTCATCGGCGGCGAATATATCCGCGCTGCCGCGGAGCAGGACGGCGTACAGCCCAGATTCGCTTTTTTCTCTTGCTTTTCTTGCCATAATTATGATCATTAACTCCTTTTACATTGTGTTTGACGTTTTGCGGTAACTGTATTATATCATATTTCGGACGGGGACACTAAAACATTTATATTACATTTTATCAACAATTGTGTTATACGCAGGCGTCCGCCGTAATAGAATTAGAAAGACAAACATTAGGGAAAGGGGCGCGCTGGGATGAAGGGAAACGGCGGAAAGAAAAATGTTTTTGAGGAGTTTTATACGGGGACGATACGCGAAACGGAGCGTGCCGTGCGGACGAACGTGCGCGAAGGCTTGACCGGGGAGGAGGCAAAACGGCGGCTTGCGGAGCACGGCGAAAACGTCCTTGCCGAGCGAAGGCGAAAAACGGCGGTTTCGCGTTTTTTTGCGCAGTTTAACGATTTTCTTATAATCCTTTTGCTTATTGCGGCGGGAGTTTCGTATTTCACATCGCTTATGGAGGGGAACGGCGATATTTGGGAGCCGGTCATCATTCTTGCGATAGTCGTGCTGAACGCCGTGCTCGGAACGGTCCAGGAGAGCCGTGCGCAGCGAAGCCTTGACGCGCTGAAAAGGATGTCGTCGCCGCATTCGCGGGTAGTGAGGGACGGCAAAGAGATAAGCATAGACAGCCGCGGACTGTGCGTCGGCGATATAGTCAGATTTTCGGCCGGTGATGTTATAAGCGCGGACTGCAGGCTCGTTTCGTCAAACGGCCTGCTTGTTGATGAGTCTGCGCTGACGGGCGAGTCGCATCCGATAGAGAAGGACAGCGAAGCCGTATACAGCCGTCCGACGGCTGTCGGCGACAGACGGAACATGGTATTTTCGTCAACATCGGTGCTTGGCGGCAAGGGTACGGGCATAGTCGTAAAAACCGGCATGGATACCGAGGTGGGCGAGATAGCCGCGATGCTTTCCGAGGAAAACGATACGGAAACGCCGCTTAAAGCAAAGCTTGCGGAGGCGGGCAAAACGCTCGGTATTGCCGCGCTGTCGGTATGCTTTGCCGTATTTATAATAGGGCTTTTTCTGAAGCTTGACCCGCTCGATATGTTTATGACGGCGGTATCGCTTGCCGTTGCCGCCATCCCCGAGGGGCTGCCGGCCATAGTCACCATAATGCTTGCGATAGGCGTTATGAAGCTGTCGCGCCAAAATGCAATCGTGCGCAGCCTGCCGTCCGTTGAAACGCTCGGCGGGGCAGACGTTATCTGCTCCGACAAAACAGGCACGCTTACGCAGAATAAAATGAAGGTTACGTCTGTATATTCAAAAGACAGACTGCTTACGCTGAGGCTTGCCGCGCTTTGCTGCAACGAAACGCCGGACCCGACCGACGCGGCTGTTTTGGCAAAAGCCGAAAGCGAACGCGTTGACCTGAATGCGCTTGAGGAAAAATACAGGCGCGCGGGTGAGATCCCGTTTTCGTCGCAGAGAAAGCGCCTGACGGTGCTCAGGCGTTCGGCAGCGGGAGGGCGCGTTATCGTAAAGGGCGCGCTTGAGTATATTTTGCCGAGCTGCACGGAGGCCGCAACGGCGTCGGGGACAACGGCGCTTTCAAGGGCGGAACGGAAAAAAATCCTTGACGAGAACGAAAAAATGACGTCGAATGCGTTAAGAGTTATTGCCGTTGCGTACAGGGACGGCGAAGCCTTAAAGGAGGAGCGCCTTGTTTTTGCCGGGCTGCTCGGGATAGAGGATCCGCCGCGCCCCGAAGCCGAGGAGGCTGTCAGAGTATGCAAACGCGCCGGTATAATCCCCGTCATGATAACGGGAGACCATACGGGCACGGCAGCGTCGGTTGCGCGGCGCGTGGGGATGCTTGGCGGCGAAAAGCTTATGACGGGCGCGGAGCTTGATAAAACAAGCGATGAGGAGCTTGCGGAAAAGATACGCGAATACCGCGTTTTTTCGAGAGTTACACCGTCGCATAAGGTGAGGATAGTTAAAGCATGGCAGGCAAACGGCTGCACCGTCGCAATGACGGGCGACGGAGTAAACGACGCGCCGGCGCTGTCGGCAGCCGATATAGGGTGCAGCATGGGAAGGAGCGGCACCGAGGTTGCAAAAAATGCGTCGGATATGATACTGACCGACGATAATTTTGCTACGATAGTGAGCGCCGTGAGAGTCGGGCGCGGGATATTTGAAAATATACAGAAGGCGGTTAAGTTTTTGGTGTCGAGCAATATCGGCGAAATACTGACGGTATTCGGAGGGATATTGCTTTCCGGCGCGCCGCCGCTTTCGGCAATACAGCTTTTGTGGGTAAATCTTGTTACGGATTCGCTTCCGGCAATAGCTCTCGGCATGGATCCGACCGATGACAGCGTTATGGACGGACCGTCAAAAACAAAAAAGCTGTTTTCAAAGGGCCTGTGGAGAGCTGTTGCGGCCGAGGGGCTTATGATAGGCGCGCTTGCGCTTTTGGCGTTCTCGATAGGGAAAAA
The DNA here is from genome assembly GCA_018715365.1 of Candidatus Ornithomonoglobus intestinigallinarum. Classification (GTDB taxonomy): domain Bacteria; phylum Bacillota; class Clostridia; order UBA1381; family UBA1381; genus Ornithomonoglobus_A; species Ornithomonoglobus_A intestinigallinarum. Next base: position 16,818 of record DVLU01000064.1, on the reverse strand, counting down.
TGTTTTTGGAAATGTGCGGACGGGCGGGACGATGGCGTTTGCCGTGCTGTCGCTGTCGCAGCTTGTTCACGCGTTTAATATGAGAAGCGAGGGTTCGGCAATAAAAGCGGGATTGTTTAAAAATAAGTATCTTGTTCTGTCGTTTTTTGCCGGATTGGTGCTCGAGGCGGGCGTAATAAGCTTTCCGCCAGCGGCGGCTGTTTTCGGAGTCGGTGCGCTTTCGGCCGCGCAGTGGGCGGTTACCGCCGCGCTCTCGCTTGCTCCGCTTGTTATAGTTGAGGCACAGAAGGCATTGACAAATAAGCAATAAAAAGTCTGCCGTCCGGCGGCACATATCACCTCCTCCTCGGGAAGGAGGTTACGCTGCACATACATTCCTCGGAAGGGGAAATATGCGCCGCCGACAAAAAACTTTCGGCAGCCCCTGTGTAAAAAAACTATTCTCGAAGTAATTCCTTTCTGTATTTGAACAGCATAAACGCCGCAAGAGCCGCCGACAAAAACGACGTCCCTGCAAAGTTGAGCCACAGCCCAGTAAGGTGCAGATTCCACAGCACCAATATAAACAGCAGCGGGAATACGAGCGCAACGGATATCGATATAAGCGTTGCCGGTATCGGCTTTTCAACGGCAAGCAGGAAGCTCTGCGTTGACGTTGCAAACCACCGTATTATATAGCCCGTTCCGAAAAGCCGCAGTGCCAATACGGCTTCCTCCATAAAGCCGCCGCTGCCGCCGCCCATAAACAGCTCCGTTATAAGCTCCGGGAACATGAATATTACGGCGACAACGAGCCATGAAAATACGGCTCCCGCCAAAAAGCAGTATTTGCCTATCGCGCGCACACGCTTATAAAGCGCCGCGCCCCAGTTGTAGCCTATTGCGGGCTGCAGCGAATCTACCATTCCGTAGAGCAGCGACTGAACTATGCCGTCAACGTACATAAGTATGCCGTACACCGATACGGCGCTTTCGCCGCCCCAGCGCACGAGCAGCATATTCATGACGATCGAAGTAACACGCCCGGCGATATTGTTCAAAAACGTCGGCATACCGCAGGCGGCTATTCTCTTTATCATGTCGGCGCGGAATTTCGGGCGGTAGAAGCGCAGCCGCATCCTGCCGCCTATAAACGGCACAAACGCTATAACGGTGCATATCATCATCCCAAGGCACGTTCCGAGCGCAGCGCCCCAAATCCCCCAGCGGAAGACGAACAGGAAGACGAATTCAAGCCCTGCGCTGAGCACGGACATTATTATGTTCAGCACCATGCTGAATTTTATACGGCCGCAGATGCGAAGATAATTGTCAACCGCAAAAACAATGGTCGTAAGCGGCGAGCATATCGCATAAACGCGCAGATACTGCACCGCAAGCGCGGCAAATTCGCCGTCCGCGCCCATGAACCGCATGAGCGCCGGCGCACAGGCGTAAAGCAGCGCGCCGATTATAATGCCTATAATGACTATCATTATGCACGAGCACGTGAAAATATTGTTCGCTTCTTTATCGCGGCGCTGGCCGAGGCTTATTGAGATCGGCACCGATGAGCCGACGCCTATAAGATCGGAAAGCGCGAAATTTATTATAACAAACGGCATCGCAAGATTCAGCGCCGCAAACGCCGTGCCGCCTATTATCCGTCCCACGAATATTCCGTCGGCAAGCTGATACAGCGCCGACGCGAACATTCCTATCGCGCCAGGCAGCGCCGCCGTAACGAACAGCCGTCCGGGCCTTGTTTGCGTGAAAAATTTATGTGAATCCATATAGCTGTATTTTTTCTCCTTTATTTTTTTCGGGGGTGATTTTCGCTTTGCAAAGCTATTTTATTTGCGTTATTTCCCCTTTGTCAACCAAAAACGCTTTTTCTGCGGCGTTTATGAGCGGCAGGTCGTCAAGGCTGTCCGTGTAGACCTCGTCTATGGGTGTGCTGCCGAAACGGTCGCGGAATGACGTCAGCTTGTTGTCGCCGTGGCAGAACAGCGCAAGTGTCTTGTTTTCCTCGTCAAGCTCCGTGCATATTATGTTTTTTGTCGGGAGCCTGTCTTTTATGCCCTCAAAGAGAAAACGCGGCGACGCCGATATTACGGCGTCGTCGGGCGAGATTTTATCGAGCATATGCGGCATGAGCTTCTGCGCGTGTGCTGACCAAAATTCTCTCACAAGCACATCGAGATCTCTGCAGTTATCAAAAAAGACTTTAACCATTTTATCGGCAAACTGCCGCGCGTCCTTGGGCGCAAGCTCTCCCGATTTGTATTTTACCGCCTTTGATATTACGGACGGCATATAGCGCATGAGCGACTTTTTCCTTTTAAGGCAGAATTTGAAAAAGTCAAAAGAGCTTTCGCCGTCGTATATCGTATCGTCAAAATCAAATACTTTCATAACAGTCTCCCGTATAAGCAATACACTCAAAAATGGTGGTGCGGGGGCAGAAGCCCCCGCAGAACGTAAAATATCCGTTATCTGTCGTTTCTTATAAACACTCTCTCAATGCCGGTGCAAAGCCCCGTTTTGTCGTCAAGCTCGAAGATGCAGCCGTTAAGCTGCGCCGTCCCCGCCGCGATTTCGAATTTCTGCGGCATTCCCGTAACGAACCGATTAACTATCACCTCGTAATTCATGCCGAGCACCGATTCCGCAGGCCCCGTCATTCCGAGGTCGGTTATGTAGCCCGTGCCCTTCGGCAGTATGCGCTCGTCGGCCGTCTGCACGTGCGTGTGCGTGCCGAATACGGCGCCGGCAAGGCCGTCGAGGAAATAGCCCATCGCCTGCTTTTCGCTTGTTGCCTCCGCGTGGAAATCAACTATTACGGCGTCCGTTTTTTTCTTAAGCTCCGCCGCCTTTTCGGCGGTTATTTCAAAGGGCGATACGTGGCACTGATCCATAAATACGCGCCCCGCCGTATTTATTACGCCTATACGCGCCCCGCTCTTTGACGTTAATATCATAGCTCCCGAGCCGGGGCATGACGGATGGAAATTTATCGGGCGGATAACATTTTCCTCATTTTCGAGTATCGGGATTATTTCCTTCGTGTTCCACGTGTGATTCCCCATCGTAAAGCCGTCAACGCCGGCTCGGCACATTTCAAGGTATGACGCTCTCGCCATGCCGTGGCCGTGCGAAGCGTTTTCGCCGTTTGCAATGCAGAGGTCGATATTTTTTTTGTATTTCAGGTCCTCGATATGCTTAAAAAGCATATCGCGCCCGGCGGCGCTCACAACGTCGCCGATGCAGAAAATTCTCATAACGCAAGTCCTTTCGCGGTGCCTTTTGCACCCGTTCCTTTTCGAGGTCATTATATCATATACGGCGCGCCGCGTCAATAACGCGGCCGTAAAATTTTTTTTGAAAATCGCAGTATCGCATTATGCGGCGTTGACATTTATATATAATTGTGATAGAATAAAACCGTATGTAAAAATGCAGAAAGTGGGAAGTATTATAATGATATTTTCATCGTATAAATTCGTGTTCCTGTTCTTTCCGGCAGTCCTTCTGGGATATTATCTGCTGAGGCTCACCAAAAGGACATATCTTGTGAAAACATGGCTTGCCGCGTCGTCGCTGTTTTTCTACGGCTTCGGCAGTATAGAATGTCTGCCGATACTCGTGTTCACGGCGCTGTTTAATTTCGGAATAAGCCGTGCGCTGCAGAAGGAAGGAACAAAAAAGCCGCTGAGAGCTGCGGCAATGGCTCTCGGGCTTACGGTAAACCTGGGGCTTCTGTTTTATTTTAAATACAGAAACTTCTTTTTCGAAAACGTAAACGCCGTGCTCGGGACAAGCGTCCCGATGCTCGATATAATACTGCCGCTCGGAATCTCGTTTTATACGTTCCAGCTCATATCGTACCTTACGGACAGCTATTCTGGCGATGCGGAAAAATGCTCGTTTCTCGATTACATGGTATTCGTTACGTTTTTTCCGAAGCTCGTTGTGGGGCCGGTTGTGTCGCACGATGAATTTTTGCCGCAGCTTAAGGGCAAAAGGCTTATCGCCTTTAATTCAAAAAACGTCATGCTCGGCATTTTGCTTTTTGCGGTAGGCTGCTTCAAAAAGGCCGTTATGGCAGATCCGCTTATAGCGCATGCGCAGGCGTTTTACGACGGAACGGGAGAGGGGCTGTTCAATTCGTGGAGCGCTGTTATAGCCTACACGTTTGCGTATTACTTTGACTTTTCGGGCTATATAGACATGGCGCTCGGATTGTCGCGGTTTTTCAATATAGAGCTGCCGCAGAACTTCAATTCGCCGTATAAGGCGCGGAATTTTGCCGATTTTTGGCGCAGATGGAACATAACAATATCAAGGTTTCTTGAGGATAACGTTTTTAAACGCATATTCCGTTTCGGAAACGGCAAAATAAAGCTTATTTTTGCAACGCTTGTTACGTTTGTTGCGTCTGGCATATGGCACGGCGCAGGCTGGCATTTTATATTCTGGGGAATTGCGAACGGTATTTTTGTGTGCGCAGCAAACATGATGACGCTCTACCGCAAAAGGCTGCCGTTCCCGATCGCATGGGCGCTGACGTTCTTTTTCTCGGTGCTTGTGAGGGTGCTGTTTGATTCGTACACAACAACGCAGGCGATAAGCGTTTATCAAACAATGTTCACGCCGGTGCCGTGGCAGGAGCTCTGCACGCAGTGGACGGCGTATTTTGCCGAAAACAAAGGCATAATCGCGCTGCTTATAATAAGTGCCGTTATAATTTTCGGCTTCAAAAATACGGGCGAGCTGGCAGAGAACTTTGAGCCGAAGCCGAGATATGCCGTATACGCGGGCGCGCTTATGGCGCTGTCGCTGTTCTGCATGGGCACGGTATCGGGCTTTTTGTACTTTCAGTTTTAGGCGCGGCGAAACGGAGGAAACAGGCATTGAATTTAAAAAAATATATTTTGATATTTGCCGCTTCGGCGGCCGTTTCCGCGGCGCTGCTTGCGGGCTTTAACGTTGCCGTTGACCCGTTCGGCGTGTTCGGCGACAAAATTTTTGACTGGTATGCCTACGATATGACGCAGAACCCGCGTATCGCAAAAATCGCGTATCTCGACGAGCATCACGGAGAATACGATTCATATATAATAGGCAGCTCAAAAACAAGCTCGTATTCCGTTGAAAAGCTGAACGAATACACGGGCGCGCGTTTCTACAACATGATAATGTACGGCGGCGATATGTATGACGCGCAGAAAACGGCAGAATATGTTATAAACAATTATGAAGTAAAAAACATAATTTTAAATATCGGCATTGAGGAAATGTACAGCTACGACTATGAGGACGATGACACAAAGGGCAATCTTCATGCAAAGGTCGAGGGCGAAAGCGAGCTGCTGTTTTATTTGAAATACGCGTTTTTAAACCCGCAGTATTCGCTCGATAAGCTGGAAGCGTATTTTGAGCGTGACTATCTGCCGACGGCGGACGATGTGTTTATCCCCGAAACAGGAGTGTACAACAAAACAGTGCGCGACGCCGAAAGCATAACGGGTGAGGCTGAGTTTTTCGAAAACAATCCGGAGTTTTATCTCTACCGCGAGGACGGCAGAAGGGGCGAAGCGATAGATAAGGCTGTCGAATCGGTCCGTGCCGTGAAGGAGCTTTGCGAAAGCAGGGGCATAGACTTTAAGCTTATCGCGTCGCCGCTTTACGATACGGAAATCGAGGACTACGACTACAATGATTTGTGCACCTATTGGCAGAAGCTTGCCGAGGTGACGGATATTTATGATTTTACGGGTTATTCGCCGGTCAGCATGGACGCGCGGTATTTTTACGATGACGCGCACTTCAGAAACAGCGTCGGCGATATGGCGCTTGCGTGGATATACGGCGATACGGGCGTTTATATACCCGACGGGTTCGGGCACAGCACAACAAAGGATAACGCGTATGAATACGCAAAAACAGTTTTTGCGCGTCCGTCGGAACGGGCAGACGTAAATACGTATTCCAAAAAAATCCCGGTGCTTATGTATCATGATATAGGCGATGAGGAGCCGGACAACGGCATGGTAATAACGCCCGAACTTTTTGAGGAGCAGCTTGCGGCGCTCAGAAACGCCGGCTATGAAAGCGTATCGTTTGCGGAGCTTGAGGAATACGTAAACGGCACGGGCGCGCTGCCGGAAAGGTGCGTTGTTATAACGTTTGACGACGGCTATCTTTCAAATTACGAATACGCCTATCCGATATTGCGGAAGTACGGCTTTAAAGCGACGGTGTTTGCGGTCGGCGTTACGTCGGGCGCGGAAACGTACAAGGATACGGGAGCTGCGATACGCCCGCATTTTGATTGGGCGCAGGCAAAGGAAATGTATGACAGCGGGTATGTGGATATTCAAAGCCACACGTTTGATATGCACCGCGTTGAAGGTCTTGACGCGGAATACCGCGACGGCGCGTCAAAGCTTGACGGCGAGAGCGACGCGGAGTTTGCGGAAATTTTCAAAGCGGACCTTGAAAAATCGAGGAGCGATATTGAAAGCGCCGTCGGAAACGATGTTTTTGCGCTTTCGTTCCCGAAGGGGATACATTCGGTTCTTACAGACGTCTGCGCGCGCGAAGCCGGATTTGACGTGACGGTCACAACGGAGGAGGGCGTAAACGATGTTGCCCGCGGTCTGCCGCAGAGCCTGCGCGGGCTTAAAAGGATAGGGATGTATCCGAATATTACGGGCGAAAAGCTTTTGGAATTGATACGATAATATTATTTGCTTTTTGGGCAAAGGCTATCGAAAGTTTAAGGAAAGGCGGCGATTGCCTGTTCCGCTCAAAAATCGCCTCGCCGCGCTTACGCATACCACGCGCACCGACACAAGCAATAATTTTTTACGGCGTTCACGAAGACGGTATGCGTTTCGCTTGCTGCGGCGAACATTTCGCGGAACAGGCAATCGCCGCCCGTACGCAATCGAATTGCCGCCCGTAAATCGCGGCATTAGGCATTATATAAAAGCATAAATTTTAAGGAGGAAAATAATCATGACCACACAGGAAAGAATATTGAAATTTTTCGGCGAAAAAAACATAACGGGCATAGACTGCGACACCGACCTTTTTAAGGGCGGATACGTTAATTCACTGTTTGCGCTTGAAATTGTTATGTTTCTCGAAAAGGAGTTTAAAATAAAAATAAAAAACAAGGATATAACGGAGAAAAACTTTAAAACTGTAAATTCGATGGCAGAGGTTGTTGAAAAATATCTGTAAAACGGCGGTGACAAAATGGAACGGAAAAAAATAAAATGCGTCGTTTGGGATCTTGACAATACGCTTTGGAGCGGTGTGCTGTCGGAGGGCGATGACGTAAAGTTAAGGGACAACATAAAAGACATTTTTAAAACGCTCGATAAGCGCGGGATTTTAATGTCGGTCGCAAGCAAAAACAATTTTGATGACGCTTACAAAAAGCTTGAGGAAATGGGCATTGCCGATTATTTCCTCTATCCGCAGATAAACTGGAATCCGAAAAGCGAGGGCGTTAAAAAAATATCGGAGGAATTGAATCTCGGTCTTGACTCGTTTGCGTTTGTTGACGATTCGCCGTTTGAGCGCGAGGAGGTGCTTTCGGCAAACGAAAACATCTTAACGATAGATGCGGCGGATATTGATAAAATACCCGATATGGACTGCATGATACCGCGGTTTATAACGGAGGATACGGTAAACCGCCGTATGATGTATATTGCGGACAGCAAAAGAAAGCGCGATGAGCAGGAGTTTTCCGGGGATAACACCGAATTTTTAAAGCGCCTTAACATGAGGCTGACAATTTCGCCCGTAACGGAGCACGACCTCCGGAGAGCGTATGAGCTGACGGTGAGAACGCATCAGCTTAATTCCACGGGCTACACGTATTCGTATGAGGAGCTTGAGGGCTTTTTAACGTCGGATAAGCATATTTTCAGAATTGCGCAGCTTACCGATAAATACGGTGATTACGGCAAGATAGGCCTTATACTTGTTGAAAACACGGACGCGCTAAGGATCAAGCTGCTGCTTATGAGCTGCCGCGTAATGTCGCGCGGCGTCGGCTCGGCAATACTTATCTATCTTGCGAAGCTTGCAAAAAAATTGAACAAGCCGCTTTTTGCCGAGTTCAGAACAACCGACAGAAACAGGATAATGTATATAACGTATAAAATCATGGGCTTTGACGAGCTGGAGGATAACGACGGCGATGTTTTGCTTCAATATACGTCCGAAGAAGAGAGAGAATACCCCGATTACCTTGAGGTTATCGAAAGCTGAAACCAATTTGAAAGGAAGTGCCTTATGAAACTTGAAAAATTTTATGAAAACCCCGAAACTCTCCATGTGGGCTGCGAGGAAAACAGAGCTTATTTTATACCGTTTTCCGATACGGAAACGGCTCTTTCCAGGGTGCGCGAACGCTCGGACCGCTTTCGTCTTTTAAACGGCGACTGGAAATTCAAATATTATAAAAGCGTTTACGACTGCCCCGACGACTGGAGCACGATAGCGTTTGACACTATCCCCGTGCCGTCAAACTGGCAGATGCACGGCTATGACCGCCATCAGTATACAAATACGCGCTATCCGTTCCCGTATGACCCGCCGTACGTTCCGTCCGAAAACCCTTGCGGCGCATACGAATACGAATTTTATTTTTCGCATAACGGCGACGAGCAGTATCTTAATTTCGAAGGCGTTGATTCATGCTTTTATGTGTGGGTAAACGGAGAATTTGCCGGCTACAGCCAGGTGTCGCATTCAACGAGCGAATTTAAAATAACGGATAAATTAAAGGACGGCAAAAACGTTTTGCGCGTGCTTGTTTTAAAGTGGTGCGACGGGAGCTATCTCGAGGATCAGGACAAATTCAGAATGTCGGGAATTTTCAGAGATGTATATATCCTTTCGCGCCCGAAGGAACACATACGCGATTTCTTTATAAAGACGAAAACGGACGGCACGGTTACGGTAAGCATAGACGGCCCTTCGGCAAAGGTGCGGCTGCTCGATAAAATGACGGAAATCGCATCGGCGGAGGGGAACGATATAACGCTTAGAATAGAAAACCCCGTTTTGTGGAACGCCGAGGAGCCGTATCTGTATACGATGATAATAGAATGCTGCGGCGAGGTTATAGTTCAGCGCATCGGCTTAAGGGAAATCGAGGTTAAAGACGGCGTTGTTTACCTGAACGGCAGCAAGGTTCGCATGAGAGGCGCAAACCGCCATGACAGCGACCCCGTAACGGGTTATGTTATATCGTATGAGCAGGCGTTAAAGGACCTCCGCCTTATGAAGGAGGCGAACATGAACGCGATAAGGACGAGCCATTATCCCAATGCACCGTGGTTTACGGAGCTTTGCGACGAGGCGGGCTTTTATGTTATAGCCGAAAGCGATATTGAGGGTCACGGCTGCGTGCCGATTTACGGCGGCTCGGCAGAAAAGACGTTCGGCATGAACGCGCAGAACCCGATATTTTACGATGCGATTTTAGACCGCATACAGCGTTCCGTTATACGCGACAAAAACAGGACGTGCGTGCTTTTATGGTCTCTCGGAAACGAAACGGGCTACGGGCCGTCGTTTGAGAATGCGTTAAAGTGGCTGAAATCATACGACGATACGCGCCTTACGCATTACGAAAGCAGCATAAACGAAACGGGCGGACACAAAAACGATACTTCGCTCCTTGACGTCTACAGCACGATGTACGCAAGCCCCGAATGGATAGATGAGTTTTTGTCAAATCCCGATAACAAAAAGCCGTATATGCAGTGCGAATACGTTCATGCAATGGGCAACGGCCCCGGAAGCATAGAGGATTATACGGCGCTTATGGATAAATACGATAAATTCTTTGCCGGCTTTGTGTGGGAATGGTGCGACCACGCAATATACATGGGCGAGGAGAACGGGCGCAAAAAGTATTTTTACGGCGGCGATTTCGGCGAGTTCCCCCATGACGGGAATTTCTGCATGGACGGAATAGTTTATCCCGACAGAACGCCGCATACGGGCTATTATGAATTCAAGCAGGACCTTCGCCCGGTGCGCGCAAAATATGCGGACGGACGGCTCGAGCTTGAGAGCAGGCTCGATTTTGCGGACGCGTCGGAGCTTGTTAAAATAACGGTGCAGCCGTATATAGACGGCGTTCCCGCCGCTGAGCCGGAGGAAATCAGGTATTCGCTTGCGCCGCGCGGAAAAACGCTTGTTGATGCGGCAATGCCCATGCCGGCAAATTCGGAGGTAAACGCCGATATAATGGTAAAATACTATCTTAAAAAGGACAATATGCTTGTCAGCGCCGGTCATGAGCTCGGTTTTGATTTTGTGACGGTAAAACGCGGCAAAAAAGCGCCGGAAACGTATGTGCACGGAAACGTTTCGTGCAGCGAAACGGAAACCGAAGCGGTTATTGCCGGCGACAATTTTGAGTATACATACAATAAGCTTACAGGCACGTTTGACAGCCTCCGTGTAAACGGCGAAGAAATAATAAAAATGCCGCTTGAATGGAACATATGGAGAGCGCCGACGGACAACGATATGTATATACGCCGCGAATGGGAAAATGCCGGCTTTGACAGGGCGTATTCGAGAGCGTATAAAACGGAAGCCGCGCATGAGGGCGGAAAGGTTGTCGTAAAAACGGAGCTCGGCATATGCGCCGTTTATATTCAGCGCATAGCGACGGTTACGGTTGAATGGACCGTATACGGCGACGGGAAAATTTCGGTAACGGGACGCTGCGAAAGAAACGAAACGGTGCCGTTCCTGCCGCGTTTCGGATTAAGGACGCGTGTTGAAAGAGCGTTTGACGAGGTCGAGTATTACGGTTACGGCCCGAATGAAAGCTACACGGACAAGAAGCAGGCGTCGTATAAAGCCGTGTTTAACGCAGCCGTGGGCGATATGCATGAGGATTACGTAAAGCCGCAGGAAAACGGCAGCCATTGCGGCTGCAGCCGTATGACGCTTTCGGGCGGCGGAAGAAAAATAAAAGTAACGGGAGATGAGTTCTCGTTTAACGTTTCGGAATATACGCAGGAGGAGCTTGCGTCAAAGCAGCACAATTTCGAGCTTGAAAAGTGCGGCGATACGGTGCTTTGCATAGACTTTAAGCACAGCGGCATAGGCTCGGCAAGCTGCGGCCCGGAGCTTAAGGAAAGCGCAAGAGTTGAGCAAGCCTTTGGCTTTGATGCCGAAATATCGATAAAATAAGCATTTGTCCGCGGGAGCGGCGTTTTGCGCAAAATAAAATAAAAAAAGCCCGATTTGGGGCTTTTTTTATTTGGCAAAGTATGATATAATAATACGGATAATTTATAATGTATAGGAGACGCATAGCGTGAAAACATCTGATTTTTATTACGAGCTCCCCAAGGAGCTCATCGCACAGACGCCGCTTAAGGACAGGAGCGCGTCAAGGCTGATGGTGCTCGATAAAGAAAGCGGGGCTGTTGAACATAAGCATTTTACCGATATTGTTGATTTGCTGAACGAGGGCGACGCCCTTATATTAAACGATACAAAGGTTCTCCCCGCAAGGCTGTACGGCGTTAAGGAGGACACCGGCGGCACGATAGAATTTCTTCTGCTGCACAGAAAGGGGATTGACGTGTGGGAGGTAATCCTCCGTCCGGGCAGACGCGCAAAGCCCGGCGCAAGATTTGTGTTCGGGAACGGTGAATTAAAAGCCGAAATACTGGAAACTCTTAACGAGGGGAACAGGCTCGTTAAATTTACGTATGACGGCGTGTTTGAGGAGGTGCTCGACAGGCTCGGCGAAATGCCCGTGCCGCCGTACATAACGGAAAAGCTGCGGGACAAAAACCGTTATCAGACGGTTTACGCAAAGCACCCCGGTTCGGCCGCCGCTCCCACGGCGGGGCTTCATTTTACACCGGAGCTGCTTGAAAAAATAAAGGACAAGGGCGTAAACATAGGCTTTCTCACGCTCCATGTGGGGCTCGGAACGTTCCGCCCGGTGAAGGCCGAGGATATTTCGGAGCATAAAATGCACTCCGAATTTTATATTCTGCCGCAGGGAACGGCGGAGCTTGTGAATAAAACAAAGGCTGCGGGAAAACGCGTTATATCCGTCGGAACAACGGCGACGCGCGTGCTTGAAACTGCCGGCGCGGACGGGCTGCCGCTTAAGGAGCAGACGGGCTGGACAAATATTTTTATTTATCCCGGCAGGAAATTCAACGTAATCGACGCGCTTATAACAAACTTTCATCTGCCCGAATCGACGCTCATAATGCTTGTGAGCGCGCTTGCGGGACGCGAAAACGTGCTGAACGCCTATAACGAAGCCGTAAAGGAACGGTATCGCTTTTTCAGCTTCGGCGACGCGATGTTTATAAAATAAATTCATGAGGTGAAAATGATGACTGCAATAATTATGGTCATACTTTTATATGCCATAGGCTTTTTTGCGCTGTGGACGTATTATCTTGCCCCGTCGCTTGCAAAAAGCAGGCGCGGCGACGATAACGCCGTATATATTATTCTGCTCACGGCGCTTTCCGCCGCGGTGCACGTAATATGCGCCGTGAAATATCAGGGGCACGCAACGGATATGAACTGCTTTAACGCATGGTCCGACATGGTATTTGACGGAGGCTTCGGGAATTTCTATTCCTCCGATGCGTTTACCGATTATCCGCCGGGCTATATGTACGTGCTGTATTTGATAGGCGCGGTGCGAAGCGTATTTTCGCCGCAGGACGGCTCGCTGTGGCTGCTTTTGAAGCTGCCCGCGATAATATGCGACCTTGCCGCCGGGCTTTTGATATATAAGATCGCGCGCAGAAAATTCAATACGGGCATTTCGTCGGCCGCCGCGGGCGCGTATCTGTTGAATCCGGCGGTGATTTTAAACAGCTCGCTGTGGGGACAGGTTGACGGCGTCTATACGCTTTTTATATTGCTGATGCTTTATTTCCTCACAAACAGGGATACGGTAAAATCGTATTTTGCGTTTGCCGTATGTATATTTATAAAGCCGCAGTCGTTTATATTTACGCCGCTTCTTATATTCGGCATAATAGAGAACGTGTTTTTGCCGAAATTCGACAGGATAAAATTTATAAAAAACCTGCTTTGGGGGCTCGGCGCGATTGCTTTGATCGTGCTGCTCGCGCTGCCGTTCGGGCTTAAGAATGTGACGGAGCAGTATACGGAAACGCTTGCGTCGTATCCGTATCTTACGGTCAACGCGTTTAACCTATGGGGAGCGCTCGGTCAGAACTGGACTGAGCTCGGGAGCGTAATGTCCGTTGTAAACTACTTTATACTTGCGCTTATCGTGGCGTATACGGCATACGTTTTCTTCAAAACAAAAAACGAGGGCAGATATTATTTCTGCGGCGCGCTTTTGTCGTTTGCCGTTTTTATGCTCTCCGCAAAAATGCACGACAGATACGCCTTCCCGGCGATGGCGCTTTTGCTCACCGCATTTTTATATATGAGCTCGCCGCGCGGATTTATCGTGTACGCGCTCTCAACGCTTACGCAGTTTTTCAATACCGCCTGGGTGCTCTTTATCTACGAGCAGGATATAAACAAATATTTTAAAAGCCCGGTTATAGTTGCCGCATCCTTAATAAACCTTGCGTTTTTTGCGTACTGCTTGGCATATGCGCAGAAATACTACGCGGAAAACAAAGCGGCCGCCGTGCTTGCGGACAAGTCAAAAAACGCGGCGAAAGCAAACCGCGGCGGCGCGTCAAAGCAGCGGGCAAAATCGGACGCGGGGCAAAAGGGGACTATGCGCTTTAAAAGGAGCGCCGTTTATGAAAAGCTCGGCAGGTTTGACTATATTGTTATGGCGTCGCTGATGGTCGTTTACGGAGCAATTGCGTTTTACAATCTCGGCGACACAAAAGCGCCGCAGACGTTTGTTGATATAGGCGGCGGCAATTCCGTTGAAATAGACCTCGGCGCGGAACGTGATATATCGGAGCTTAAAATATATCTGGGCTCCTATGAGCTTTCGGAAAGCAGGAGGCTGAGCATTTCGTACTGCGATGAAAATAACGCTGACTTTGCAACGGACGAGCTTACCTCGGGAGCTGTATTTTACTGGTCGGAGCAGCCCGTAAACAAAACGGCGCGTTATCTGCGCCTTTCTACAAACGGCGAGCACCTTTCCGTTATGGAGCTTGGGATTGTTGATGAGAACGGCGAATATATAACGCCCGCAAACGCTGCGGAGCCGTCAGTATCGGCGATGTTTGACGAGCAGGATACGATACCGGAGCGTTCATCGTTTATGAACAGTACGTATTTTGACGAGATATACCATGCGCGCACAGGCTACGAATTCGTTCACGGGCTTGACGTTTACGAATGGACGCATCCGCCGCTCGGGAAAGACCTCATAGCGCTGGGCATTGCGCTTTTCGGCATGACGCCGTTCGGCTGGAGGTGCGTCGGCACGTTTTTCGGAGTGCTGATGATACCTGTTATATATCTGTTTGCGCGCCGTCTTTTAAAATACAAATGGGCGGCGGCTTTGGCGGCGGTGCTGTTTACGTTTGACTTCATGCACTTTGCGCAGACGAGGATTGCGACGATAGACGTTTACGTCACGTTCTTTATAATGCTCATGTATTACTTTATGTACAAATACTGTACAATGAGCTTTTACGATACGCCCGTCAAAAAGACGCTTGTGCCGCTTGCGCTGTGCGGCATATCGATGGGACTGGGCATCGCGTCAAAATGGACGGGCATATACGCCGGCGTCGGCCTTGCGGTAATATTTTTCGTATCGCTTTATATGCGGTACCGCGAATATCTGTACGCAAAAAAGGACCCGAAGGGCACAACCGACGGCATAAGCCACAAGCATGTTATCGAAAGCTTTGAGGCAAACACGCGAATAACAATATTCTGGTGCTGTATATTCTTTGTGTTTGTGCCGCTTTTGATTTACGGGCTTTCGTATATACCGTACCTGAGAGCGCCGGGCTCCGAGGGCATAAAAACGATTATAGACAATCAGAATGCGATATTTACCTATCATTCAAAAACGGTTGTCGAATCAACGCATCCGTATTCGTCGAAATGGTACGAATGGATAGTTATGACGCGCCCGATATGGTATTATTCGGGAGAAATAAGCGATACGATAAAAGAAGGCATAAGCTCCTTCGGAAACCCGCTTGTTTGGTGGATAGGAATACCGGCATTCTTTATAACGCTTTATAACGGGATAGCAAACAGGAGCAAAAGAGCATGGTTCCTTGTTATTGCGTATGCGATTCAGATAGTGTTCTGGATCCCCGTAACGCGCACGACGTTTATATACCACTATTTCCCGTGCGTGCCGTTTATAGCGCTCATGATAGGGTACTGCATGGAGGATATTTACGGCAGTGCGGGCAGCGAGCGTATTTTCGGGATGCGCACAAGAAACGGCGGCATAAGCGGGCAAAGGCTTGTTATAATATGCTGCTGCGTATACGCCGCGGCGGCGGCGGCGCTTTTTGCGGCGTTTTATCCCGTGCTTTCGGGCGCGCCGTGCAGCGTTGACTATGCGGACCATTTAAGATGGTTTGATACATGGGTGCTGCTTGCATCGTAACGGACGGTGACTGATATGGCCGATATATCAAAGGACAGGACGATACTTCACTGCGACTGCAACGGTTTTTACGCCTCCGTGGAGTGTGTGCTGAATCCGAAGCTTAAGGAGGTGCCGATGGCGGTGGGCGGCGACAGGGAAAGCCGCCACGGCATAATACTTGCCAAAAACGAAAAGGCAAAAAAATATAATATACAAACGGCGGAAACGATATATAAGGCGCTTGGGAAATGTCCGCAGCTCGTTATCGTTCCGCCGCATCACAGCGTCTACAGGGAATTTTCGGTCAGGATAAACGAAATATACAAGCGTTACACCGACCTTGTCGAGCCGTTCAGCATAGACGAATCATGGCTTGACGTAACGTCAAGCCGCCGCCTTTTCGGCACCGGCAGGGAAATTGCCGACAGGCTGAGAAGCGAGGTAAAAAACGAAACGGGCGTGACAATATCTGTGGGCGTATCGTTTAACAAGGTGTTTGCAAAGCTCGGCAGCGATTACAAAAAGCCCGACGCAACAACCGTAATATCACGCGAAAACTGGCGCGATATACTTTTCCCGCTGCCGGTTTCGAATATGTTTTACGTCGGCGGCGCAACGGAGCGCCAGCTTAAAAGCCTTAATATACACACAATAGGCGACCTTGCGTATGCGGGCGACGCTCTTTTAACGTCGCGGCTCGGAAAGCTCGGGCATACGCTTCACATTTACGCAAACGGCCTTGACGATGAACCGGTGCGTTCGGTGTACGAAACGCGTGAGGTGAAATCCGTCGGCAACGGCGAAACGTTCCGTGAGGATATTTCGGGCGAGGAGGAAATACGCCGCGCCGTGTTTTCGCTGTCAGACAGCATAGCCGTGCGCATGAGAAAGCATAATTTGAAATGCACAACCGTCCAGGTGCAGATAAAATCGCCGCAGTTTAAGGTAATATCACGCCAGAGAAAGCTTAATGCGCCGACGTATTCGGCGCGCGATATAGGCACGGCGGCGATGGATATAATGCGCTCGTCATGGGGCTTTGATAATCCCATACGAATGATAACCGTTACGGGAAGCGGGCTTGTCCGTGCCGATGCGGTAACGGAGCAGCTTTCGTTTTTTGACGACAACGCGCCAAAAAAGCATGAAACCCTCGAAAAGACAATGGACGGCCTGAGAAAAAAATTCGGAACGAATAAGATTGACTTTGGTTATAATATGGAGGAATAGAAGGGGCG
>DVLU01000063.1 GCA_018715365.1 Candidatus Ornithomonoglobus intestinigallinarum | reverse complement strand
GGGCTACAAATTTTCAACGTATGCCACGTGGTGGATAAGACAGGCGATAACGCGCGCCATTGCCGACCAGGCAAGGACGATAAGAATACCGGTGCATATGGTTGAAACGATAAACAAGCTTGTCAGAGTTTCAAGGCAGCTCGTTCAGGAGCTCGGCCGCGAGCCGACGCCCGAGGAGCTTGCAAAGGGGCTTAATATGTCTGTTGAAAAGGTGCGCGAAATTTCCAAGATTTCGCAAGAGCCCGTTTCGCTTGAAACGCCCATAGGCGAGGAGGAGGACAGCCATCTCGGCGATTTCATTCCGGACGACGACGCGCCCGCTCCGTCGGAGGCGGCAAGCTTTGTGCTGCTTAAGGAGCAGCTTAACGAGGTTTTGAAAACGCTCACGCCGCGCGAAGCAAAGGTTTTAAGGCTTCGCTTCGGGCTTGACGACGGCCGCCAGAGAACGCTCGAGGAGGTCGGCAAGGAATTTGACGTTACGCGCGAAAGGATAAGGCAGATAGAAGCAAAGGCTCTCAGAAAGCTGCGTCATCCCTCGAGGAGCAAGAAGCTCAAGGATTTTCTCGATAATTAAACATTCTGAAAGGCAATTCTTATGGACTGGATAAAGGTAACGATATATACAACGTCAGACGGCATAGAGCCCGTGACGGGCAGGCTGTATCAGCTCGGGATAACGGGGCTCGAAATAGAGGACGAACAGGATTTTAAGGATTTTCTCGAAAACAACAAACAATACTGGGATTACGTTGACGATGAGCTCATAAAGGAAAAGCAGGGCGAAACGAAGGTTTCCGCATATGTAAGCGACAATCCCGCCGGATACGAGATGCTTTCCGCAATACGCACCGGCATGGCCGAATTAAAATCACTCGATCCCGCCGGCTCGTTCGGACGGCTCGAAACGGAAACGCTTTCTCTTAACGAGGAGGACTGGGCAAACAACTGGAAAAAGTATTTCCACCCTATGGAAATAGGCGAAAAGCTTCTTATAAAACCCGAATGGGAGGAGCTCCCGGAGCCCTCCGACAGGATAGTTTTTAACGTAAATCCCGGCATGACGTTCGGCACCGGCTCGCATTACACAACGCAGCTTTGTATAGAGGCTCTCGAAAAATATATTGAGCCGGGAGCGAAAATGCTCGATCTCGGCTGCGGGAGCGGTATACTTTCGATAATATCGCTGCTGCTCGGCGCGTCCGAAGCGACGGCCGTAGATATAGATCCCAACGCCGTTGACGTAGCTTACGAAAACGCGGCAAGAAACAATGCAGACAAATCAAAATATCACGTTTTCGCCGGAAACATTTTGACTGATGAGACGCTTCAGAGCAAAATAGACGGCAAATACGATGTTGTTGCCGCAAATATCGTTGCGGACGTTATAATAGGTCTTGCGCCGGCGGCGCGCCGGTATATGAAGGACGGCGGAGTGTTTATCACATCGGGAATAATCGAGGACAGGGCCGGCGACGTTAAAGCGGCGCTTGCCGAATGCGGCTTTGATATAATTGACGTAAAGCAGAGAAAAGACTGGGTAGCTATAATATGCAGATAAAATATATCGGAAAAGACGGAGACAATTCATATCTTTTATGCGGCGAAAAAACGGCCGCTGCGGAGTGCATGAAAAAAGAGAATGCGGAATTTCACATTTCGCGCATAAAAGAAAATCTCGCGGGCGCGGAGCTTGACTACATAATCTTAAATTCCGTTTCACCGTATAATGCGGGCACGGTTTCGGCGCTCACGGAGCAATTCAAAGGCGCAAAAATAGTCGCGTCGGCCGCGGGGATAAAAAATCTGCGCGAAATGCTCAACAGAGATTTCGATTATATCCTCGCAAAGGACAATGATGTGCTCGATTTGGGCGGGTGCTCGCTTTTATTTAAAATTCTTCCGAACCTCCCGTGGACCGACTCTATGGCGTCGTACTGTCCGGAGGAAAAAACGCTTTTTTGCGGAAGCATTTTCAATGCCGAAAACGGTTATTACGAAAAATATATCCTGCCGTTTTCCGATTATGCCCAAAACGCGTCAAAAAGGCTTTCAGAGCTTGAGATAAATGCCGTGCTTCCCGCCTTCGGAGACAAAATAAACGATATATCGCCGTTTTTAAAGCTGTACGGCAAGCCGGCAGAGCGGTCGGATTCCGCGGCTGTTTTTTACGCGTCGCTTTTCGGCAATACACGCGAAATGGCCGAAACAGTTTGCGGCGTATTGAATAAGCGCGGCATACGCACGCGTCTTTTTGACGTGTATGCGTCAGGCGAAGCGGAGCTTAAAAAGGCGATGGACACGTGCGCCGGCTTTGCGGTCGGCACAAATACGGTAAACAGAAACGCCGACAGGAAAATATGGAGCCTTATCTCAAGCATTGACATGATAAGCGGCAAGCACAAGCCGTATATAATTTTCGGGTCCTGCGGCTGGAGCGGCGAAGGGATATACTGCGCCGAGAAGCTTCTCAGAAGCCTCGGGATGCGCCAGAGCGCAAAGCCCGCCGCCGCAAGGTTTACAATGAGCGATACGGAGCGCGCGGAGCTCTGCGCCGCGGCGGAAAAGCTTGCCGATGATATTCTCAATCAGCTCGGAGGAAAATAACGATGGCGCTTTATACAATAGCCGACCTTCATCTTCCGCTCGGCATAGACAAGCCTATGGACATTTTCGGCAAATCGTGGTCAGGCTACGTTGAGCGGCTTGAATTTAACTGGCAGAGGAAAATCAAAGACTGCGATACGGTTGTTCTGCCCGGCGACATTTCATGGGCGACGTATCTTGAGCAGAGCGAACGCGATTTTGAATTCCTGCACCGCTTAAACGGCAGAAAAATAATTTTAAAGGGCAATCACGATTACTGGTGGACAACCATGAATAAGCTCACGTCGTTTGCGGCGGAGCGCGGTTTTTCGGATATTTTGTTTTTACAGAACAATTCGTTTATGTACGGGAAAACGGCGATATGCGGTACGCGCGGCTGGATAAATCCCGCCTCCGACAGCTTCGGCGAGGCTGACGGCAAAATATTCGCCAGGGAGCTTCAGCGGCTCGAGCTGTCTTTAAAATCGGCTTCGGAATGTGATGAAATATACGTTTTTACTCACTATCCCCCGCTGCCGGTTACGCGCGAGGAAAACGGTTTTACCGAAATGATGAAAACATACGGCGTATCCAAATGCTTTTACGGTCATCTTCACGCCGCATCTCACAGAAATGCCGTAAACGATACGGTAAACGGCATAGAATACAGGCTTGTTTCGGGCGACTTTTTGCAGTTTGACCCGCTGCTTGCAAAGGAATAGCGTTTAAAATAAACAGCTTTCAATAAAATATAAAACACGGAGGTATCCGCCATGAAGCTTATGTTCGCTTCAGATATTCACGGCTCATCTTATTTTGCGGAGCTTATGCTGAAAAAATACCGCGAGGAGGGTGCGGAGCGTCTTATACTGCTCGGCGACCTGCTCTATCACGGCCCGAGAAACGACCTTCCGCACGGCTATGCGCCGAAGGAAGTCATAGAGCTTTTAAACTCAGCCAAAAACGAGATTCTCTGCGTCCGCGGCAACTGCGACACCGAGGTAGACCAGATGGTGCTATCCTTCCCCATTCTTGCCGACTATGCGCTTATATATCTCGATAACAAGGCCGTTTACATAACTCACGGCCACAAATATAATCCCGAATCGCTGCCGCCGCTTAAGGACGGAGACATTTTGATGAACGGGCACACGCATATAAGCGATGATAAAATCATAAAAACCTGTTTCGGAAGCGTGCGTTATCTTAATCCCGGATCGGTTTCTATACCGAAAAACGGCACGGGCCACAGTTATCTTATATACGAAAACGGCGATTTCACGCTTAAAAATATTATCTGACAATTACGGGCGATACGGTAAAATCCGTATTGCCCCTTTTATTTTTGCCGCATAGCGAAAACAAATTCTGCGCGCGTATATCGGCTTCAAAAACGGGGCTGTGTCCTTTGTAATCAGCCGTTTTTGTTATGACCTCACCATTTGCTTTTATCTTCTTGAGCAGCTCCGCGCCCGCGGCCGTCATTCCGAGCACGCGCACATAGCCGGCTCTGCTTTTTGCAAGCTCTTTTGTTATTCCGATAAGCGACGACAAAAGTATGCGCTTTATGCGCGACATAGTATAGCGTTTTGTTTTTACCGCTTCCGCAATATCGGTTATCGAGGAATATTCGAGCGCGGCGCGTATGATCCTGTTTTCAAGCCCTTCGGACACTTCGTTTATATTTGAAAGCTCCGCCGGCGTTATCGTCCTTAAACGCGCCGTTACAGCCGTATCGAGCATTTTTGTATCGTATACGTCAAAGCGCGGCTCGGGCAGCAGCTCCGAAATATCTTCACCTCCGAACAGCCTTGCGCGTATGCCGGACGCACTTGCAAAACGGTCTATTTTTATATCGTGATAGCCGGAGCCCTCGCGGCGTATCGGAACGGGCCTAATATTGCTTTTTATTCTCTTTAATGCACGTATATATTCCACGGCAAGAATATTATTCGGCTGCGACAATATTTTTTCGTCTATAAGCCCCGAAAACGCCTTTTCCCTTGCCGCGGGATATGCGGCTCCCATTGCCATAAGCGACTTTATTTTTGCCGATACATCGGGCGGCTCATGCTCCGCCAGCTCTGCGGCATTTTCAAGCAGCGCCGCGTTTTCTGTTTCCGCGCCGAAGCAAAGCTCGTCTATAACTCCCGTTTTATCGAGCAGCTCCACGGCGCCGGACGCAAATTCACGCGCCGAATTCAAAGCATATATTACCGGCAGCTCGATAACGAGATCCGCGCCGTTATTCAGCGCATCGCGCGCCCTTGTCCATTTGTCCGTCACTGCCGCTTCGCCGCGCTGCACAAACGGCCCGCTCATAATAACAACGGCCGCTCCGGCACGCCGCTTTACAAGCTCCAGCTGATATTTATGTCCGAAATGAAACGGATTGTATTCCGCTATTATCGCCGCAACGCGCATATGCTTCGCTCCTTTACCGCCGCTTTTTATTCCTCACGTTATTTTTTTATATTATTTTTCGCGTTATTTTATCCGCTCATACACGTCAAAGCTGTATTCAAGCCCCGTGCGGCTCGTTTGCGTTTCGCCATGAATTGTTTTTTGCCATTTTTCGTCCCTGTCAAGGTCGGGCAGAAACACATCGGCTTCACGCTCGGCGTTTATGCGCGTTATATACGCGCGCCCGCAGTACGGCAGCAGCGTCCTGTATATTTCGCCGCCGCCTATAACATACACGGCGCAGTCGTATTTTTTAAGCTCGTCAAAAAGCTCGTCAAGCGAATGAACGGCAGTAACGCCTTCACGCGAAAAGCTTTTATTCCTTGTCAAAACTATATTCACCCTGTCGGGCAGCGGCTCGCCGCCCGGCAGGGAATCAAGCGTTTTCCTGCCCATGACAACAACATTGCCCGTTGTTTTTTCTTTAAAATACCGCATATCCTCTTTTATGCGGAACAGCAGTGAGCTGCCGCTGCCTATTCCCCACGACGCCGACGACGACGCGATTATATTCATATTCATATTCAAATTACCCGTCATGTTTTTTCTCCTCGTTTATTTTTATATCCTGCGCGCGGCGCAAAATCACGCCGCATGATGCGCCCGCCGCAAAAACGGCGTTCGCCCGCTTAATCCCATGAAATGCCGAATTCCTGCCTGTCGCTGTAAACGGGCACGTCGAACGACACGCTGCCGCCCGCCGCCTCAACAAGGCTTTTTATTGTGCGCGCCTGCTTGACCGCCCATGCGACGTCCGTCGCATACTGATGCGTTCCCGGGTGCTCGGGATTCCATTTCATTTTGTAAAGCGTGTTTTGTCCGCTGTTTATATAATTTTCGCTTATCCATTGCGCGCCGCCGTAAATTGCCGCGTCAACGCTCGTCCAGCCGTGCTCGTAAGCA
This sequence comes from Candidatus Ornithomonoglobus intestinigallinarum, assembly GCA_018715365.1. Taxonomy (GTDB): domain Bacteria; phylum Bacillota; class Clostridia; order UBA1381; family UBA1381; genus Ornithomonoglobus_A; species Ornithomonoglobus_A intestinigallinarum. The sequence continues at coordinate 21,413 of DVLU01000063.1, read as the reverse complement.
TACTGCGCGCCGGCTGTTACCGGGTCTGCGTCGTATGCGCCTATTCCGAATAAATTGTATACCGTTGTGCCATTGTATTCAACTCCCGACGCAAGCTGCGACTGTCCGTTGCCGCTCTCGTGCACCGAATGGACTGTCAGATAAACCTCGCTTATACCGTTTGCGTTTGCCGCCGCAATAAACGTTTCGCCCTTTCCCTCAAGCACGCCCTTGCCGTTAAGATAGCTGTTCAAGGAGGAGGCGCTTGTGCCGTTTGACGCGGACAGATCCATAAACTGATATTTTGCGTAGCCCGACGCAAAATTTGACGGCTCGAGATATTTTTCGACGTCGCTTCTCGATGCCGCCGCGGCGTTTGTTGTAAATACAGTCGGCGCGGCATTCATCTGCGCGTCAAGCGCTGCGGAAAAGCTTGTGCTGTAATGCGTATAGCTCACCGGCATCGAAAGCTCCGCTATGCGTTCCTCAACGGGCCGCGATATATACTTATATTCAAACGGCGTTCCGTCATCGGGCACGCACGAAATCGTAAACGTATCCTCCGTGCCGTCCGCGCCGCGCAGAGTTATCACCGACTGTCCCTCCGCGGCCGCATGTAGCCTGCCGTTTGCGTCAACAGTTACGACCTCCGGATTGCTCGAATACCACGAAAGCGTTTTATCGCGCGCATTCTGAGGGTAAATATATGAAGTCAGCTCATAATCGGTGTTTACGCGCATCGCTTCAACCGCGTTTGTTATAAACACGCCGCGCACGGGAATGTCATATATCTGAACATAAACGATACATTTTGCCGTAAAGCCGCCGTCCTCCGTTTCGGCAACTATATTTGTCGTGCCCGTCCCTATAGGAGTCACAACGCCGTTTTCGTCAACAGACGCGACCGCCGTATTTTCCGAGCTCCATTTTACGTTTTTGTTTGTTGCGTCAGCAGGCGCTACGTTTGCCGTAAGCTGCGCCGTTACGGGCCTGTCTATATAAAAGAGCATATCGGAACGCGAAAGCGAAACGCTCTCCGCTCCCCTTACCGCGCTTACCGTAATATCCTTTGATACGCCGCCGCAATTTATTGTTACAACGGCGTCACCGGGCGTACCCTTTGCCGTTACGGTGCCGCTTTGATCCACGCTTAAAACGCTCTCCTCGGGAACGGAAAACGAAAGCGTCTTTTCCGTGGTGTTTACCGGCATCGGTTTTGCATTTATCTTGAGCGTTTCACCGCTGCCGAGATGCACCGATAAATTATCGTTATACACATTTATGCCGCTGCATTTCACCTCGCCAAAGAACAGCGGGGAATGCGCAATATATTCGGCGGGGCCGCTGTCCGCCGCTTCGGAACGCGCTTCGCGCTCCTGCTCAAGCATCGCTTCTATATCGTCGTAAATATCGGCGCTCGCAAAAGCTCCCGCGGACACCGCAAGCACCGCCGCCGCTGACGCGGCAATTATGTTTTTTATAATTCTTTTCATATTTATGACCATTGACTCCTTTCGCAAAAGTTATTTGGAAAAAGAGATGCGCCGCTTATCTTTTTTCAAGCTTATCCTCCGCTTCCTGCTAACTGCATTTTTATCGGATTGGCTTTATTATAGCATATACCGCATAATTCGTCAATTATTTTTATGCGAACACGGAGTTAAAATAAAAAAAATGACGCAAAAAAAGCGGAGCCGGAAAATATGGGCCCCGCCTGTGTTTTCTATTCCTCCGTATCGCTGCCGTCAGCTTTGGCGCCGTTTGCCTCCGCGCCTTCCGGACCGGCTTCATAATCATATTCGGAAACGGCGTGCGCTCCGTTATGCAAAAGCGCTTCTTCCTCCTCCTGCTCGTCGCCCGTGACAAGCTCCATTCGGTTTACCGATACCTCGTATGCCGTTTTTATTATGACCTCGTCCTCGGAAACGCGTTTTTGATAATTTCTTGACTGTATACGTCCCCACAGTCTTATATTGTCGCCGACATTAAGAGTTTTTGCAAAGCGCGCGTTTCTGCCCCATGCAATGATGGGGATGTAATCCGATTTATTGTAGCTTCTGTTTACGGCAAGCAGAATGTCCGTTATTTCACGCCCGAACGGAGTTGTTCTGTATACCGGCGGCTTGCAGATAAAGCCGTTCAGGTAAAGCGTGTTCGGATTTTTGTTTTCGTCCTCGTTATAGCGGCATATATCCTTTGCAAAAACAGTAAGCACAAGCCTGTTTTCGCTGTTTTCGTAGCTGTTGTAGGAACGGAACTGCCCCGTTATTTCCACTTTGTCTCCGACATTATAGCTGCTGTCCACCAAAAGCCTTTCGGAGATCATTATGCGGACATTGTCGCTTGCGCCGCTCAGACGCGGTATGTTCAGCGTGAAGGTATAAAACTTTTCACCGTATATTTCATGACTTTCTTTAAATTCGTCCTCGATTATGCCAATAACAACCGCCTGATTATTTGTGTTATCCATGATATATCCTCCTTGGTTTTTTCTATCATAACCGACAAGGGCGCGCCCTCATCTTCATTTAGTTATATTTATTCAAAAATATCCTGAAATATTCCTGATTTACAGGACATAATAATCGGCGTCATTTACGCGGATGCGAAGCGCCGCCCGGTACAAAAAAATCTGTTTTGTTCAATCTGAATTTTTATAAATCCATTATACATCATAATTGTAAACAAAGTATAAACGCCAGTTTAATTTTTTTTAACAAATTTCTGTATATGCAAGGCGATTTTTCCGTATCCTTTTATCGGCGGGCGCGTTTTTTTGAAATGCAGAAATATTTTTAAAAATACATTTTAAATTCATCCCGCCGCCGATCGGCAAAGTAAGCGGCGCGTAAATGTTTTGCCCGAAAAATACCGGAGGAGGTTTTGTTAAATATCTTTGCCGTTTAATATTTCAACGTAATCCCTGTAATTATCCTCAAGCAGGCGCGGCGTATCGAGCCCGTAGGGACATTTTGCCTTACAGGCGCCGCAATGCAGGCAGTCCTCAATCTTTTTCATTTTTGCCTGAACCTCCGGCGTCAGCTGAAGCTCCGAAGGCGAACGCCTTATAAGCAGCGACATTCTTGCGCAGTTATTTATTTCTATCCCCGCCGGGCACGGCATACAATAGCCGCAGCCGCGGCAGAAATCGCCGGACAGCAGTTCCCTGTCCTTTTCTATAACGCTTTTTATTTCGTCCGTCATTGAAGGCGGCGCGTCGTTATACGATAAAAATTCCTCAAGCTCGTTCATGCGCTGAACGCCCCATATCGGCAGAACGTTATCATACTGCGCCGTAAACGCATACGCCGCAGCCGAATTTGTTATAAGCCCGCCGGACAAGCCCTTCATTGCAATAAAGCCCATCCCGGCGTCCCCGCATTTATTTACTATTGAAACGTCTTTATCCGTTGCAAGATACGAAAACGGGAACTGGAGCGTATCATAAAGTCCGGAGTCTATTGCTTCCCCGGCAACTGCAAGGCGGTGGTTTGTTATGCCGATAAAGCGTATCATGCCTTTGCCGCGCGCTTCAAGCATTGCTTCATACAAGCCCGTGCCGTCGCCGGGCTTCGGGCAAAACGACGGATTGTGGAATTGATATATATCTATATAATCGGTTTTCAAATTCGAAAGGCTTGTGTGCAGGTCCTTCCAAAAATCATTATAATCCTGCGCCGCCGTTTTTGTTGCTATGTATATATCGCAGCGCTTATCACCGAGCGCATAGCCTATTTTTTCCTCGCTGTCCGTATAAAACCGCGCCGTATCAAAAAAGCGTATGCCGCCATCATAGGCGCGCAGCAGCAGCGCCTTTGCCGCATCAAAGCTTACGCGCTGTATCGGCAGCGCACCGAATCCGTTTTTACAGACCGTTATGTTTGTTTTTCCGAGTGTAACGTAATCCATGCCGAACCCTCCCCTGGATGAGATTATTATTTTTTTGATATTTATATTTTTATTTTAGCGCAGCAAGCATAAAAAGTCAATATGAATATTGATATTCGCAGATATATGATGTATAATAAAATAAAAACAGCGGGAGGACAAAAATATGAGGTCATACATTCTGCAGCTCGAATACAGGGACAGCGGCACAAAACAAGAGCGGCTCTCACGCGCCGCCGATATTATACGCTCGCTTGAGAACCCCGACATTATTCTGCTGCCCGAGCTTTGGGCAACCGGATTTTTTTCATACGGCGATTACGAAAAAAACAGCGAAGCAGCAGACGGCGAAACGTTTGCGCTTTTATCAAAGCTCGCGCGCGAAAAGGATACATATATATTTACGGGAAGCTTTACGGAAAAAAGCGGCGGAAGGCTTTATAATACGGCGCTGCTGCTTGACAGGAGCGGCGAAATTGCCGCGGCGTACAGAAAAATCCATCTTTTCGGTGACGAAAAAAAGCTCGTTTCTCCCGGCACCGATATTGTGACGGCAGAAACAGAGCTTGGCGTTATTGGTATGAGCATATGCTATGACCTCCGTTTTCCGGAGCTGTACCGCAGGCTGTCCGAAAAAGGCGCGGAGCTTTTTTTGAGCTGCTACGCGCTGCCCGCAGAGCGTCTTGAGCACTGGCGCATACTTACGCCCGCGCGGGCGCTTGAGAATCAGGCGTTTTTCCTCTCATGCGGCTGCAGCGGCAAAAACAACGGCGTGCTGTTTTCCGGACATTCGATGATCGTTACTCCGCGCGGCGAAATACTGCGCGAAGGCGGTATTCATGAAAAAATAATCTGCGCCGACATCGATCCCGAAGCCGCGCGCAGATACAGGGAAAGCTTTCCCGCATTAAAGGACAGAGTGCTGTTTTGAGGTTATTCCTCAAACAGCGCTCTTGCAAAATCGCCTGCGTCAAACTCCTGAAGGTCGTCTATACCCTCGCCGACGCCGACAAACTTGACGGGCAGATTACGTTCTTTTGAAATCGCTATGACGATACCGCCCTTTGCAGTGCCGTCAAGCTTTGTCAGGACTATTCCCGTAAGCTCCGCCGCCTCGCTGAACAGCTTTGCCTGGCTCACGGCGTTTTGTCCCGTTGTTGCGTCAAGCACAAGCAGTGTTTCGCGGGACGATGACGGCAGCTCCCTCGATATTACCCTGTTTATCTTTTCAAGCTCCGCCATAAGGTTCTTTTTATTATGCAGTCTTCCGGCCGTGTCGCATATAAGGACGTCCGCGCCCCTCGCCTTTGCGGCGGCGCACGCGTCAAACACAACGGCCGCCGGGTCGCTGTTTTCCTTGTGCTTTATTATTTCGCAGCCGGCGCGCTGCGCCCAAACGTCAAGCTGGTCTATGGCAGCGGCTCTGAAGGTATCGGCTGCGGCAAGCATGACCTTTTTGCCCATCGATTTATAATGCGTCGCAAGCTTGCCTATGCTTGTTGTTTTGCCGACGCCGTTTACGCCTATAACAAGTATAACGGCCGGCACGTTTTCAAGGTGCATCGAAGTATCCTGCTCCTCGAGAATATCGGCTATTACGCGTTTTAATTCCTCTTTTACCTCATTGCCGTCAGTTATATGCTTATGCTTTACGCGGTCACGCAGTTCTTCTATTATATACGACGACGTTTCAACGCCTATATCGGCCATTATAAGAGCCTCCTCGAGATTTTCGAACAGCTCGTCGTCAACAGCCACAAAAACGCTGAAAACGTTGTTTACCTGCTTTGATATTGCATCGCTCGTCTTTTTAAGACCTGATTTTAATTTTTCAAAAAAGCCCATATTTATAATTCCTTTCGTAAATCAGCTTGCCATTTCGGGCTCCACATCGTCAATCTGCAGCGACAGCAGCTTTGAAACGCCCTTTTCCTGCATTGTAACGCCGTAAAGGATGTTTGCCGCCTCCATTGTGCCGCGCCTGTGCGTTATAACAATAAACTGCGTCCTGTCGGTGTAGTTTTTGAGATACGTCGCAAATCTTGAAACGTTTACATCGTCAAGCGCCGCGTCTATCTCGTCGAGTATACAAAACGGCGTAGGCTTAACTTTAAGTATTGCAAACAGCAGCGCTATTGCAATAAACGACTTTTCGCCGCCCGAATACAAATTGATATTCTGAAGCCCCTTGCCCGGGAGCTGGACCTCTATTTCTATGCCGCTCTCAAGGATATTTTCGGGGTCGGACAGATACAGCTTTCCGCTGCCGCCGCCGAAAAGCTCGGAAAATACCTCGGAAAAGCTCTTGTTTATGCTCTCAAGCTGCTTTCCGAAATGCTCCTCCATAAGCTCCTCCATAGAGTCTATTATTTTCAACAGGTCCGACTTTGATTTCTCAAGGTCGGTTTTCTGCGCCGTCATGAACTCCCAGCGTTCCTTTACGCTTTTGTATTCCTCTATTGCGTCAACGTTTACGGAGCCCAAAGCCTTTATCCTGCCCTTTAATTCCGACAGCCGCTTAAACGCTTCCTTCGTGTTTTCAACCGCGGAACGCATTTCCTCCGCTGCGCTCAGCGTAAGCTCATATTCGTCCCAAAGGCGGTTTATTGTGCTCTCCTTTTCGGAATTCAGCCTTGCTCGCTTCGATTCCGCTCTCGAAAGCTCCTGCTGAAGGTTAAGCAGCTTATCCGTGAGATCCTTGTTTGAGTTTTGTATACTCTTTAACGTATCGGTGATCCTTGCTTTTTGCTCGTCTATTGCGCCTAGCTTTCTTGTTATCTCCTCCGACAGCCTTTGAAGCTCCTCGGTAAGCTCGTTCTTTTCGCGTATCGACGCGTACAGCCTGTCGTTTTCATCGTTTATGCGTTCCGCTTCGGCGCGTTTTTCCTCCGATTGGCGCACCGCATCGGCGCACTGCTCCTCAAGCGTTTTTATCGACGCCCTGATAAGCTCCGTTTCCTTTTGGAGGTTGGCAAGCCTTACCGTTTCGTCCATTATGCTCTTTGACTTCTCCTCTTTTTGCCGCTCCGCCTCGGCGCTTTGCGCGTCAAGCTCGGCCAATTCCGAACCGAGCTTTTCCGCTTCGCTCTCAAGCCTGCGCGTTTCGGCAAGATGTACGGCCGTTTCCTCCGAGGTTTCGGCAAGACGCTTTTCAAGCTGTTCAAGCTCCGACTTATAGTTTTCCTCCGTTGAACCGCTCGTTTCCACGCTCTGCGAAAGGTGCGCAAGTGTGTTGTCAAGCCTTAATATCTCGTCCTCGTAATTTCTGAGCGCGGGAAGGTATGCGTTCAGGCTGCTCTCGCATGCCGACAGGTCGCCGTTTAGCTCAGACCGTGTCTTTTCCGCCGTGCGAAGCTTTGCCTCAAGCTCCGAAAGCTCTTTTGCAAGCTCCTTTATTTCCGTTGCCCTCGACAAAAAGCCGCTTTGCTTATTGACGCTGCCGCCGCTCATTGAACCGCCGGCGTTTAAAACGTCGCCCTTGAGCGTTACAACGCGGAATTTATAGCCGAAGCGGCGGCTCATCGCTATTGCGCTGTCTATATCGTCAACCACAACAACGCGCCCCAAAAGGCTTTTAATTATGCCGTCGTATTTTTTATCGTACCGTATAAGCTCCGGCGCGGCTCCTATATAGCCGCCGCATTCCGACACCTGCTTTATGTTGTCTATCACGCGCCCGCTTACCGACGATACCGGCAGGAACGTTGCGCGGCCGCCTTTTGTGCGCCTTAAAAATTCTATTGCCTGCTTTGCGTCCTCCTCATCGCCAACGACGATGTTTTGAAGCGCGCCGCCGAGCGCCGTTTCGATTGCTGTTACGTATTCGCGCTTAACGTCTATAAGCCCCGAAAGCGTGCCGTATATCGACAGCCCCTTAAGCTCCGGCGCTTTTAAGACCGCCTTGACGCTTTTTGCATAGCCGGCATAATCGTTTTCCATGCCCTCCAATATCCTTCGCTTTGAAGCCTTTGAATTGTAATCAACCTTCATCGCGTTTTCTTTTTCCGTAAGAGCATTTAATTTTTCTCTTATTCCGGCGCGTTTTTCGCGGCATTCCTCCGCCGTCCGCGAAAGCTTTTCGGCCTTTGCGCGTTTTTCCGACAGCTCCGAACGCGTATTTTCCATTTCGCGTTTAGTGTTTTCGACATCGGCGCTGAAGCTGCGCAGCTCCTCCTCGACAGTCCTGCGCCGCTCGATGAAGCTTTCGCGGAGCGTTTCTATACCGCTGAGCTTTGCTTTTGCCGCCGATACGGCGTTTGTGCGCTCCGTTATCTGCGCACGCTTTTCCTCCGCCGCGCTTGCAAGCGCGCGGATACGCCCGTCTATATCGCCGTGCTCCTCGTGCATTTTGTCAAAGCCGCCGAGTATTTCCGACGCAAGCGCTTCTTTTTGCTCAAGCTCCGTTTTTTGTCCGGCTATTTTTTGCCTGCGCTCCTCGTTTTGCTTTGCAAGCTCCGAGGTTTCCGCTTCTATGCGGCGAATGTTCGCATGGTTGTTTTTTATGTTGTTTTCATAAACGCGGACGTCGTTTTTTGCCGTAACAAGCCTTGATTCGTTTTCCCTCAAGCGCTCGTTCTGTTCCGTTTTTTCGGCGTCCTTTGCCTTGTTCTCATCATAAAGCGACGATATTCTCCGCTCCGTTTCGCTTTCCTTTGATCTCAGCTCCGACAATTCCGCTTCAACCGATTTATAAAGCCTTTCCGCCTCCTCGGTTTCGGCGCTGTTTTTTTCAAGCGTAACAAGGCTCAAATTTACGTCAAGCGTTTTATATTCGCCGTAAAGGTCGATATATTCTCTCGCCTTTTCCGACTGTTTTCTCAACGGCTCAATTCTTCCCTCAAGCTCCGATGTTATATCGTTTATCCTCACAAGGTTTTCTTCCACCGACGCAAGCTTTCTTGACGCGTCCTCCTTGCGGTACTTATATTTTGAAACGCCCGCGGCTTCCTCAAAAAGGCTTCGCCTGTCCTCCGCCTTTGTTGACAGTATCTGCGCAACGTTCCCCTGTCCGATTATCGAATAGCCGTCGCGTCCCAAGCCGGTATCCATAAACAGCTCGTGTATGTCTTTTAACCGGCAGTTGGCTCGGTTTATCTGATAAACGCTCTCGCCGGAGCGGAAAAGACGCCTTGTTACGGTTACTTCGTCAAAGTCTATATCAAAAATATGTGAGCTGTTGTCAAGCACAAGGCTTACCTCGGCATAATTTACGGGCTTTCTTGTTGACGTTCCCGCAAAAATAACGTCCTGCATATTGGAGCCGCGGAGCGATTTCGCGCTCATTTCCCCGATCACCCAGCGTATTGCGTCTGATATATTGCTCTTTCCGCTGCCATTCGGGCCGACAACGGCCGTTGCGCCGTCAACAAACGACAGCACCGTTTTATCGGCAAACGATTTAAAGCCCTGAAGCTCCAGTCTTTTTAACAGCACCCGAAAATCACCTCTCTTTTTTTAAGGCGTTTATCGCCCTTTATTTTCAGCTCGATATTGTACTTTTCTCTGATTTTTTTAATATTGGCACGTTTATTGCCGACCGCCTTTGAAATTTCGCGGTCGTTTACAAGCACAACGGCGCTCACCGATTTATCTTTTATTTTCTCTTTTATCTTTTCTTCTATCAAGTCAAAATATATACTGCTCTCAACAAGCTCCCCGAATGCGCTGTGGACGGGGCCGGCCGTTACAGAGCCCTCCTCGCATATTTCATCGGTTGCCTGCAGCCCTATGCGTATGACGGTTATGCCGGCGGCCTCAAATTTAAGGAGCAGTTTTTTTGAAAGCTCCACCGCCTCATCAAGCGTCTGCGGAATGTAGCGCCCGTCAAGATACATTTTTTCAAGATATGTATCCTTTATCGTAAGCGTCGGATAAATGCGCACAAGCTCCGGCTTCAGCGCAATTATTTCATCGGCCGTTTTAAGCGATTTTTCCGGGGTGTCGCCGGGAAGCCCCGTCATCATCTGGAGCCCGAGCATAAACGGATATTTCCGTATAAGCCTTACGGCAGCGTTGACCTGCTCTTTTGTATGCCCTCTGTTTGACGCTTTCAAAACGCCGTCGTCCATGCTCTGCACACCGAGCTCGATTGTTGTTACTCCGTATTTGGCAAGATTATCGAGTATTTCCCCGGAAATATAGTCGGGGCGCGTTGAAAGGCGTATGCCGTCAACGGCATACGAAAACTCCGCCGCGGCCGACAGCAGCGCGCTTTGCTCCTCAATGGGTATACCCGTGAAAGAGCCGCCGAAAAAAGCGACCTCAACGCGTTTGTTTTCTTTATTGCCCTTTGGCAGCGTGTTCAGCGCTTCGCTTATTATGCTCCTTACGTCCGAAGGCTTTACTCCGCTTGTCTGACCCGTTATGCGGCGCTGGTTGCAGAACACGCAGTCGAACGGGCAGCCCATATGCGGCACAAATATAGGTATGTTATAAGTTTTCATTCCTTTTGCGGAGCGCTTCAAGCGCCGTTTTTGCGGCGTGCTGCTCCGCCTCCTTTTTGTTTTTTCCCTCGCCCCTGCCTATGTCTTCATTGTTCAAAACGGCTTTGACGGTGAATTTTTTAAGGTGCGCCCGGCCCTCCTCGCCGATAAGTATATAACGTATATCGCCGAGATAGTTTTTCTGCACAAGCTCCTGAAGCTCCGTTTTGTAATCGGTAAGGCCCCTGCCGCTTATGGCTTTCTCAATATCGCCGCGCAAATGGTCTATGACCCATTTGAACGCCGCATCCATTCCGCCGTCAAGATATACGGCTGCAATAACGGCTTCGTATGCGTCGGATATTATTGACGGCCGCGTTCTGCCGCCCGTGAGCTCCTCGCCCCTGCCGAGCTTGATCATCTTATCAAGGCTTATGCGCTTCGCGGCGGCGGCAAGCGACTGCTCGCACACAACGCCGGCTCTGAGCTTGCTCAAATCGCCTTCGTTTATTTTCCGCATATGCCTGTAAAGATAATCGCTTACGGCAATGCTCAAAACCGAATCGCCCAAAAATTCAAGGCGCTCGTTGCTTTGAAGGTTATGCTCGTTTGCGTATGAGCTGTGAGTGAGCGCTTTTTCAAAAAACGCCATGTTTTTAAATTTATATCCTATTTTTTCTTCGTTCTCTGTCATTTTTATTTACCCGCAATATACAACACAAGAGGGTTCGGCATTATCCGACCCTCTTTTTGCTGATTTTTTTACTCGTATTTTTTGAATACCACCGTGGCGTTGTGACCGCCGAAGCCAAGCGAATTTGACATTGCGTACCTGACCTCCTGCTCTCTTCCGACATTCGGAACTATATCGAGATCACATTCGGGATCGGGGTTTTCGTAATTTATCGTAGCCGGTATAAAGCCGTCGCGTATTGCAAGCGCGCAGACTATCGCCTCCGTGCCGCCAGCCGCGCCGAGCATATGGCCCGTCATCGATTTTGTTGACGATACAGCCACTTTATACGCCGCGTCGCCGAACACCGATTTTATCGCCTGTGTTTCAAAATGGTCGTTATAATTTGTTGATGTTCCGTGAGCGTTTATATATGTCACGTCCTCCGGAGCTATGCCCGCGTCCTTTATCGCAAGCTCCATAGCCTTGGCGCCGCCCTCGCCGCCCGGCACGGGGCTTGTGATGTGGTAAGCGTCGTCCGTTGCGCCGTAGCCCACAAGCTCGCATATGATATTTGCGCCTCTTGCCTTTGCGTGCTCAAGCTCCTCAAGCACGAGGAATGCCGCGCCTTCGCTCAGCACGAAGCCGTCGCGCTCTGCGTCGAACGGACGCGATGCGTGCTTGGGGTCGTCGTTTCTCGTTGACATGGCCTTCATGCTGCAAAAACCCGCAAACGCAAGCGGGCATACGGCAGCCTCGGCGCCGCCCGCAACTATAACGTCGCAGGTGCCGTACTGAAGGTGCCTGTAGGCGTCGCCTATGGCGTTGTTACTTGACGCACACGCCGTAACAACGTTTTCGTTTATGCCGCGCATTCCGTATTTTATTGCTATCTGCGCCGCTCCCATATTTGCTATCATCATGGGGATAAAGAACGGGCTTACGCGTCCCGGTCCTCTGTCAAGCAGCATTTTATGCTGGTCCTCAAGCGTCTGTATGCCGCCTATGCCCGAGCCCGTTATAACGCCCACGCGCCACGGATCCTCGTTTTCCATGTTGAGCCCGCTGTTTTCAACGGCCTCCGATGCGGCTATCATTGCATACTGCGTATACTTATCCATTTTACGGGCTTCTTTTTTCTCTATAAAGGCCGTAACGTCGAGGTCTTTTATTTCGCCCGCTATCTGTGTTTTCATTCCCGATGCGTCAAAGCTCTTTACGGTGTCTATTCCGCATTCGCCGTTTTTTATTGCCTGCCAGAAATCGGGCACGTTATTGCCGATAGGCGTTACCGCGCCGACGCCCGTTACTACAACTCGTTTCACTTACGCAACCTCCCAAACTTAAAATTAAATATATCTGAAGCCGCGCTTTTTTAAAAACGCGGCAATTTTTTCAACATTTACTGCCGCAGACATACACTTACTGCCTGCGGCAGTTATTTTCATCGTCGGCATAGCTATCAAGCGTGCTCCTTGATGTAGTTGACAGCGTCTCCGACCGTGCTTATCTTTTCGGCATCCTCATCGGGGATCTCTATATCAAATTCCGTTTCAAGACCCATGATAAGCTCTACTATGTCAAGTGAATCGGCGCCGAGGTCGTCAACAAATGAAGCCTCCATTGTTACGTTTGCTTCGTCAACTCCGAGCTGCTCTACTATTACGTCTCTTACCTTCTCAAATTCCACGTTGTGCACCTCCTTTCAAATGCGGGATTTTAAATATCCGTATCCGGATCTTCTCTCCCTTTTTTCATATCTATATAAAAACCTCATGGTCAAATATAGCTACATTAAAAGTCCGCCGTCTACGTTTATTACCTGTCCCGTAACGTATCCGGACATATCGGATGCAAGGAACGCCACAACGTTTGCAACGTCCTCCGTTGTTCCGAATTCTCCGAGCGGGATCGCGTTAAAATATTCTTTTTTAACGTCGTCCGAAAGCTTATCCGTCATATCGGACGAGATAAATCCCGGAGCCACCGCATTGCAGCGTATTCCTCTTGATGCAAATTCCTTTGCCGTTGTTTTTGTCAGGCCTATGAGCCCGGCCTTTGAAGCGCTGTAGTTTGCCTGTCCGGCATTACCCATCTCGCCGACAACCGACGCTATATTGATTATTGAGCCGCCGCGCTGCTTCATCATCGGCCTTGCAACGGCCTTTATGCAGTTGAATGCGCCCTTGAGGTTTATATCGAGGACAAGGTCCCAGTCCTCCTCGCTCATTCTGAGCATAAGCCCGTCGCGCGTTACGCCGGCGTTGTTTACAAATATATCTATACGCCCGAATTTATCGGTCGCCGCCTTTATAAGCGCGGCAACGTCCCCGCTGTTTCTTACATCGCCCTTTACAACTATGCAGTCAACGCCGAGAGCCTTTATTTCCCCGCACGTCTGATCGGCATAATCCGATGAGGGAATATCGTTTATTACTATATTTGCGCCCAAAGACGCAAGCTTCATTGCTATTGCCTTGCCTATTCCGCGGCCCGAGCCCGTTATAACGGCAGTTTTACCTTTAAGCATTTTTTTATACCTCCCGAATTATTCGCTCAAGCCCGCAAGTGTGTTCTCGAGCGACGCCATATCCTCAACGTTAAATACCTTAACGTCCTTTGTTACTTTCTTTATAAAGCCGCTGAGCGTTTTGCCCGGACCGACTTCAACAAACGTGTCAACTCCGTCGTCAAGCATTTTTCTTATTGTGTCCTCCCACAATACCGACGATGAAACCTGCTTTATCAGATACGGCTTTATATCGTCCTTCGACGCCACGTAATCTGCAGTTACGTTTGTTATAACGGGGATATTCATATCCTTCACTTCAACGTTTTCAAGCTCCTTTGCAAGCTTCTCGCCGGCGCCCGTAAGCATTGAGCAGTGGAACGGCGCGGAAACGGGAAGCTTCATCGCTCTTTTTGCGCCTTTTTCCTTTGCCAGCTCGCAGCATCTGTCAACGGCCGCAACTTCGCCCGACACAACTATCTGTCCGGGGCAATTGAAGTTTGCCGGCGAACATACGCCGAGCTTTGACGCCTCCTCGCAGCACGCTTTAACGTCATCGGCGGAAAGCGCTATTATTGCAGCCATCGCTCCCTTGCCTACGGGAACCTCCTCCTGCATATACTTTCCGCGCTTTTTAACAAGCCTTACCGCATCGGCAAAATCAAGCGAACCCGACGCAATATGCGCGCTGTATTCGCCAAGGCTGAGACCTGCGACAACATCCGGCTTTATGCCCTTTTCCTCAAGCACTCTCAAAGCTGCCGTCGTCATTGTAACAACCGTCGGCTGAGTGTTTTCCGTTATCATGAGCGTATCGTTGTCGCCGTTGAATATCATTTCCTTTATGTCAAAGCCGAGCGCCTCCGACGCTTCGTCAAAGACTCTTGCCGCGCACTCGAAATTATCGGCAAGCTCCTTGCCCATTCCGACCTTCTGTGCGCCCTGACCCGCAAACACAAATGCAAGTTTTCCCATTATTGCAGCCCCTTTCGTTTCCGTAAGCTTATTTATTTAATTTGCTCTCTATTTCCTTTATAACGTCCTCAGTGCCGTCAAAATAGCTTCTGATTATGTCGGCGCACGGCTCTATCTCATGAACCATTGCCGCAGACTGTCCCGCCATAAGCGAGCCCGTCTGAACGTCGCCTTCCTCAAACGCACGTCTTAAACCGCCGACGCCGAGCGCTTCTATTTCCTCAAACGGCGCTCTTTCCTTTTCAAGGCGTTCATATTCCTTTGTAAGCTTATTTTTAAGCGCTCTTACGGGAGCACCCGTTGAACGTCCCGTTACAACGGCATCTCTGTCCTTCGCCTTCAAAACGGCATTTTTGTAATTTTCATGAGCTATGCACTCGGTTGAGCATATAAATCTCGTTCCGACCTGTATCCCGTCCGCTCCGAGAGCAAACGCCGCAACGGCCCCTCTCTTGTCGGCTATTCCTCCGGCTGCCACAACCGGTATCGAAACCGCGTCAACAACCTGCGGGACAAGGCACATCGTTGTTATTTCGCCTATATGTCCGCCGGCCTCCGTGCCCTCCGCAATGACCGCGTCGGCGCCCGACTTTTCCATTTTCATTGCCATGGCAACGCTTGCTATAACGGGAAGTATTTTTATGCCCGCTTCCTTCAGCGCCGGTATGTATTTACCGGGATTTCCCGCACCCGTTGCAACAACGGCCGGCTTCTCCTCGATAACAACCTGCATTACCTCCTCGGCAAACGGCGACATAAGCATAACGTTTACGCCGAACGGCTTATCCGTCATTGTGCGGCATTTTCTTATCTGCTCCCTTACGACGTCTGCTGGAGCGCCGCCGGCGGCTATAAGCCCGAGCCCGCCGCCGTTTGATACGGCCGCGGCAAGCTCAGCTGTGGCTACCCATGCCATACCGCCCTGGATTATCGGGTATTCTATGCCCAAAAGCTCACATAATCTTGTATTCATTGTTTCCTCTCCCTTACCTGTTATTATAGTTTTATTATAATTGAATTGCACATGCCGCGTAGGTAAGCCCTCCGCCGAAGCCGACAAGGATTATCTTGTCGCCCTTCTTTATTCTGCCCGTTTTAACGGCCTCGTCAAGCGCCACCGGTATGCACGACGCCGAGGTGTTGCCGTATTTTTCTATGGTGAGAATCACCTTATCGTCCGTTATACCCATACGCTTTACGGCGCTTTCAACTATTCTGTAGTTTGCCTGATGCGGTATAACAAGAGCTATATCGTCATACGTAAGGCCGGCCTTATCAAGCGCGCGCTGCGATGAATCGGCCATAGCCTTAACGGCAAATTTCATTACGGCCTGTCCCGACATAAGAATCGTTTCTTTTCTGCCGCTTATTCTCTTTTCCAGTTCCTCGCTGTCGTCCTTAAAAGCAAGGCTTGTTATCATTGCGTGGCCGGAGCCGTCGGCTCCCATATCGAAGCTCATAACTCCCGGCTCGTCCGTTGCCGACATCACGGCGGCTCCCGCCGCATCGCCGAACAATACGCACGTTGCGCGGTCCTTGTAATCGGTAGCCTTTGTTAAAACGTCGGCGGCAATCACAAGCACGTTTTTGTATGCGCCCGTTTTTATAAACTGATCAGCCATTATCACGCCGACAACAAAGCCGGAGCATGCGGCGTTATAATCCATTGCCATTGCGTTTACAGCACCTATCTTATCCTGTACCACGCACGCGCACGAGGGCGTAAAATAATCGGGTGTAACGGTTGCAAGCAGTATAAGGTCTATATCCTCCGCCGTAAGCCCTGCGTCCTTTATCGCAGCCTCCGCCGCCTTTGCCGCTATATCGGTTGTATATTCGTCGGCCTCGCTCACGCGGCGCTCCTTTATACCGGTACGTCTTGTTATCCATTCGTCGTTTGTGTCAACAATGCTTTCCATATACGCATTATCGTACACCTTTTCGGGAAGATAAGAACCCACTCCGATTATCTTTGAATTAGCCATTGCCTTTTCCTCCATTTTATATGCTTTTTTATATTCCTTTAATTTGTATTCTTCGCTATTTCATCTATTATGCCCGACTCAACAAAGCGCTTTGCCTGTCTTACGGCGTTGTATACCGCCTTGGCGTCCGACGAGCCGTGACCTTTTATAACCGGCTTTTTTGTTCCCAAAAGCGGAGCGCCGCCGTATTCGCGGTAATCCATTTTTTTACGGAAGCCTTTTATGCCGTTCATGACAAACAGCGCGCCGAGCTTTGTGAGGAGGCTGCCCATGAACATCGTTTTAAGCTCCCTGCTCACAACAGAGCCCATGCCCTCAACCGTTTTTAAAATAACGTTTCCGACAAAGCCGTCGCACACCATTACGTCCGCCGTGCCCTCCATAACGTCTCTGCCTTCTATATTTCCTATAAAATTAAGCGGAGCCTGCTTCATAAGCGGGAAGGTTTCCTTTGTCAGCTCGTCGCCCTTGCCCTCCTCTTCGCCGTTTGACATAAGTCCGACCGTGGGCTTTTCAACCTCCATAACGCCTTTCATGTATATGCTGCCCATTATTCCGAACTGGACGAGGTTTTCGGGCTTGCAGTTTGTGTTCGCGCCTGCGTCTATAAGCATTTTTGCGCCTCTTGCCGACGGCAGCAGCGTTGCGAGAGCCGGTCTTAAAACGCCTTTTATGCGTCCGACGATAAGCAGCCCCGCCGCAAGCAGCGCGCCCGTGTTTCCCATTGAAAGAAGCACGTCGCCCTCACCGTTTTTCAGCATATTCGCCGCCACAACTATTGAGGAATCCTTTTTGCTTCTTACCGCCTTTGCCGGCTCCTCATGGTTTGATATAAGCGTTGCGGCATGAGCTATGCTTATCTTTTCCGATGGATAAACGTGCTTTTTAAGCTCATTCTCTATTATATCCGTTTTGCCTACGAACACTATATCGACTCCCAATTCCTTTGCGGCCTTCACACCGCCCTCTATGGGAGCCTGCGGCGCGTTGTCGCCGCCCATTGCATCTATTATAATCTTCATTTTGCCATCAATCCCCGATTTGTCTTAATAAAAGTGTCTTTAAAAGCTCCGCTCCGCCGCATCAGCCGAGTACCTTAAGGCTGAACTTTCCGCGGAATACCTCGACCATGTTTACCTTTATATGAACATGGACGACAAACTCATTGCTTCTGTCGCGCATTACTACCGATTTTGCCACAAGGCTCTCGCCCGCGTGAACCTCCTCGATATATTTGACATTTGCGACTTTAACAAGCATCGACCTTGCGTCTATTACATTAAGCGCAAGATTTTCGGCAAAAGCGTAAATAAACTGGCTCTTTACTATGTCGGTTCCATCAAACACCATGCTCTCATCGGTTTTCAGAACCGATATTCCGTCGTGATATACGTTAAGGTCAAGAAGCTCGCCTTCGGTGTCCTTGCCGTTCATGCCCTCCCGCGCCGCATTTTTTACGCGCTCACGGTATTCGGCAATCCCGAGCTCGGCTCTGTCAAAGCGTATCGTTGAAACGCTCACGCCGAACGCTTTCGCAAGGTCTTTATCTTTTAAAAAAGGATTTTTTCTGAGCTTTTCAAGCAGATACGCATGACGCTCGCTCTTTATTGACCTTGCCAAGCTTCCCGCCCCTTTCGACAAATTATCAATTATTATTAGTAGCTGGTACTAAATCAACCATAATGATACTACCACATATTGTGGTCTATTGCAAGCCTTTTTATTGCTTTTTTCAAATATTGTGTATTGTGACCAATATGAATATTGCTTTCATGTACAATTTGTGAATAAATCATACCGGGCAGCAGCACACAAAAAGAGAGCCGCCGGCGGCTCTCTCAATCGGCTATATTTTAAGCCTTGAAAACACTTCTCCTATGCTGTCGTTAAACACAAGTCTTGCGTCTTTATCTATATTTGTTTTTGACTTGTTTATAAGTATAAGCTTATCGCCCATATACCTGTAAACAAAGCCCGCCGCGGGGTATACCGAAAGCGACGTCCCGCCGACTATGAACACATCTGCGCTTTGGGCATATGCCGCCGCCATGCTCATTATATACTCGTCAAGCGGTTCTTCGTAGAGCACAACGTCCGGCTTGATTATGCCGCCGCATTCGCAGCGCGGCACGCCCTCGGAATTTAAAATTGCGTCAACACCGTAGCTTTTGCCGCATTTTGTGCAGTAATTCCTGTGCACGCTGCCGTGGAGCTCCAAAACGACGTTGCTGCCGGCCTTTTGATGCAGGCCGTCTATATTCTGCGTTATAACGGCCTTCAGCTTTTTCCTTTTTTCAAGCTTTGCCAGAGCGATATGCGCAGCGTTCGGCTCTGCGTCAAGATAAAGCATTTTATCGCGGTAAAACCTGAAAAACTCCACGGGGTTGTTTACAAAAAACGTATGCGATAATATTACCTCCGGCGGGTAATCGTATTTTTGGTTATACAATCCGTCTTGGCTTCTGAAATCGGGTATGCCGCTTTCCGTTGACACTCCCGCGCCGCCGAAAAATACAATATGATCGCTTTCGTCTATAAGCCTCTGCAATTCGTTAAGCTTTTCGGTTTCCATTTTCCTCACCAGCTTTTACAAGATTATTTTTCTATTATCATCTGCATATAGCCAAGCTCTTTAAAGCCGAGCTTTTTATAAAGCGCAACGGCGTTTTCATTATCTCTTTCAACCTCAAGGCGGAAACGCTTTGCATGGGAATATTCTTTGAACACAAAATTAAAAAGCTGCGTTCCGAAGCCCCTGCCGCGGCATTTTTCGTCTATATAAAGGTCGATTATCATTACGCACATGCCGCCTATTTCAGTTTCGTAATACTGCGAAACGTATGAAAAACCGACGTTTTCCCCGTCCTCGGCAAGCACATAGCCCGTAAAATACGGGTTGTCTCCCGTTGCCTCGGCAATGTTTTTTTCTATCGATTCCGCCGGCACGTCATGGTCAACGGCGTCGCTGTTATAAAATATTTCAGACATGCGCCGCACATCGTCATGATGCGCGGCGGTCATTTTTACTATTTCCATTTGTTCTCCCGTTTATGCTGTTTGTTATTGTAATATACTTCAATCTGCGGCGGACGGTAAGATGCGCCGCTTATTTTTTTGCCTGCGGAAAAAGAAGCAAGCAGCTTGCTGTCTAACGCGGCGATGTCGTATGTGTATACTTCGAGCCGCGGCGGACGGTAAGATGCGCTGCTTATTTTTTCGCAGAGCCGTTATCCGCCGATTTGGACGTGCAGACCCGGCGCCGCCCGCTTTGCAGCTTCCAAAAGGCTGTTGACGTATTCGTTTGTCATCGGCTCTATATGGCGCATAAGGTATTCGCGTCCCAGGCCGTCGTACTTGCCCTGCCCGAGCCGGTGATAAGGCAGAAGATGAAGGCGCGTTACGCCTTTTAACGACGCGGCAAAGCTTGCAATATCGCGTATTTCCTCGGGCGTATGATTGAACGTCGGGATAACGGGCACGCGTATCGTAAGATTTGTCATGCCGGATTCCGCTATTTTTACGGCGTTTTCAAGTATGCGCTCGTTGGGCTGCGTTGTAAACGCCTTATGCTTTTCGCTGTTCATATGCTTTATATCGAGGAGCATATAATCGAGATGCGGAAGGAATTTTTCTATTATATCCCATTTTGCTATTGCCGTTGTTTCCATTGCCGTATTTATGCCCATGTCATGGCTTGCGCGCAGAAGGTCAACGGCAAACTCCGGCTGCAAAAGCGATTCGCCGCCGGAAAGCGTAAGCCCGCCGCCGCTTCTCATATAATAGAAGCTGTCTTGTCTTACGACATCCATAACGTCGGCGACGGTAACGTCCTCGCCCATTACCTTATCCTTGCCTTCAAAGAGCATATGCTCGATTTCAAAGCTCTGCGACTCCGGGTTGCAGCACCACCGGCATCTTAACGCACAGCCCTTGAGGAATACGATCGTTCGTATTCCCGGGCCGTCGTGTATGGAATATTTCTGAATATCGAAAATTCTTCCTACTGTGTTATAAAAGTTCTTTTCCATCGGTATCACCAAATCAGCCGCCGAAGGTCTGTTCCGTTCTCTTTATTATGTCGTCCTGCAGCGAACGTGACAGCGTTGTGAAGAGCGCGCTGTAGCCGGCAACCCTTACAACGAGCGACTTGTAATTTTCGGGATGCTTCTGAGCGTCAAGGAGCGTATCGCGGCTTACAACGTTAAACTGCATATGCATTCCCTTCTGGTCAAAGAATGCCCTTATATACGATACAAAATTCTGAAGCCCGTTCATGCCGCTCAATGCCGACGGATGGAACTTCTGGTTGTAAAGCGTACCGTTTGACGCAATCCCGTGGTCAAGCTTTGCAACCGAATTTGCGGCTGCCGTCGGGCCGAGCTTGTCATAGCCGCTTCTGGGGCCAACGCCGTCCGCAATCGGCGTGTTTGCAAGGCGTCCGTCGGGAGTTGCTCCCGTCTGTTCGCCCAGGGGCACGTTTGCCGAAACGGGGTACAGTCCGGCATGATACATACCGCCTCGCGGGTTTTTGTATTTCTGCAGCTCTTTTGTGTAGACATACGCAACATCTCTTGCAAAGAGGTCAACCTCTTCTATATCGTTGCCGTACTTGTCCTCACCGTCGATAAGCTCGCGGAGCTTATCGTACTTCGCCTTTTTCTGCGGGTCTGTTTCGCCTGTAAGGAACATTCTGCAAATATCTCTTATCTGAGCCTCGGTAACGGGCTTGCCCATTTCCGCAAGATTGTCCACAACCTCTTTTGTTGCGTTCTTTGCCGCCTTTGCCGTAAGCGGTTCGCCGAAGTTATGTATCATTGCATCCCTGAAATCCTCAAGCGTTGCAAGCTGCTTTTCGTATACAAGCTGCTTTATCGCGTACAGACCGTCTGTCATATTGGCTATACCGAAGCCCTGCGGGCCGGTGAAGTTGTATCTTGCTCCGCCTTCCTGAATTGTTTTGCCCTTCTTTATGCAGTCGTTTA
>DVLU01000008.1 GCA_018715365.1 Candidatus Ornithomonoglobus intestinigallinarum | reverse complement strand
GTCCGCGCCCTGGTTCATCCGTATTCCGAAGCCTATATCGTTTACGCCGCTCAATATACTCATTATATTGCAGTCGATATTCAGCGCATCCTCTATCCAGCGGCTGTACGTGTCGCCTATCCTGCTGCCGTTTACCGCCCTGTTGTACACGACCGTACCGGGATAATCGCACATAAGCTTCGACGCTATAATATTAACGTAGCCGTAGCCGTATGCCTGGACGGGATTATGCCCCGTCCTGTCGCGTCCGCAGTCTGTCAGCGAATCGCCCTGAAATAATATTTTAAGCATTTGCCATTCTCCTTCTTGCTGCTTTTATTGTCACCCGTTTTGTCACCTTTATTGTCACCGCATCTTACTTTTTTTCCACCCTGAAACGGCAGTACATATGCGCCGTTGTATCGGGAGCCGTTGAATGGAACAGCGTATACGGATACCGCAGTCCCCTTGTTCCGTGAGTGCTTACCGCAAGCTCAAGCAGGAACTCATTGCCCGAAATCCCGAGCTCCTTCATTGAGATGCGCGCCGGCTCGCCTTTTTTAAGCACAAGCTTTGTTTTTTTAATGCGCACCTTCGGCTCGTTTTTAAACACATACGTTATCTCCGCGGGGCATCTTAGCTGCGGCGCCGCCGCAAGTCCGCCGTCCTTTTCGACAACGGCGCACACCTCGCCGAAATCCGTTTCCTCCGCCGAGAACACAACCTCTCCCGGCTGCATTTCGGCGGGCATTGCGGTATAGAGCACGGCCTGCGCCGTTATATCCGGCATAATCTCCAAAAAGCCGCCGTTTGCCGCAAAGCGGACCGACGCTTCACGCGTTCCGTAGTAATTCACAAATCCGTATTCGGGAGCCGTTTTTATATCCGCTCCCTCTTGTATTATAGCGTCAAACGCTTTAAATGTCCACGCATTTTTTATACCTCTTTTTTCGTCCTTGGTAAAAAATATATACCTTCCCGGCAAGAGGCGCATTTTAAAATCAAACTCCTTGCTTTCTCCCGGCAAAACGTCGTACTCAAACGCGCGCTCCGTTTCCGTGTTTTTCGGCGATACGGCAAGGCTTGCCGTTCCCGATATGCGCCCGTCCGTGTTGTTTGAAAGCCTTACGTATACCGTGCCCGTATACGTTCCGTCCGCGTTTGTTTCAAAGCCGCCGCGCACGCCGACCTCGCTGTCAAGCTGCAGAAGCTCGCCGTTTTCGCCGTCAAACGACACGGAAACGTTTTTGACGTTTTCGCATATATCGAGCGCAAGCTCCTCCGCCGTTTTTACAGCCCTGCCGCCTATCGTGATATTTTTAAAGCTGACGTTTTGTATATCATGCTCCGCATCAAAGCCCTGAAGCCTTGAATTTGACAGGAGCACGCCGTTATCGTTTGTTCCGTCATACGAAATATCGGAAAACGAAATATCGTGTATCCGCCCCATTTTGCTGTCGCGGTTCCATACGGAATTTGTTATGCGTATATCAAAGAGCTGTGAGCCCGGCGCGTCCTCTATACGTATATTTTTAAATTCAATACCGGAAACCTCCGCCCTGTCGCCGTGGTGTATGCCCATAACGGGATAGCCCGTTGTCGAATGGAGTATATCTATATTTTCAAAGCGGACATTTTTCACTTTATCCGCCCTCAGTTCCACGCCGACCTCTATCGGGCGCGCAAAGTCGTTCCACAGCACGGAATCCTTGAACAGTATATTTTCGGCGTTTCCCGTATCGAGCGCCTTAACGACAAACGAATCGTCCCACACGCGCGTAAAAATATTCGAAACGGTAACGTTTTTTGAGCCGCACACGTCTATGCCGTCGGAATTGCCGCGGCAGCCGAATATTTTAACGCTGTCTATATCAACGTTTTTGCAGCCGTTTACGCGCAGGCTCCAGTCGTTGCTGTCGTCTATTATTATATCGCGTATTTTTACGTTCTCGCATTTGTAAAGGTCTATGCTCCTTGCGTAATCCTTGCGCATCTCATACGTATAGTCCTCCATACATATCCGCCCGAAGCCGCATATGGTGAGGTTTTTGCACTTCTCGGCATATATATTCCCGGCAATAACGGCGCCGTCCTCTATGTATACCGTTGTGTTGTCCTCCGTTATGATAAGCTTGCCCGTATATTTTGTGCCTTTTGCGACCGTTATCATATGCTCCGCTTTTGCCGGCGGCTCCTCGCGTTTTTCATCGTACGCGAAAATCATGAGGTTATCGTCGCTGCCGCCGTTTATTTCAACCGACAGCGTCTGCGGCTTATCGAGCGTTATAAACAGCCTGCCGCCATGAAGCGTAAACGGTATATGGCGCGAAGCGGGGCGGACAACGGCGCTTTCTATTTTTATTTTTGAATGTATTTCTATATTTGCGCGCTTCCCCATAGGCAGCATGATATATTCCATATATTTTTCCGAATTATACGGCCTGGGGAATATTTTGCAGCTGCGCGTTTTTATTTTAATGCCGTTTTTTGTTACACTGTAGTTCATATTTTTCTCCTGCTAAAAGATTTTTATTTTTTAATGAGGTTCATCTTCGCGCCCGTCACTATCTGCTCCGAGCTGGTAACGCACGGTGCGCGTTAAGGCTCTTCCGCAGACAGATGACGTGCGCTTTTAAGCTGCTTTCATGTAAGGCGGCTGTTGTCTGTTCGGCGAGATGATTGACGAATGCAAGCGAAACGCACGCCGTCTTCGTGAACGCAATAAAAATTTATTGCTTGTGTTGGGGCGAGTGGTGTGCGTGAGCGAAGCAGAGGA
>DVLU01000062.1 GCA_018715365.1 Candidatus Ornithomonoglobus intestinigallinarum | reverse complement strand
GCGACGGAACAAAAACGCGCTATGAGCTTGCCATGCCGTGGGAGGAAATACTGCCTGACGGCGCAGAACCGAAGAGCGGCTACAGACCACGCTTTGCGATACTGATAAACGAGGACGACGGACTGGGAAGAAATTCGTATCTCGAGTATTCGCAGGTTTTGGGCGCTATAGGTACGGCAAAGAATGTCGGATATTTCACCGATATGTATCTGACGGACTGATAAGGAGAGAAAGAGGCTATGTTAAAAAGAATTTTACTTACGGCTGCCGCGGTGCTTGCCGCGGCGGCTGCCCCCGCATACGCGGCAATAGACGAGTGTACGGTTAATTCCTCAACGGACATCGTCAGCATTTCCGGAACGGCGGACAAAAACGGGCAGGTGCTGCTTACCGTCGTTGAAAAAGGCGCGGCGGCCGACGAGTTTTTTGAAAATACCGCATATCAGGACCAGCTTCGGGCAGACGCGGACGGGCACTTTTCGTTCGAGTTTAAAATGACGGAGGCGGGGCTTTATACGGCGTATGCGTCAACTCCTTCGGAAACGTACACATATGATTTTGTATTTTCAAATGCCGAAGCGGCGGATTCCGTTATAGAAAAAATAAATGCCGCCGGGAGCGCCGCGGAAATAAGCGCGCTTTTGGAGGAAAACAGATACGCCGCGGGACTTTACATAACGGAAATATCGGCGGAGCCGGATTACGGCTATATAGCGGAGCTTATGTTTTCGTCAAAGCCGTATGATACGGACGATGCAAATTCGGTGCTTGCGCTTTTCAGGCAGTATATGATATACGGCTATATAAAAGACGGCTCGGCTTCAAATGTATTTGACCTTGACGCATATCTTGATATTTCGTCAATAGACGGCATGGAGATATTTACGGATGATATATTTAAGGAAAGCCATGAGCTTGATGCAACAAAGCGGATAAGCGGGCAGAGCTTTAAAAATCATGACGAGTTTGCAAAGGCGATCGCAGAGCAGTCGGCGCTTGCGCTTATAGCAAACCCGAACGGCTACGGAAACGTTCAAAAGGTATGCGAACGCTTTGATGATGTGATAGGCATTGACACATCTGACGCGGGCAGCGAGGTTTACAAGCAGCTTTCCGGCAAAACCTTCGGTAGCTTCGATGAGCTCGGGAAAAAATTCGAAGAGCTGTGCAAAGCGCAGCAGGACACGCCGAATCCGGGCGGCGGAGGCGGAGGAGGCGGCGGAAGCCGTCCGTCCGGCGGCAGCGGCGGAATAGTGAGCGGCGGAAACAACAAGCCGCTTGAGGAGATTCCCGTTACCGATACACCGCAGAATGAAAGCGTGTTTAACGATCTTGCGGGCTATGAATGGGCGCGAGAGAGCATAGACGCTCTTTATGAGCTCGGCATAGTTGCCGGAAGAACGGAAAATACGTTCTGCCCCGGCGACAATATAACGCGTTCGGAATTTGTGAAGCTTGTGGCGCTTGCGTTTGATTTGAGCGCCGGAACGGGCAGGCTGCCGTTTGAGGATACGTCATCGGACAGCTGGGATTATGAATATATAAAGGCGGCGTATGACAGCGGCATTGTAAACGGCATAAGCGCGTCGGAGTTCGGCTGCGGACTTCAGATAACGCGTCAGGATATGGCGGTAATGCTTCGCCGCGCGTCGGAGGCGGCGCCGGCCGACGATGCGTCCGTAAGGCGATTCGCCGACGATAACGATATAAGCGACTATGCGTATGACGACGTGTACGCATTAAGGAGCGCAGGCATAATAAACGGCGACGAATCAAACAGATTTAACCCGTCCGCACCGGCAACGAGAGCCGAAGCGGCAAAGATGATTTATGCCGCAATGGATAAATAACACGGCGGCGGAATAAGACGGGAGGATGCAAAAAAATGTTAAAGAAAATTTTATCGCTCTGCTGTGCGGCGATTATCGCTCTCGGTGCGGCGTCCGCTTCATATGCCGCGGAGACGGAAGCCGATCCGGCTGTGCAGATAACGCCGCAGCAGGAGCTGCTTATAGCGCTTGACTTAATAAGTCTTAATTCCTACGGTGAAATAGACAGCGAAAGCGAGGTTACGCGCGCAGAGTTTGCCGATATATGCGGCAAGCTGCTCGGCATAAATCCGACGGCGTCGGAAACAAAGGCGTATTTTAACGATGTTATGCCGGACAAATGGTATGCGCATACGGTAAATATGCTTGCGCAGATGGGCGTAATATCACAGCCCGAAAACAAGCTGTTTGAGCCGGAGCGCGCAATAACGTGCCATGAGGCAATAAAAATGCTTGTATGCCTTATGGGCTACGGCGATTATGCCGAAAGCACGGGCGGCTATCCGGGCGGCTATATTTCGGCTGCTATGGCAAACAATCTGCTCGATAACGTCGGAGATATAGGCGGGACGCTTACCGAGGGCGCAATGTCAAACCTTGTTTACAATGCGCTTCACGCAAACGTTATGAAAGTCGATTACGCAGGCTCGGAGCCTCAGCTCAGCATAGACAAAAACGAAACGCTCATGTCGTACTGCATGAATATATATGAGGACAGGGGCACGGTGGAAACTGTTTTCGGTATGTCGCTTACGGATAAAACGGTTCCCGAGGACAGGGTAATAATAGACGGAGCCGAGTATTACACGGGTGATGTTGAAGGCGTTACGGACCTTCTCGGCAGTGAAATCAGATTTTACTACCGTGAGGACGATTACGATATAAGAACACTTGTTTACGTTGAGGACACGGGCACGTCAAGGCTTACGATAAGAAGCGATGATATAGAAGAATTCGGCGGCCTGGGCGGCGTTATAACGTATTATGACGGCGAACGCTCAAAGACGGCAAAAATTGCGTCCGACGCCTCCGTTATACGAAACGGCGAAACGATAAGCACGGGCGTAGACGAAGCTTTTAATATAGTAAACGGAGAGCTTACGCTTATTGACGGCGACAAAAACGGCACATACGAAACGGCTGTTATATACGATTACGAAACGGTTGTCGTAAATTCGTTCGATATTGAAAAGGGCGTTATAGGAGATGCGATAGACCGCAGGCTCATGATAGATATAAGCGAATGCACATATGTGAGCGTTTATTCTGAAACGGGCGACAAGCTCGATATTTCGTCGATAACGATCGGCTCCGTTGTGGACGTTGCATATTCGGCCGACCATGCGTTTATATACGTAAATTCCGGTAATTTTGAGGGCACGATAGAAGGCGTTGACTACGGCAGCGAAGAAATCATAGTAAACGGCACGCGGTATGAATATCTTCCGAAGGCATACGACCGCTATATGATGCGCAGCGGCTACACGGGCGTTTTCAAAACAAATCATTACGGGCAGGTTTCGTATTTTGAGCTTACGGGCAGCAACACATTCCCGGGCTACGTTATAAAAGCATCGTATACCGATGAGCTTCAGGAAACGTGTATGCTTAAAATGCTTACGGCGGCCGGCGAGGTTGAGTGGATAGAAACCGATACGGATTTTGTAAAGGACGGCGAGCACGTTTCGGGGCTTGACAGCCTTATACAGCTTCAGGATAAGGTCGTGCTCTACAACGTAAACAGCGAGGGCGTTATAGTGAGCATAGATTCTCCGGCAAGAACGGCAAACGAGGAAGACACAACGCTTACAACAACGCTTCCCGTTAAGGACGGCGGCTACAGATGGACGTCAAGCACAAGAATGTTCGGCAAAAACGTTATATGTTCGCCCGATATGATAATATTTAAAGTGCCGCCCGCAACGTCAACCTTCAGAGATGATGATTCCTATTCCGTTGTAACGTCATCGTCGCTTGTCAGCAATAAGATGTGCAACGTTGCGGCGTACAGCTACGGCGGCACGTCCTACAGCAACGTGCTGGTGCTTTACGAAACAAAATATGTAAACAGAACAAGCGATCCGCTCATACTTGTAACCCAGGTGAACGAGGGCGTAAACGAGCAGCTTGACGAAGTTTACTATATAAAGGGCTATCAGAACGGTTCGCCGATAACAATCGAAGCAAACAGGCCGCGTGACGTGCTTCCGAAGCCGGGCGACTGTATAAGGGTGGCGCGCGACACAAGCGGCAAGGCCGGGCTTATAGAAATACATTACGATATTGAGCGCGACGGCAGCGGCTGGTGCGATACCGAGGCGTATTGGTATTGGCCGCCCGTAAACGGCGAGCCGTACGACGCTATAAACAATTACTGGAACGGTACGTTCACCGACCTCCAGGCGGATTACAGAATGGGCTTCGGCTATCCCGTTATGACAGACGGCGAAATTTTAAAGTGGAGCTTCGATAAGGACGGCGATGCCGTTGACGAGCTGACGATTATAGACAGCGGCGTTCCGATAATAGTTTATGACGCGGACGACGATATGTTCTACGAGGGCAGCCTGAGCGATATAAAAACAAAAGAGATATACGGCGGCGACTGCTCAACGATAATCGTAAACTTCCACTGGGGCGAGCCTACGGAACTGTTTGTAATAAACGACAGGAATCTTGTATACGGTGACTGACAAAAATGAAAATTCAAAACGGAGAATGTATAATGGGCGCGGTAAGCGGCGATGCGTCGCTTGCCGTGCGCGAGGCGGTTGATTATTGCCTTAAGCAAAACATAAAGCGTTTAACGCTGGAAAAGGGCGAATATCATTTTTATCCCGAAACGGCGGCTGAGGATGAAAACTGCTGCGTTTCAAACCACGGCCATAACGGCTATAAAAGGACGGCGTTCCTTATAACAGATGCTGACGGTCTTACAGTCGACTGCTCCGGCAGCCTGCTTGTATTCCACGGCGCAATGAATGCCTTTATAGTGCGCCGCTGCAAAAATACGGAGCTGAAAAACTTTAGAATACTTTTTGAAAAAACGCTGCACGGGCAGTTCAGGGTTACGGCGTCCGGGGAGGATTACGTTGAAATAACGCAGGACGGCGCGCAGGGATATGCTTATGAAAACGGGCTGCTCTGTCTTGAAAACGAGCAGGGAACGCGGAATGTTGTATACAGCTGTCTTGAAAAACGCGAAAGCGGCGAGTTTGCATACGGCGAACAATGCTTCGGCAGGGATTTTCTCTATCTTAAAAACGAGGACAGGGGAAACGGCACGGTGCGTATATATAACCCGGACCGTAAGCCGGCGACAGGGAATTACGTTATATTGATTGCCGCCGAACGATATTCAAACGCCGTGCTGCTGCTCGAGAGCGAAAACGTCCGCGTGAGCGGCGCCTGCGTTCACAGCTGCTACGGCATAGCATACCATGCTCAGCTCTGCAAAAACGTTGAGCTGATACACTGCAAAACATTGCCTTACCGCGGCAGATGCTTTTCGGCAAACGCGGACGCGAGCCATTTCGTAGGCTGCCGCGGTACGGTAAGGCTTGCCGGCTGCGAGTTTAATGAGCAGCTCGACGACGGCTCGAATATTCACGGCGCCTACACAAAAATAATCGCAAAGGACAGCGAGTCGGTCATTGTAAAGTATATGCACTATCAGTGCCGCGGAATAAATATTTTTGAGGACGGCTGCACGGTAAAGGCGCTTGATCCGCAGAGCCTTATCCCGCATAAAACGGCGCGCGTAAAACGCGCTGAAACGCTTAATACCGAAAGCACGCGGCTGTACCTTGAAGGCGGAACGGACGGCTTTGAAAAGGGCGAGCTTATTGACAGCGTTGATTTTTACCCGGACGTCATAATCGAGGACTGCCGCTTTGTAAACAACAGAGGACGCGGCATACTTGCCGCGTCGGAAAAACGGACGTTGATAAGAAATAATTATTTCCGTGTTTCCGGCACTGCGGTAAATCTTGAAAGCGACAGCGTGTACTGGTATGAATCGGGGCGTATAGGCGAGCTTGTAATAGAAAATAACGTATTCGATAACTGCTGCAGCGCACAGCCGCACGGCTGGGGAAACGACGTTATATATGCGTCGCCGCGCGAGAAAACCGAGGACGGGAAATATTTTCACGGAAGCATTATAATAAGAAACAACAACTTTTCATCATGCTCCGTGCCGGCTGTAAATATTGAGAATGCGGAGTATATTGAGGTAAAAAATAACAAATTATATGGTACAGGGGAAAATATAAGGATTTTTCACTGCAAAAATGAGAATATATCGAATAATAGCTATTGACAAGTCTTGTTGCAAAATGCTATAATACATTGCGAAGGGAGTATTCGGAAAAATGAAAAAGACGGCTGTTATTTTGGCTGCGATGATGTTCGGTGCAACGGCGCTTGCATACAGCGGCGCCTCCGATTGGGCGGTACCCGAGCTGAATAAAGCGGAGGGGTACGGGCTTATTCCGGAGGTTCTCGACCGTGCCGACGTTTCCGAACCTATAAACAGAGCCGAGTTTGCCGCAGTGTCTGTCAGGCTGTATGAAGCCCTGAGCGGCAGCGAGGCGCAGACGGGCGAGGATCCGTTTACCGATACGGACGACGAGGAGGTGCTTAAGGCATACGCCCTCGGCATAACGGGCGGCGTTACGGCCGATACGTTTGAGCCGGACACGCTTCTCTCACGCGAACAGGCGGCAACCATGCTTGCGCGCGTATACAAAGTATATACGGGCAAGGATATATCAAGCAGCCCGCAAAAGCTCTTTGCCGACGATGAGGACATTTCGCGCTGGGCACGCGACAGCGTCTATTTCATGGCTGAAAACGGGATAATTTTGGGCATGGAAAATAATATATTTGCTCCCAGGAACATAACTCCCGAGCAGGAGGCGTCGGGATACGCAAACACAACGCGCGAGCAGGCGGTTATTATAGCGGAAAGAATGTACGAGCGTTTCCGCTCCGAAGAACCGCAGGCAACGGATACCCCGCAGGCGACCGACGAGCCGTCGGCAACCGACAGCCCGCAGGCAACGGAAAAGCCGTCGGGTGAAACTGATTATCTGTCGCTTATCCCCACAATCACCTTCGGAGAAATAACGGAGGAAAAGTCGGACGGCAGCAGCGCGCAGATAACGGTCGAGGGAGTGACCCAGGAGGATTACGACGCGTATGTGAGAACGGTTGAGGGAAGATACCCGACGCATGTAAACAGCCTTGAGGGAGCAAGCCAGTTTGTTATAAAAACAGACGGCACATATAATATACGCGTATCCTTTGTGGGCAGCGAAATGATTGTTTCGGTGGAGGATGCCCGGTAAGATTTTAAGAACCATAAAAACGGTGAGCAATAAAAAACGGTGAGCAATAAGAGATGAAAAATAATATGAAATTTTTAGGTACGGGAGCGGGCGAGGGAATTCCGAACCCGTTCTGCACCTGCAGGATATGCCAAAACGCAAGAAAGGTAAAGGGCAAGGAAATAAGAACGCGCTCCTCATTTATGCTGAGCGATAAGGTTATTATAGATATGGGCCCCGATTTCTTTGCGCAGGCGATTTTGTACGATGTGGACTTTTCACAGATAGAGCATGTGATTTTTACGCACATGCACGATGACCACATCGATTATTCGATAATATGGGAGCGCTTTGTAAAAGAGGGCAGAGAGGGCGGCAAGCCCATGAATCTTTATTTTGTCGGCGATGCGTATGACTATATAAATAATTTTTATCTTACGTCGCCGCTTACCGAGGGGCGCGAGGAATATCTGACGTCCGAAAACGTTGTTCTGCATAAGCTTGAGTTTGGCAGGGAATATGCAATAGACGAATTTACGGTAAAGCCGCTCAAGGCGTCGCATTCGACCGCGTTTGAAAAGAACGGCGCGAATTTCCTCATAAACCGCGACGGCGAAAAGCTTTATTATGCGTGCGACACTGGATATTTTACGGACAGCGCCTTCAGGGCCCTTGCGGGCGAGCGGCTTGACCTTTTGATATGCGAGTGTACATTCCCCACAACGGAGCACGTTGTTCAAAAGGACAGCGGGCATATGGATATAAATATGTGCGTGAAAACGCTCGACAGGCTTTTTGTCACATCGGCCATAACGCCCGAAACAAAAATATATCTGTCGCACATTTCGCCGACGGGTATGACGCACAAGGAGCTTGCCGAATATATGAAGGGGCTTGACCGCAAATACAAGGTCCATGTTGCGTATGACGGACTTGAAGCGCAGGCAATGAAAACGAAGTGTATAATATTTGATAAAGACGGAACGCTTATGGATTATAAAACGTTCTGGATACCGGCGGCAAGAAGCGCAGTCGAATATGTGCTGCGCGAGGTCGGCGGTGATATGTCGCTTACCGATAAAATGCTTGACGCAATAGGCATGAACGACGGGATTTTGGGTATTCTCTGCTACGGCACCTACGGCGAAATGGCCGAAATGTTTATGGGCGTGCTTGAGCAGGCGGGCATAAATATAAGCTTAAGGCGGCTTACGGAGCTTACAAGGCGCGCGTTTATATACGGCTCGGAGCGCGGCAAGATAGTGCCGGCGTGCGACGATTTGCCGCAGATGCTTGCGAAGTTTAAAAAGAACGGCATAATGCTTGTTGTTGCAACGACGGACGGACCGACAATAACGGAAAAATGCCTCAAGCAGCTTGGTATATACGAGTATTTTGACAGAATATATACCGATGACGGCGTTCATCCGCCGAAGCCGAACGCGTATTATATTTACGATCTGCGTGCGGAAACGGGACTTGCGCCCGATGAAATGGTAATGGTGGGCGACACCGAAACCGATACGGAATTTGCGGAAAACGGTTCCGTAAAATGTATAGGCATAGCAAGCGATGAAGCTGACAAGGCTGTGCTTTCGAGGAGTGCGTTCTGCGTTATAGACAATATATCGCAGCTGAGCACTGTGTTGGAGTAAGCGTATGAATTTTAAATTGTCAAGATATATCGTTCCGTCGGTAGTGGCAATGGTGGTTGTCGGAACGAATACGAATATTGACGGCTTTTTTATCGGAAACATTTTGGGCGACGACGGTCTTGCCGCAATAAATATAGTATGGCCGATAGTCGCGTTCATAGTTTCCGTAGGAACGGGAATAGGCGTTGGCGGCTCCGTGCTTTTTAACGCAAGGCGCGGAAGCCGCAAAATGTCCGAAGCGGAAACGGCAATGAATACAACACTTGTGTTCCTTGCCGCCGCCGGACTTTTTTTAAGCGTCCTGTTCCCGTTTTTGTCGGAACGTATGCTTGCGCTTATGGGCGCGGAGGGCGCGGTATTGTCCCACGCGCACGAATATGCGCTCGTAATAGGCGGAGGCGCGGTATTCCAGGTTGCGGGCGCTGGTCTGCTTGTGCTGCTGAGGAACTGCGGAAAGGCATATCAGGTTATGATTTATTCCGTGCTCGGGCTTGCGATACATCTGGTGCTCGATATTTTCCTTGCCGAACCGTTCGGTATGGCGGGCGTTGCCGCGGCAACGGTAATATCTCAGCTTGCCGTGTCGGTGCTGAGCATAATTTCGCTTTCGCCGGACAGGCACGTCAAGGCGGAATTAAGCCTTATTCCGAAACTTGCGGCAAGCGCTTCCGCGCCGTTCGGACTTAACTTTGTGCCGTCGCTTGCGCTGCTTTTTACAAATTACTTTGCACTCCGTGCCGGCGGTGTTGCGGCTGTCAGCGCATATGCGGTGATGAGCTATGCCGTATACACCTTCGATTACATATTCCAGGGGATATGCGACGGCGTTCAGCCGGTCATAAGCTACTGCATGGGCGCCGATGACAAAAAGGGCGAAGCACGAGCAATGAAAACCTCGGCGCTTATCCTTGCCGTATCGTCTGCACTTTTCTGCGCGCTCACGCCGCTTATGATAAAGCTTATGCCGGGGCTTTTTGCGGTTTCGGACGATGCGCACAGGATGATGAATACTGGCTTTGTAATATACGCGTTTTCATATCCGTGCAAGGCGGCGGTAAAATACGTCTGCTCCTATTACTATTCATGCGGACGCACAAAATTATCGAATCTGATAGTATATCTTGACCCGCTTGTGCTTACGCCGGGGCTGCTTCTGCTGCTTTCGGAGCTTATCGGCACAAACGGAGTTTGGCTTGCAATGACGTCGGCGCAGCTTATCCTTGCCGTGCTCGGTATTGCAATATTGCTGAAAACAAAACGTGTTCCGGAAAACGAGAAGAAATGAAAGGGAAAAAATAAATGAGTGAGCTTTACAGAAAAACACCGATAATGGGCTGGGCGTCATGGAACTGCTTCAGGACGGCGATAAGCGAGGAAGTGCTTGCCGCGCAGATGGATGCGCTTGTAAACAGCGGCCTTGCCGAATGCGGCTATACATATTTCAACATGGACGACGGCTTTTTCGGCGGCCGGGACGAAAACGGACGGCTGAAATTTCACGCCGAACGCTTTCCGAACGGCATAAAACCCGTTGCCGACCGCGCGCATTCGCTCGGACTTAAGGCTGGCTGCTACAGCGACGGCGGCGACAATACGTGCGCGTATTACTATGATAACGAGCAGGACAACGGCATAGGCGTCGGCCTTTACGGTCACGACGAGCAGGATCTTAATATGTTCCTCGATGAATTCGGCTTTGATTTTATAAAAGTAGACTGGTGCGGCGGCGTCCGTCACTGTCTTGACGAGGAGGAACGCTATACAAAGATTGCGTCGGTTATAGACGATATAAGAAAAAGAACGGGAAGATGTATAGTTTTTAATATATGCCGCTGGAGGTTCCCCGGCGAATGGGCCGTGGGTATTGCCGATTCATGGCGCACGGGCGCGGATATAACGCCCGATTTCAAGTCGGTCATGCAGCAGCTTGACAATATAAAATGCTTGAAGAAATACTGTTCGCCCGGTCACGTAAACGATCCCGACATGATGCAGATAGGCAACGGCTTAACGCCCGAGGAGGAAAAAACGCATTTTATCATGTGGTGCATGGTTTCCGCACCGCTTATGATTGGCTGCGATCTCACAAAAACAGACGCGGGCACGCTGGAGCTTTTAAAGAATAAAGAAATAATTGCGATTGACCAAGACCCGCTTTGCCTTCAGGGCTACGTCATAAAGGAATACCGCTCGGAGGACGGCGGCATCGCCGGCGAAATATGGTATAAAAAGCTGTATTCCGAAAACGGAGCGCGCCGCGCCGCGGCCTTTGTAAACAGGGGAGAAACAGAACTTAAAATGAGCGTTTCCGCAGGGGAGCTCGGCTTTGACGGCGGAATAACGGGAATAAGGGATGCGTTCAGGGGAAAAGACCTTGATACGGCAGAGGAAATAGAAGTCACCGTTTTGCCGCACGGCTGCGAGGTGTTTACGATAGAGGGCGGCAAGTGCTCGGAGGTCGAGGATATAAACGGCAGCCTTGAATTTGACCTTGATTGGAGCCCGAACGAAATATCGCACGGGGAGGCAAAAAAACTTGCCGAAAACGGCGCCCTGCTTATAGACGTAAGATCGGCGGAGGAATATGGCGCGGGGCACATAAACGGTGCGATAAATATTCCTCACACGAAAATATTTGACGAAATAGAAAAATACGCAAAGGATAAAAAGAATGATGTGATAATAACGTACTGCAAAACAGGCAAGCGCTGCTCTCAGGCAAAGCTGTCGCTTGAATACTTGTACTACGATAATTTATATACATTAAAGTGGAACGGGGAACAACTGTAATCTTGTGAAAACAAAAGCCGCGTACCGCCGGTTTCAGCGCGGCGGCTGTTTGCCCGCAAATAAAAACGCACCCGACGGCATATGTCAATACGCCGTTCGGTGCGTTTTGTCCGTTCTGTCTCTAAAATCGGGCAGCATTATGCGATTTTTAACACAACAGGCGAAAGCGCCGCCGCAAATCGCTTTTATTTAAATACGCCCTCCGAGAAACCGTAATCTACGCCTGCGGTCGTATTTACGTTAAGATCAATGCCCACTACTTCTATTTTCATCTGCAAAGCATTGTTCAGCGGTACGGTGATCGACTTTGCCACATCGTCGTATTTCAGTTCGGTTGTGTATGAAATGATACCGTCAAGATATACGTTCAGCGTTGCGTTTCTGTCATTTGAATTGTCCACATGACCTGCCGTAAACGTCAGCGAGCTGTATTTGCCGTTAAGATTAAACAGCGCCTCCGCTTTATGGTCATACCATGCGTTTGCGTGCAGCACAAAGCCGTTCGTGTACTTCTGACCGGACATTGTGAAATACTGATTGTCGGAAAGACGGTATTCTTCTCCCTGCGTATACTGGTACGGGCCGCATACGCTGAGCCAGTTCGCATCCTCACCGGGCTTTGCGCCGAGATATACAACCTTTTCCACACCGTCCCAGCTTACATCCTTGCCGATAGCTTCGCCTACAGCACGGACGGGAAGATATGTGGTGCCGTTGTAGATAAACGGTTCAACCTGCTGACCGTTTGCGTCACGCGGGTCAAGCTGCTCGCCGTCAATAAATATTTTGATGTTGTCGTAAGCGGCTTCTATCATTTCCGTGCCGCTTTTTGCAAATACAGCGCCCCCGGTGCACATAGCTCCGATCAGTATGCCGGCAATAAGCCCCTGTGTTCTTTGTTTCATGTTATCTCCTCCTTGTAATTTATAAGCTATTATAATTTTATCATAATTAAGTTTTTTTGTCAATCATTTTATCTTACAGTACCCCGGCGACCGCCTTATCAAAAAAACAGCTTTTCCTCGGGGTTTCCAAAGGGGGCAGCGCCCCCTTTGAAAAAAACAAAAAACATAAAAAAATAGCGGAATTGAAAATTAAGTTCGTTACTTAATTTCCGCACGCAAAAAAGCCGCCGGTATAACGTACGTCCGCAGCTGACGGCGTATCCGACGGTTTTTATCCGCTGTTTTGGTTTTTGCGTATCAAAAGAAAAGGCAGCGCGGCTGTCTTTAAAATAACGCTTGGAAAGTATCAGGCAATGCGCTCCATATACATACGCTTCGTTTCAAGCGTCGTATGCGCGTATCTGTCAAGCGTCATTGACGCGTTGGCATGGCCGAGGATTTCGCTTAATGCTTTTATGTCAAAGCCGAGCCTGACACACTCCGACGCAAAACTGTGGCGCAGCGTATGATATGTGCAATGCGGTATGCCGCACCGCATTAAAACGCTGTAAAAATATTTCCTTAAAGCATGGGGTTCGATGAATTTTTCCGAGTTAGAAATAACGGTATTTTTGCTGTCTGCGCTTTTGTCCTCAAAAGCCGCTTTCAGCGCATTGGGGATCGGAATTGTCCTGTGTGATGTATTTGTTTTAGGCTCACCGGCAATTAAGTATGTACTGCCGCTGCCGTCGCATATCCGCTGAACGGTACGGCGCACCGTTATGACATTTTCGTTTAAATCAATATCGCCCCATTTAAGGCCGCATACTTCGCCTATACGCATTCCGGTATAAAGGCTAAGTAAAATACCCAGATCCATATTGCGGCTGCCGAGATGCTCGGTAAGCTTTTGTTTGTCGCTGAAGCTTAACGTATACAATTCCCTCCTTGGCGGCTTTGGCGAAACGGTGTAACGGATTTTGTTCGGGATACCGTATTTGCGCTCGGCATATGCGGCGATTTGCTTTATTACCGAAACGATGTCTTTGAGATATTTCCTTGATAGCCCGCTTTTTTGCTTTAATTTGCCGCATGAGAGCTTCTACGTTATAAAGCTCTCAATATCGGGATTTGAAAGCTTTTGCATGGTGCGGTGATTTAAATGCGGCAGTATATGTCTTTGAAGAAGAAAGCGGTAATTTGCAAAAGTGGACGGCTTGACACGGAATTCCGCATCGGAAAGCCATTCCTCCGCACAGGCCGTGAACGTTGAAACACCTGCCGGTTCAATATTCGCCGCAGCGTCAACAAGCTTCCTTCGCGTTTCAAAATACCCGCTGCCGTAAACGGAGGCGTAGCACTTCCTTCCGTTTTTCCGCTTCCCCGTAAAATATCTGCCCTCCCAGCGTCCGTCTTTTCGTTTGTAAATATTCAGTCCTCGTTTTGACATACGCCGGGGTTACAAAGGGGCGAAGCCCCTTTGAGAAAATAAAAATACGCGGCAGGATTAAATTCCCACCGCGTATATATGCGCGTTTTTTCTTTTTATATTATACCATTGAGATCATTCAACCGAAATTATTCCATCGAGCTTTCGCCCTCATAATTTGAGCTGCCGCCGGAGCTTTCGCCGCCTGATGAGCTTTCACCGGACGAGCTTTCGCCGCCCGAAGGTTCTTCATAGGACGGCTCCTCATATGACGGTTCTTCGTATGACGGCTCCTCATACGACGGTTCATCATAGCCGCCGGACGATGAACCTCCGCTCGACGACGATGAGCTTCCTCCGGACGAAGATGACGACGATGACGATGAGCCGCCGCCGGAGGACGAGCTGCCGCTGCCTGACGATGAGCTGCCGCCGGAAGATGAGCTTCCGCCCGACGACGAGCCGCTTCCCGATGAGGAGGAGCTTCCGCCGCTTCCTCCCGAAGATGATGATGAGCCGCCGCTTTCGGTATAGCCGCTCGATGACGACGAGCCCGAAGAAGTTCCCGAAGCGGGGCGCGACGTTGCCGAAGTTCCGGCGCCGTTGCCGGAGCCGCCGCGGTCTGAGCTGTCTCTGTAGCCCGCCGTTGCGTTGCCGTAGTGGCTTGAGCAATAGGTTTTGGGCTGCGTGCCCGAAACGAAATATGCCGTTGTTATATCGCATGATGAGCTCGGCAGCTTGCCGGAGATGTCGCACACCTCAAGCTCTATAAGGTTATCGGGCTTTACAAGCTCCTTCTCCGGAAGATTTTCGTGTATCTCCTCCATGACAAGCTTCCATGCCGTAACGGACGGATTTCTGCTTATTCCCGCCGCCGTAAGCGATGACGGCTCGTCAAAGCCGAACCATACGGCTCCGACATAATACGGCGTGTAGCCGACGAACCATCTGTCGAAGTCATCGTCCGTCGTACCGGTTTTACCGTAAGCCGGCATACCGCTGTCAAGCTCGGCTGCGCGTCCCGTACCGTTTGAATCGTTTACAACTCCGTAGAGTAGGTCGCTCGTTATATATGCCGCCGATGCGCTTATCGCCTGCGATGCCTCCGGAGCGTTCTGGAGCAACACCTGCCCCGATGCGTCAACCACCTGCGTATACGTATAAGGCTCAATATACTTGCCGCTGTTTACAAACGGGCAATACGCCGCTGCCATCTGCAGCGGGCTTACACCGCCCGTAAGACCGCCGAGAGCAAGCGATGAGAAGTTTTTGTCCTCCTCCTGGAGCGGGATATGGAATTTATTCTGCAAATATCCGAATGAGCTTGAAAGCCCTATCTTGTCAAGCACCTTTACGGCCGGTATATTTGAGCTCATTGCCACAGCCTGCTTTATTGTCATTTCGCCGTAGAAATCGTTATATGAGTTCCGCGGCTCCCAGTTATCGTTGCCTATTGTTATCGGTTCGTCAACAACAACGTCCATTTCCGTTATCTTGCCCAAATCAAGCGCCGGAGCATAAACGGACAGCGGCTTAAATGCCGAGCCCGGCTGACGCTTTGCCTGCGACGCCCTGTTCCAGCCGCGTATATCGGTCTTTTCGCCGAGACCGCCTACAAGCCCCTTTACGGCGCCCGTGTACGGGTCCATTATAACCATTGCCGACTGCGCGCCCGCATATTCGCCTTCATCGTAATAGATGCCGAAGTTCTCGCGGTCGGAATATATATCCTCCATTGTGCTTTGGATATTTACGTCTATCGTTGCATATATCTTAAGCCCGCCGCTGTATACCTGCTGCGTTGCAAATTCCTCGGAATAGCCCTTTTGGAGCTGCAGATCGCGGATTATATCGGAAACAACCTGGTCTGAGAAATACGACGTAACGGTTGACTGCTGACGCTGGTATTCGTTGCTTGTAACAAGCGGGCTGTTTACGGCGCGGTTGTACTCATCCTGGGATATTTTCCCGAGCTCGTACATCTTACCGAGGACCGTGTTTCGTCTTCCGACGTTTGCTTCCGGATTATCGAACGGGTCGTACTGCGACGGATACTGCGTTATACCGGCAATCGACGCCGCTTCCTCAAGCGTCAGCTCCGCCGCCGGCTTGTTGAAGTACGTATGCGCCGCCGCTTCCACGCCCCAGCAGCCGTGGGAGAAGTATACGATGTTAAGATACATCGTTAATATTTCATCCTTCGAAAGCTCGTTTTCGAGAGCTACGGCGCGCATTATTTCCTTGATTTTACGCGTTGCGGTATTTTCGTTTTCACTCGTTATGTTTTTAATTACCTGCTGCGTTATTGTTGAGCCGCCGTAATCGGACGAGCCTATGCCTATCTTGGCAAGACACCATTTTACCGTTGCACCGAGCGTTCTTTTTATATCAACGCCGTGATGCGAATAAAAACGCTCGTCCTCGATCGATACGATTGCGTCTTTCATAACCTGCGGTATCTGCGCCGAATCTATCCATATCCTGTTTGTTTCCGACTGTATCTGCTCAAGCTGCTGAGTTGTGCCGTTTGCGTCGGTGTAATAAATAAACGACGAATAATTGAGCGCAAGATTTTTTATATTCATGTCCTTTATCTCGCGCGAAACGGCAAAATACATACCTATCGTTATTCCCGTAAGCACAATAACGCCTATAAGACATACGACAACGGCGCTTCTGAAAATTATTTTGCGCCGTTTCTGCTGACGCTCCGTCAGCTGCTTTTTCGATGATTTTTTTCTTTTCCTTCGCGGGGCGGAAGCAACGCTGTCGGTTTCGCGCCGCCTTGCTATATCGCTTGACGAACGCCCCTGAACGCGCCCGCTCGACTGCGCGTCATACGCTTCCCAGTCAAAGTCGTCGCTGCTGCGGCGTGAGCCGCTGTTGTCCGACCTTCCGCGTCTGCGGTTGTAATCAGCCAAAAGAATCCCTCCTATACATAAAATCCATTACATAAATTTATTTACATTATCCGCACATTTTAA
Organism: Candidatus Ornithomonoglobus intestinigallinarum; assembly: GCA_018715365.1. Classification (GTDB taxonomy): domain Bacteria; phylum Bacillota; class Clostridia; order UBA1381; family UBA1381; genus Ornithomonoglobus_A; species Ornithomonoglobus_A intestinigallinarum. The sequence continues at coordinate 2,831 of DVLU01000062.1, read as the reverse complement.
TCGCCGTCAACTCCTGACGCATTTTATTCACGCGCCGTTATATGACTGTACACATAATTTATTATATAACATTTCCGCATTTTTTGCAATACTTTTTTATGAACAATTTGCCGATTTGCGTCCGATACGCAAAAAATCTCCGAATTACGATCAATGCGCCGCAATTCGGAGATTTTGTCAATTGCCCTTTTCAAGCGATATTTCGTTAAATATTTTAAGATAATCGTCTATCTCGGTGTTCCTGCGCTTTTCGCCGGATACGTCAAGCACAATCCCGCCCTCGTGCATCATTATCGTACGCGTGCCGTATTCGACCGCATAGCGGAGATTATGCGTTACCATAAGCGACGTTATCTTCTTTTCACGCACGAGCTTGTCCGTAAGCTCCATAACGGTATCGGCAGCCTTTGGGTCAAGCGCGGCCGTGTGCTCGTCAAGCAGCAGCAGGTCGGGGCTGACAAGCGTTGCCATAATAAGCGCAAGCGCCTGGCGCTGTCCTCCCGAAAGCGTTCCGGCAGGAGTATCGAGCCTGTCCTCAAGGCCCATGCCCAAAAATTCAAGGCTGCTTCTGTAGAAATCCTTTCTTGCTCTGTTAAGTCCGAACGAAAGCCCGAAGCGCTTTCCTTTGTTGTCGGCAATCGAAAGGTTTTCCCAGATTGTCATCGAAGGACACGTACCCATTGCCGGGTCCTGAAAAACCCTGCCTATGCGCATGGCTCTTTTATAGTCCTTCAGCTTGTTTATTTCAGCGCCGCCGAGAAGTATTTTGCCGCTGTCGGCAGCAGTTGAGCCGGATATAATATTCAGCATCGTCGTTTTGCCGGAGCCGTTTGAGCCTATTACGGCAACAAACTCGCCCTCGTCAATTTTAAGATTGAAATTGTCAAACAGCTTTTTTTCATCGACTGTCCCGGCGTTGAACGTTTTTTGTATTCCCGAAAGCTCTATCATCGGCGCGCCACCCCCGATTTCTTTTTTGTAACAAATTCGTTTATAACAAGCGTTGCAATAAAGAGTATTGTTATCATGAGATTCGTATTCTGCGACTCAAGCCCGGCGGCGATTGCGATCGAAATACAAGCCTTATAGACTATCATTCCGAATATTACGCCGGTTGTTATGCGCAGGAATTTTATTTTTCTGAATACGGTCGTTCCGATTATAACGGCCGCAAGGCCCATAACGACAGTACCCGTTCCGCCGCCGACGTTAAACGCGCGCGAATACTGGCAGTACACGCCCCCGGCAAGCGCAACAAGCCCGTTTGATATTGACAGGCCTATTATTTTTATCGTGCCGGGATTTTTGGCAAGCGTTATAACGAGCCTTTCGTTGTCGCCCGCGCTTCTTAAAAGGAATCCCGACTTTGTTCGCATATACCAATCGAGCGCAAACTTCGCCGCAACCGCTATTACGGCTATAACGGCAAGCTTTGCGTATAACTCCATATGTCCGCCGAACAGAAAGTCTGTCTGCGAAAATATCGTTGCCGCGTCGTTTGACAAAAAGTCCGTTGCCTGCCCGACTATACCGTAGTTTACCGAATACAGCGCCGTCATTGTGAGTATACCGCACAGAAGGTTGCGTATACCGAGCTTTACGTTTAAAAAGCCGGTGAACGCCCCCGCAATGCCTCCCGCCGCAAGTGACGCCAAAAGCGCAAGCCACGGGTTAAACGAATTTCTTAAAAGGAGCATACATACGGCCGTCCCGAGAGGGAAAGTTCCGTCTACGGACAAATCGGGGAAATCGAGTATCGTATATGTTATATACACGCCCATTGCCATAATGCCGTAGATAAAGCCCTGCTCCAGGATGCCTATTATAAGCAGCTCTGCCATGATTATTCAGACGCCTCCGTTGATGATGATGTTTTTACCTCCGCCCTGTCGGTTACGGACTGAGGTATCTCAAGTCCTACGGCCGCCGCGGCGTCGGGATTTATCGTTACCTTGCTTTCCGTCATTGTTTCATACGGTATAGATGCAATATCCTCGCCGTTTAACACGCGTGCCGCAATAGCTCCGGCCTTTCTGCCAAGCTCGATATAGTCTATCCCTGCAGATGCAACACAGCCGTTGCCCACCTGTTCTTCTTCGCTGCCGAATACCGGTATACCGGCCGCCTGAGCCTTTTCTATAAGCACCGGAAGGTTGTTTACAACCGTATTGTCCGTCAGGTTGCAGATACAGTCAACGTCCGAAACGAGGACATCTATTGCCTGCGGAATATCGGCGGCGTTTACAATGCCGCGCTCAACTATTTCAAAGCCGTATTCGCCGGCCTTTGATTTATATTCCTCAACGGTTGAAACGGAATTTGCTTCGCTTGTTGTATACGGTATGCCTATCTTTTTGGCATCGGGCATCATTTCGCGTATAAGCTTGAGCTGCTCGTCAACCGGCAGCTTATCCGAAACTCCCGTTATGCCCTCAAGCGCCTGTGTTTCGCTCTCGGCAAGGTTTGCCGCCGCGGGGTCGGATACAGCGTTAAATATAACGGGGATACCGGCTTCATAGCACGCGTTATAGCACGCCTGAGCCGACGGCGTTGCGATGCCGCAAACAAGGTCCATACGCTTTGCGGCAAACTGCTGCGCTATCTGCGTGTTTGTTGCGTCGTCGTTTTTTGCCGACTGCGAATCAAGCTCGTAATTTATGCCGGCTTCGTCAAGACCCTGCTTGAAGCCCTCAAGGCAGTTTTCAAGCGACGGGTGGTCGGCATATCTTAAAACGCCTATTTTATACGCTCCGTCCGCCGCGCTGTCCGTGCCGTTTGTGTTTTCCGTTGAAGCGCAGCCGCCGATAAGGCCCGCGCATAGTGCCATTGCC